>PBOV01000042.1 GCA_002724505.1 Rhodospirillaceae bacterium | reverse complement strand
GCCTATGTCTCATGGGGACTGACCGTTAAGGATCGAGTTCCAATTCATGCAACCGGCCCATATTTTGTTCCTAATGTCAGCGCAAAATCACGTGCTTTTTTTGCTAATGAGCCTCCCGCCGGGGCATTCAGAGGATTTGGTGTCCCACAAGCGGCAATCGCACATGACGCACTAATGGATAAGATGGCTGAAGTGACTGGCATCGATCCGCTGGAATTTCGGTATATAAACGCAATTCGCAAGGGTCAAAAAACAGCAACTGGTCAAGAATTGGAAAGCGCCGGGCTTGATCAGTGTCTCGACGCTTTACGTGGTGACTGGAAGGCCTGGCGCGCAGAAGCAGAAAAACACAACGCCTCTCATACAATAAAACGACGCGGCGTTGGCATTGGCTGTATGTGGTATGGCTGCGGTAATACCTCCATCGCCAATCCCTCGACCATGCACCTTGGGTTAGGGGCAAATGGAAAGGTTACCCTTTATTCAGGAGCACAGGATATTGGCCAGGGGACCAACACAACAATGATGCAGGCGGCTGCCGATGGTCTGGGCATCCAATTCAATCAGTTGAACCTTGTTTGGGGAGACACTGACATTACCGCCGATGCTGGGAAAAGTTCAGCGTCACGACAGGCATACGTTTCAGGAAACGCAGTAAAGCTGGCAGGGGAAGATTTACGTAGTCAAATTTTACGACTAGCGAATGTTGGGGAGAATGCATCGATTGATTTTCGTCCCGGCAAATTGATTGTCAAAGAACATGATACATTACGGGAAATTGTTCTTTCGACGCTACCAATTACAGAAAACGGCGAGGTGTTAAGGGGAGAGGGCTATTTTGACCCGCCCACCGAACCGCTCAATGAGAATGGCCAGGGCAAACCATATGGAACCTATGGATTCGCCGCACAAATTGCTGATGTTGAAGTTGATATAGAACTGGGGACGGTTAAAGTCCTTCGCATTGCTGCCGCCCACGATGTCGGACGATCCCTTAACCCTCAACAGGTGGAGGGGCAAATACATGGCGGGGTTGCTCAAGGGCTAGGTTTTGCACTAATGGAAGAATATATCCCCGGCCGCACCGAAAACTTGCATGATTATTTGATACCTACGATTGGAGATATTCCAGATATCAAAACCTATATTATAGAAGATCCGGAACCAACGGGGCCTTGGGGAGCCAAGGGAATTGGCGAGCCTGCATTATGTGCAACAGCCCCGGCTATTTTTGGCGGCATACATCAAGCAACCGGGGTTCGGGTTAAGCAAGCCCCGTGTACCCCAGATCGTTTAAGGGCCGCAATTTTAAATAACAACACTTAGATTCGGAGACATAAATGATTTTGAAGACATTTTTGGGAGCTATAATTGTAATTTTTTTAGCTGCACCGGCATTAGCTCAAAAAAATAAAATGTCGATACACCACCATTCCAATGACAACCCAGGACACGGAAAAATCATTATAAAAGATCCCTGGGCACGCGCATCAATTACCAAGAATGGCGTATCTTATCTGACAATAATGAACCACGGCAAACATCCAGAAAAGTTGATTGGCGTCATGGCGCCGGTCGCGAAACGGATCGAGTTACACACTCACAAAAACGATGACGGCATCATGCGCATGCGCCAAATCAAGGACATTCCCTTGCCACCACATGGGTCGGTTTCGCTTAAACCAGGGGGGCATCACATAATGATGATCGGGCTTAACCGGAAACTTAAATTGGGCGATAAATTTCCGCTAACATTACTTTTTGAAAAGAGGGGTAACATTACCGTGACAGTCAAAGTCCGCCATGCAGGGGCATTAGGTCAGGCGCCTAACCATGACAATGGGAAGCATAAGATGAAGCACTAACCCCTTACGCCCCTACAATAGAATTGACGAGTGCATCTCCAAATTCATTTGTTGTACAACTTCCACCAAGGTCAGGTGTTCGTGTGATTTTTGATATAAGTAATTGATCGGCTTTCTCCGTGAGAAGGCGTGCTGCTTTTTTTAACTGGCCGTCTTTATGCTTTGCGCCCAGGTGGTCTAAAAGCATTGCCGTAGAATTTACTATTGCTACAGGGTTTGCTCGATTTTTACCTGCAATATCTGGAGCGGAACCGTGTGCAGCCTGCGCAATCGCATGCCTGTCACCAACATTTAGTGAAGCCGCAAGTCCGAGACCGCCGGCAAGTTCCGCGGCCTCATCAGACAGTATGTCACCAAACATATTCGTCGTAACCACGACATCAAATTTTTCCGGTGACCGGACAAGAAGAGCCGCCATCGCGTCAACAATCACCTTTTCGACCTTTACACTTGGGTATTCCTTAGCAACCGCATCAACTTGCTTCAAAAACAAGCCACTGTAATGACGCAGCACATTTGCCTTGTGCACTGCTGTGACCCGCTTAGTACGCCGCATAGCTAATTCAAAAGCCGCAACTGCAATACGCCGACAACCCTCCGTAGTTGCCTTGCCAACGGCAAGGGCGAGGTCAGGAGTTGGCATAAACTCTCCCGTGCCCACCACCATGTTGCGGTCTGCATAAAACCCTTCGGTATTTTCGCGAACGATTATGAGATCCATTTCCGGAACATGTCCAGGAACCCCTGCCCGTATCTTACTCGGGCGGATATTAGCATAAAGATCAAAATGGCTCCGAAACCATGCGGATATATTAATTCCCGCCCTTTGATCTAATGGATAGTCTTCGGTAGAGGCTGGACCTAAAACCACACCATCAGCGTCCCGTGCCTTAGCTGCAACTTCTTCGGGAAGCGTCGTTCCAACCCGCTGCAACGCCGCCAAGCCTGCAACCTGATGGTCTAGCTTAAGCCCAATTGAAAGACGCCGATCAAGCGCCTGCAGCGCGGCATCCGCTACTGCGACTATTTCAGGGCCGATGCCATCACCCGGAAGAATTAAAATATTCATTTTTTATTTCCGTTCGCAAACAAGTGCTTAAAATTTGTAATTAGGCCTAAAAAACGATGGGCATTAAAAGAGGACGGCAATAGAAAAATCAAGATTAATAGGAGATTATATCAAGTTGCAAAAATTGATTTTTTAGGTTTCTTTCTTTTGCGACGTTTCTTTGGCTCTGCGGCTTTCTCAGTATCAAGGTGGGAATGTCGTCTGTAGCGTTCCCGGTGCTCTGCTGCATTGCCATAGAGACTTGCCAAAGCCATTCCACGTCGAAGATAGAGGCCTGCGTCATACTCGTCCGTAAAGCCAATTGCCCCGTGCATTTGAATGACAGATTTTGTAACCGATAAAACGGCTTCAGATGCGCGTGCTTTAACTGCAGCAACCATCGTTCGGCTGCCGTGACCCGCATCAATAGCGCCACAGACCTGGTAGAGGAGCGATCGAACTAGTTCTACCTGAATGTGATCATTTACAGCACGGTGCTGTAAGGCCTGGAAACTGCCAATGGGTCGCCCAAACTGTTCGCGAGTTCGCATATAACTCACAGCCAGCTCGAGTGCCTCTTCCATAACGCCGAGCATTTCTGCAGAGACGCCCAGTAAAATCCTATCGTAAGTTTCTGCGGCAAGGTTTTCTCCCTGCTTTACGCCCGCTATTAGAAGTTCATCCGCCATCAATGTTACTTCAGAAAATTCAATCGTCCCATGCGCAGTACCATCAACCATTTGGGATCCTTTGACAGTAATACCGAAGGTATCCCTGGGAACGACTATCAATATTATTCCATCCGATGTGTTGGCATCGACTAAGAAAGCATCTGCCTCTTCAGCGAAGGGAATGCAGGTACGGACGCCTGTTAATTGATAGCCGTAATGATAATGCTCTGCCAAAATAAGCTCTCGGTCTTCTTTGGTTGCGGTGGGGTCTTGAAGAACGGGGATAAGAAAATTTTCGCCGGAGATCAGGTTGCTCAATTCTTGCTCTGTCCCCGCACCTGTAGCTGCGCGACCGACACCAAGGGCACGAGCACAAGCCGCCAACGCGGCAACTGGCTCTGTTAAAAGGCCTCTGCCAGCTTGCTCCAAGGCAAGGGCTAGCTCGGTCATTCCCATACCAAGTCCGTTGGCTTTTTCCGGCACCATAAGTGAAAGCCAACCCACTTCAGCAATCGTCTTAACTCTTTCCCTGTCAAAGCCGGGGTTTGATTGCCGAAGTTCTCGGTGCGCACTGGGCCCGCCACAACGTTCCACGAGCTTTTCAGCGCTCTCCTTCACCAGTCTCTGCTCTTCTGTAAGGACGAGTTCCATTTTCCTATCCTATTGTTTCCCGTTTCAGAACCGCAAGCGCGTCAAGGGCGTAAGCACCGTTACCGGGCGATAGGGCTACCAAAGGGTTAATATCGAGTGATTCAATTGCAGTGGAATTATCAATTGCCATTTTTCCAACCGCCACTAAGGCATCAATAACCGCCTCCCGATCATAGGGATCTTCTCCACGATAACCATCCATAAGTTGACCCGCACGCGTCTCATTAATCATACGATTTGCCTGCACCCGACCAAAGCCAGGACTACAAAATGAAACGTCTTTTATTAATTCTAGCCATAAGCCACCAAGCCCAAACATAACTACCGGGCCCACCTCTGGATCACGCTGAATGCCAATTACAAGTTCCAAGCCTTGGTCTATCGACTGCGCAACGAGCCAACCCTCCAGTTTTATCTTCGGATCGAAATTAGCGACATTTTTAGCAATATCGCTGCAAGCTTGTTTGACTGCAACGCTATCCTTAAGTCCAAGCATTACCGCCCCAGCATCCGACTTATGGATCATTGACGCAGCGACCCCTTTAACGACAACTGGGTATCCTATTTTATCAGCAATTTTAGCGGCATCCAAAGAAGTCTTTGCAAACCCCTCTTTTGGGGATTTTATACCGTAGGAACAGACGAGGTCCTTAGAGTCTGGTTCGCTAAGAACTAGCGACCGATTATCAGATGCCTTGGCTAAGGCCGCCTCAATCACGTCAGAGGGTTTGCCAGAATTAATCGGCGGCAATTCCTTAGTTTCCCTGACACGGTCTTGGTAAGTAAAGGCAGCCCGGAGCGCTTTAAACGCTCGATTTGGCTCACTTAAGACAGGAATATTAGGGAACTGTTTGCGTGCATCCCTGCTAAACGCAGTCAAATCAGCAGAAGCAGGCGATATTAAACCGATTGGCTTGCCACCTTTATCTAAAAAGTTTTCCTGAAACTCCTTCATCGTATCAAGTACACGTTTTGTGCGTCTTTTATTGGCGTCGTTAATCCCTTCGCTGGGCGGCAAATCCTCCTGAAATAGAATCATTCCAATATTGGGATCTTTTTGGATAGCTGTAACCATTTCAATTATTGATTCTAGCTTTTGGTTCATAAACCCCGCAGCATCCAATGGGTTCGTGACCCTAAGGTCATCGCCAAGAATCTCCTTAAATTTAGCCGCGGTCTCAATTGAAAATTCTGGCAGTGGCACACCATGTCGGTCCGCCGCATCGAGGGATAGGCCTCGCACTCCGCCAGAATACACCAAAACACCCACATTATCGGTTTTTGGTAATTTCGCGTTAACGAGCAACTCAATGAGATCTATTGCAGCGTCACCACTTTCCACGCGGATGACACCCGCATCGCCAGCAACCGCGTCAAACGCCTCTACGGCGCCGGCTAGAGAACCTGTATGAGCCAGTGCCGCTTCCCGCCCCCCGTCAGAAACACCCATCTTAAGGGCAATTACAGGTTTACCCGCATCGCGTGCCCTTCGGCATGCAGCAAGAAACTCCTGAGGTCTCCGGACAGCTTCAATCAAACAAAAGACTAAACGTACATCCGGATCATCGACAAAGTAATTAATATAATCGGCTGTGGTTAATCCAACCTCATTACCGCTGGTTACGATATAACTCACGTCAATGCCGCGATCGATAAGAGTGCGGCCAATCCCTGGCGTCGTGGTCCCACTTTGCCCGACCATTGCCACCGGCCCTCTAACTAGCTCGCGAATTCTATCGTCCGGTAAACATAGAGATTTTCCGCGAGCAGACATGCTACCAAGACAGTTTGGTCCGCAGACGGCAAGGCCAGTCTCTTCGATCACCTCCCGCAGTTCCGTTTCGAGTGCCTTTCCTTCTTCTGTGCCAAGTTCAGAATACCCCGCGGCATAAACTGTGGCGCTGCGGGTCCCCATGTCTGCCGCTTCACGAAGAATGCTGCAGACTGAGGCGGCGGCACGCATAACAACAAGGTGATCAGGGACACCGGGCAAGTCCGATAAGCCCGCATAGCATTTTACGCCCCAAATTTCTTTAAACCGTGGATTAACAGGCCACACCGGCCCATCAAATTCGAAGCGTCGATAGTTTTCAAAAATTCGAGCGGTCCAATCCATCGGATTTTCCCGCGCACCCAAGATTGCCACACTATCTGGGTTCAGCAAGGCTCCGACCTTGCCAGCTATTTCTCCTCCCATGGTCTCGTCTTTCCCCTTACAGTCAAATTTCAATATTTGCGCAGCATTTCTGCGTTTGCAACGGCAAGTCAGATATTGACAGAAACTAACCGCGGCGTAGTGTAATTTCAGGTAGACAAACTGATAGAAACGAGCAAATGATTAATTCTCTTACAAATAAGGATATTGCTATCATCGGCTACGGTGAAATTAAGAATGTCCGACGTTCGGGTCGTACAACATACGATTTTGCCGCTGAAGCGACATCTAAAGTTTTGGAATATACCGGCCTCAGCACTAAGGACATCGATGGTATGGCGACAGTTTTACCTTCGAGTGAGGCGGGCAATAATTTTTGGTCTAACTACCTTGGTGATCATCTAGGTCTTCAAACATCGTGGACACAAACAACTGACACCGGCGGCGCTTCAATGCCTGGAAATGTCGCGCGGGCGTCAGCGGCAATTCAGTCCGGATATTGCGAAATGGTTCTGTCTATTGCTGCCGCGACACCCACGACCCGGCGAGTAGATGACCAACGATCCTATCGTTCTGAATTTCGTAACCCGACGGGTATTCAAGGGCCACCCGGTGCATTCGGGCTCATTATGCATCGCTACATGCATCAATTTGATCTGAAGTTCGAGGCGCTCGGAAAATTAGCTGTAGCACAACGAGATGGCGCCATAATTAATGAAAATGCGGTGGAAGGCTTGCGTAAGCCGATGACGGTAGATGATTACTTGAACGCACGAATGGTATCTACTCCGCTACGGTTACTTGATTCTGTTATGCCGTGCGACGGTGCAAACGCCATAATCATTACCAGCACGGATCGTGCAAAGAGATTGGGTGTCAAAAAAATGGCGCATCCGATTGCCTATTCCGAGCTAACAAATTTCAATATTCACGATCAACAGCCAGATATTACTGACACAGGGTTTAGTATTGTTGGGCCGCAAGCACTTGATAAAGCGGGGATGTCGACCGACGATATTGACATGTTTCACCCATACGACGACTTCCTCATCGCTGAATTGCTCCAACTCGAACAGATTGGCTTCTGCGGACGCGGAGAAGGATCCGAATATCTTCTATCGACCGATATTTCTCCAACCGGGAAATTACCAATGAATACTGGTGGAGGCCAGATATCCGCGGGTCAGCCAGGCTTAGCAGGCGGTCAACTTAATATCATCGAAGCCTTGCGCCAACTTTTCGGTGAAGCGACTGGCAGGCAGGTGCCAAATCCCTCAACTGCGATGTGTACCGGGATCGGTGTTATCCCATATGTCCGCAACTGGGGCACAAGCGCCGTACTAATTCTGGAGCGAGGATAATGGCAGAACGTAAAAAACGGGAACGCCCCGCCCCGACACCAACAAATATAACGAAACCCTTCTGGGATGCAGTAAACGAGCATAAGTTCTTGCTTCAATATGATCCAGAAGTTGATAAATACCAGTTCTATCCGCGGGGTCTGAGTTTGCACACCGGGAAACGCAACCTCGAATGGCGGGAGGTGACCGGCAGGGGTACCGTGTATTCCTACACCGAAACGGTAATTCCCGCCCGCGGTTTTGAGGGTGAAGAGCCCTACCTCATCGCAGCCGTAGACCTAGACGAGGGTGTCCGACTGATGAGCCTACTGCACAATTGCGCGGCTAACGATGTCGAGATTGGCATGCCCGTCAAACTTTGCTGGGATAAAATAAACGATGATTTTCAATATTTTGCTTTTGAGCCAGATTGGTAAAAACCCATGACTTCTCTGAGCTTTCTAGTAGACAGCGCCCAAGACGCAAAATTCAGATTGGAAGTACGCAGCTGGATGGCAGAAAACCTTCCAGACGAACTCCGCGGCTGGTCAACGCGTCCGCCTCGCGAAATGATTCAACCTTGGCATCACAAACTATTTGAGAGGGGGTGGATAGCGCCCCATTGGCCCAAAGAATATGGTGGTATGGAGGCGAGCATCTCCGAACAGCTAATTCTGCAGGAAGAACTAGGCCATGCAGGAGCCCCTATTCTTTCCCGCAAAGCGTTGGGACACATCGGACCAATTCTAATGCGTCACGGAACGGATGCGCAAAAGGCTTATCACTTGCCAAAAATGCTTTCGGGGGAAGTGATGTGGTGCCAGGGATATTCTGAACCAGGGTCGGGCTCCGACCTCGCTAGCCTGCAAACGCGTGGCGAAGTTGATGGCGAGGAGATTGTTATAAATGGGCAAAAAATTTGGACGACCGGAGGTCATTTTGCTGACTGGATGTATGCCCTGGTAAGAACTAATCCGGATGCGCCTAAAAAGCAGGGAGGCATCTCAATGGTCCTCATTGATTTAAAAACCCCTGGAATTTCTATTCGGCCAATTATGACCATTGCTGATGACGAAGAATTTTCTGAAGTTTTCTTCGATGATGTTCGCATACCATTTTCAAATCTCGTTGGGGAACTTAATGACGGTTGGTCCGTCGCTAAAGCCCTCCTCGCCTCTGAAAGAATTGGGAATGCCAACCCGCAATTGGCTCTACAATGTCTGGATAAGTTGCAAAGAGTTGCAAGGGCAACCGGAACGATCAACGACCCGGTCTTTCAGGATAACCTTAATAAACTAGAACTGGACGTCCTCGCCCAGTCAGCAGTTTTTGCCCATGCGATACAACAAGCAAAGGCTGGCATGGATATTGGCGCCGGCTCATCTTTCATGAAAATTGTTGCCACGGAAAATATTCAACGTATTGCTGATTTAATGTTTGAGGCGGCCGGCCAACACGCAGCGGACGTCGAGCCAATGGTTACCGATGAGGGACCGGTCGATGTCTCCGTCTTGTGGCGGGAGGTTAGGCGCATAACAATCTATGCTGGCTCAAGTGAGATACAAAGAAATATCACCGCTAAACGGGTACTCGGGCTCCCGTAGCACAATTTTCAAATTTACGCCGGTTCTTGCTGTTCCATAAAGACCGGTTCCTCACGAGCACCCTCAGCCGCCTCATCAGGATCGAGTTTCGGATTCCATAGTTTCCCTACAAATCGGCACCCATTCGCCGCATCCGACTGCCCTGACGCGAGCCAGACTGCCAGCGGATCCATAATATCAACGGGCAAAAGTTTTTTATTGGGGTCTTTAGGGCGATTGGGGTCTGCATCAGCCGATCCACCCGGCAACAGTGCATTCACTGTTATTCCTGTGCCATCCAAGTCACGAGCCCAAATCAGAGTTTCGGATTCTACTGCGGCTTTGGTTACACCATAGGGTGAGTTGCGGGGGCCCGAAAAGTTACGTCTTGACGTCGAAACATTAATAATTTTCCCCGAACCAACATGACGAAAATGCTCCACAGCCGCGCGTGCCATAAAAAAAGTGCCAATTACATTCACCTCAACTGTCTGTCGGTAAATTTCGGGATCGGTCTCAAAAAACGGCAACGAATTTCCATGGGCGGGCAACCCGGGGCCGCGCATTAGCCGTCGCGCATTGTTATACAAAACATCGCAACGCCCAAACTTATCAAGAGCTTGACTAACGGCATTCCGACATTGTTCCAGGTCCAGAATATCGGTGCCGGTTGCAATCACACGCCCAGCACCGACTAACTTATTTAGCTCTTCTGATGCTCTTAAACACCCTTCCACATCAATCGACGCGATAACCAGCCGAGCGCCTTTTTCTGCCATTGCTTTTGCCATTGAAAACCCTAAGCCGCGATCTCCGCCGGTCATGATCACGACTTTTTCTTCTAGTGAGATATCCGGTAATAGAAAAGTTGCCATATCATCACGCCCCATAATTCATATTAAGGGCATCTCCTGCACGGCGCTCCTCATCGACGACAAGCCCGTGGCCAAGAGTAATGCGGTTCATCATCGAAAATCTCGCGCAGACGATAATTGCCTCATGGAATGATTGCTCGTCCCACCCTGCAGATAGGACAGCATCAGCATCCCGTTTAGTAATACGAGAGGGTGTTAAAGTAAGGATTCTAACAAATTTAAGAAGGGGCTTTAGTTCCTCACGAACCGGGGCGCCGTCGACACTTTCAGCTAATGGTTCGAATACGGCTGGGTCGGTCCCGAGATTCACAGCCACCCGAGAATGCCCTGCAAAACAATATTCTGAATCATTCAGCTGCGACACATAGGCAGCGATCATTTCTTTATCCGCTGCGGTCAGCTGCCCTTCACGCCGCATAAAGGCTCGCGAAAACAATTGGAGGCCTTTGTGAGCTTCTGGATTAAACACCTCCCACAATTTGCGAACACCGGCATCTTCGGGCAGCGATGGAAAAAAGGGCATTGGAGACCTCACGGCTAGAAATTTGATTACCTCTATTCAGCTAGAGAGAAATCCAGAATGCAAGCCCTTTGAGTATTAACGTTTTTTGGTCCTAACCTTAAAAGGGATTTATATACTAAGGGATCTCAGCCTTCAGAAGGTAATCTATTGAACATTTCTTTATATCTGTCATAGCTATTAACCGGCTCTTCACCGTCAAAATTGTGACCCATAGCCTCTCTTATTGCTCTAATTTGTCCGATACCAATTTTTTCATACCCACTCATCATTAAGGTGCTTCGCCTAATCATCTTACGTTTTTTATCAATCATCTCTATCAGGAGATAACCCTTGGCTTCCGCATGAGCAATAACTTTTCTTTTTGTAGGGGCAATACCTTTTTCTAATTTCATATACTCTGAAAGTAGTGTGCATCTTCCGTTTACCGCAATATCCATAACGAGCATCAAAGCTTTAATAGCTACATGATTGCGATACCAAAATTTGGTTGCCTAGTCTGCATAAGGTTGATTTGGACTAAAAAATTTTTACGATAAGATTTTTATAGTACAGAGCGGGACCACTCGAACGCGGTTCCTACTGCTTCCCTTTCAACGTTATGAGAGCAATCCCAGTAAGGGTCAGCAAAAGACCGGCTCCGAGTGTCAAAGACATAATTTCGCCTAAAAACATGACACTTGTTGCAATGGCAACCATTGGCCCGCCCAAAAGACCAACAGATGTCGTAACCGCTCCAAGATACCGGATCGAAGATGCGACACACCACATTGCGATTGCTGTCCCAATCACACCGCCATACAGGATCAAAAGAACAAATTCAGTAGACCAGTCAAGTACCCTCGGCTCTGCGACCCAGACGGAAAATGGCAAGGTAACAACCGTAGCCAACAAGAGTTGCCAGGGGCCAAGTTGTAAGGGGGTGAGATTCCATTTGTGGTTACGCATTTGCAAAATTGCTACGGACCAAGATATCGCTGCAAGGATACAGAGCCCGTTGCCAATCAACGCGTCCTTGTCAGACCAATCCAACTCCGCTGGATTAAAAAGAAGGGCGAGACCGCTTAGGCCGAGAACGACGCCGACTGCCCGCCAGACTGTCATCTTCTCCCCAAAAAATAACACCGCGGCGGGCGTTACCCAAAGTGGTGTTGAGTAGCCCAGTAGAGCGCCGCGCCCGGCGGGGATGAATGCCATAGCGGTGTGGACCAGGGACACGTAAAGCCCCATCATACAAATACCAACACTAAGTATGACTGGGACGTCAACTTTAGTAGGCAACTTTAACTCGCCCCTGAGAGCAAGTACGACCATTAAAATCAACGCTCCAATTAAAACCCGCACGGTCCCGAACCAAAGAGGGGGAAGGTACTCAACCCCCAAATGCATAACCGGCCAAAGCAAGCCATACGAGAATATCCCGGCAACGAGAAAAAATAGGCCTNTTTTACGATTCGATANGTCGTTCATTTTGCGAATAAAATAAGGAAGTTATTGAATGTTAGAAAAACAACAAAAAAGTTAATTTTATTAATGCGGGAGATATGCCCTTTTCAGACGTTTGATNCCANAAAANTAATTNCTTAANTTTAAAATTTTCCTTTAANGCCATTCTNAGGAAGACATAACGCAAAGTGATGGTTATAAGATTGTAAATTTTCTGTTCCCATACTCAACAATCGTCTCTTCAAAAAGTACTTNAATGGCTCTTCGAACCTGGCAGCAAGAAATAATCGACCAGTTCCCATCGATTATCAAAGAACACCGCCGCTTNATCCTCAAAGCNCCNACNGGAGCNGGCAAAACCGTCCTCGCCAGTGAGATCATCAANAAATTTTATGAACACAAGAAGATCATCGTTCTTTGCCACCGCCTTGTGCTNTTAGAGCAACTNGAAGGNGCACTNCGTGATGACCATAATGTCCGTAAACTCACCGTTTCAGACACCGGCCCCGCCTTTGACGGTTATGACATCTTGCTGTCCACCAGTATGCGAGCGAAAGATGTCTTGGCGGATGCCATACCCAAAGCGGATCTGATAATTGTTGATGAAGCGCATCGTGTCTCGCCTAACGGCAAAGGATATAAACGTATACTGGACGACTTTACGGAGTATGGAAAAGAGCACGCACAGCTTGTAGGCCTTACTGCCTCTCCAGAACGTCGCACAGGTGACCAGCGTGACCAGCTCAACCTTGCTTTTGATGCCATTATCGATTGCGCAAACATTGACAACTTAATTGAAGAGGGCGTCCTGGTTGAGCCCGTCTATCGCACGCATTTTGTCCATGACCTAGACCTTAGTGGGATCGATATTAGCTCTGGTGATTTTCCAGTCGCGAAACTCTCGCCGGCAATTGTCAAATCGTCAATGATCGACTACGCCATGACCAGTTATGGACAGGAACGAGAAAACGTTTCTCCAAGACCAATTTCGGCTTGGTTCTGCGCTGATATTAGTGTTGCAGAGGAAACTCTATTCCGTATACGTCAAGCTGGCATCACCGGGGAAATCGTCACCGCAAAAACGCCCATTAAAGAACGTATGAAATTATTGAAGGGGCACGAAACCGGTAAGGTTGAGGCTATGGTATCGGTCGGAGTTCTCGCGGAGGGCTGGGATAACCCTCACTGCAACATCATTGTCCACCTTCGTCCTACACTGTCAAAGGTTCTTTGGGGGCAGTCCGTGGGGCGTGGATTGCGTTCGGCGCCCGACAAGGAAAAGTGTGTCATTATTGATGTTAGCTCCAACTGGACAACATTTGGTCCGGTCGAAAAACTCGAATGGAGTTTGTGGAGCCATCGAAAATCTTACATGCAGTTCACAAATCGTTTTAATTGGGTTGGCCAACAACAAGAGGGCGATACGGGGAGTGACGGCTATTTACTTTGTGAGAACAAACTCCCAAATAAAACACGCTGTTCGCATATTTATAAAAAGAATGTTTTTGATAACGACACCTGCCCCGTATGCGGTGCCTACGCAGCAATAGATATCTACAAAGATCAAACGCAAGATGGGTCCCTAACCGAAAACCGGCTGCATAAACTCTTCTTTGATCGGGTACCAAGGGTTTTTGAAGAGATGAACTTATCAGTATGGAAAAACCTCGGCGGAACGGCCTGGCGCACTGCTACACCCAAGGAACAGGTCTTTCTTGCATTTTGTATGGCTTTTGAAGTTGTATCGGGCGAAACCACCCGGTCAGAATCGGAATATTGGGAGGTCGCCTTAAAAGCTGAAACAAAAATTCGGGAATACCTCGTCGAAAACAATATTCAAATTATAAAACAAGACGAATTTGATCTTTCAATTATTTCTGATGGGATGCTTACGGGTAGAGAAATTAGAACTGTGCAAGCTCATTATGGGATTTTGATTTGCGGAACTGCTTTCGAAGAACACGAGTTAGAGGAGAGCGAACGAAAATATCAGAAGGCAATCAGAATTTCTGAGCGGTTAGCCGTTATGGGCTGCTCTGGTCAAGACAATCTGCCATACTTCAATGCTTCAAAATATTTAGACTCATTGCCATAGCCTAAGTTTCGTTGCGACAACCTGCTCTGTTTGCGCCTTGAAAGAAATCAAGAGCATAGAGAAAAGGCC
>PBOV01000041.1 GCA_002724505.1 Rhodospirillaceae bacterium | reverse complement strand
TTGGACGCGATACGTCTTCTAACGTGCAGAAAGTTCTATGGGTTTGCGGTGAGCTAGACCTGCCTTTTAATAGAGTGGACCTTGGCGGACCCTTTGGCGGCAATGACGATCCCGAATATCGTGCAATCAATCCCAACGGCAAAGTCCCAACGATTATTGACGGCGATTTTGTTCTTTGGGAATCCAATGCCTGTACTCGCTATCTTGCTGGCAAGTATGCAGCAGGCACATTATACCCCGATAACCTGCAAGTTCGAAGTGATGCTGAGCGCTGGATGGATTGGCAAATAGCGACGGTAAGCCCAACCTTAGTCCCAGTTTTTTGGGGAATGGTTCGTACAGCCGCCAAAGATCGTGACCTTGACGCAATTGAAGAAGCTCGCAAGAAGTTATCCGCGAATATTGCCATTATGGATGCTCATTTAGCCAATTCCACTTATTTTGCCGGCGACGAATTTACCGTCGGCGATATTCCTCTCGGAATTACGGCCTACCGCTGGTTCAACATGGAAATTGACCGTGAACCTTATGAAAACGTTCAGCGCTGGTATGACCTATTATGTCAACGCCCTGCGTTTCAAAAACACATTATGAAACCAATGGCCTAATTGAATGAAATTAATCGGCCGAAAAAACTCTTCAAATGTCCAAAAGGTTCTCTGGTGTTGTGCGGAGCTGGGAATAGAGTATGAACACCAAGATGCTGGGCGCGAATTTGGTGTGGTCGATACAGACGAGTTTTTAAAAATTAATCCCAACAGACGAGTTCCCGTTTTGATCGACGGAGATTTTATTTTATGGGAATCAAATGCCATCGTGCGCATGCTCTCAGCAAAATACGGAATGGGGAAATTATTTCCAAGGGACCTACAGACGCAAGCCAATGCAGGGCGATGGATGGACTGGCAACTTGCAACACTCGGGCCTGACTTCACGGCCATGTTCCACGGGCTGGTCAGAGATAAACGCGAAAACAGACAATGGGATGCTATAAATAAGTCTATCATCGCAACGCAGGCTAACCTTCAAATTCTAGATCATTATTTAGCGGAACAAGAATTTCTGGCGGGTAAGGATCTTACTATGGGTGACATCCCTATCGGTATTTATGTCTATCGTTGGTATGAGTTTGATAAAATCGATCGAAAACCGCTCCCAAATTTAGAACGCTGGTACGCAAAATTAATTGAGAGACCAGCCTTCAGAGAGTGTGTAATGGTTGGTTTAGGCTAGGAGCTAAAAATCCGCTGCGCGCTACTTACCGGCAGCGTATTTCTTTTCCGCTTCGTAATAGTCCTCAAAACCGACAACTTCACGTAGATGCGAAAATTCGGCCAATTGTTCTGGTGTTTGACCCTGTTTTAGTGTCTGCAGCGCTGTTTCCATTGCAGTTATAGCAGCTTTAATCATTGTGAGCGGGTAAAGAACGATCTTAAAACCCATTTGTTGCAAGATTTCTGGGGGCAAAAGAGGTGTATCCCCTTGCTCCACCAAATTGGCCATCTTGTGACCAGGGGAGCCCTCACAGAATTCGCGCATTTCATCTTCGCTTTCAGGGGCTTCAAGAAACAGAATGTCAGCACCCAATTCGGCGAATGCTTTAATGCGCCACATCGCCTCATCAAAACCATTAGTCGCACGAGCATCAGTCCGAGCCATGATCAAGATGTCGGCACCTTCCTCGCGAGCATCAACGGCAGCCCGGATACGACCAACCGCTTCTTCACGATCAACAACCTGTTTGCCGCGCGTGTGGCCGCACCTCTTAGGTGCAACCTGGTCTTCAATCATAATGCATCCAAACCCCGCTTGAGCGTACCCCGAGACTGTACGCTTAACGTTGAGGGCGTTACCATAACCGGTATCCCCATCACCAATTACTGGAAATGAAACGGCATTACAGATATTACGACCCTGCTCAAGCATCTCACCGTAAGAAATTAACCCTGTATCTGGCAATCCGAGGCGAGCTGCCGATACCGCAAAGCCGCTCATAAAGCTCAGATCAAAACCTGCACGCTCAATTAAACGCGCCGACAAGGCATCGTAGCAGGCTGGGGCTATTAGAATATCTGGGCCCGCTAATAGAGTGCGAAGGTTATCTGCCTTAGATTTCATAAAAGAACTAAATCACAAAGTTGCTAAAAACTTAAGATCAATCGTCAAAGCTGACCCGAATTAAATGAAAAACAAACAAAACGGCGAACAAAAAGAAAAACAGGCCCCCATAATAAGGCACACCATGCCCCGCGTTAGCCGCCACAAAAAGTCCGCCAATAGCCATCACAGCGGTGACGGCCCCCATTATCAAATTTCCCAGTTGTTTCATCGGCGAACCCCACATAACAAATCAAATTACAGATTTTGCAAAACGCATTAACTCATAGAAACAACTTACATATCACAAACCAAATTTGCCAAGAACAAATTACAACTAAGGACCGAGTTTGTTTAGATGCTGTGGGATACTAAATGCTTACCCATCGTATATTTAACTCAACTGTTCTGGCTAAATTATCCGAGTGACAAGAGAAACCGAACTAGCCCTTTCATGCGGTCACCGAACAGAGAGGGTGTATAATGACTCCCTACTCCGCGCTTATTAATCTCACCTAGTGTAGGGTAAGGCAGAACCAATCCCCTTATGTGGTCACGTATTTTTTAAGATTATTTTTTTCTTCTGATTCAACACCAAATAATTCGGCAGACCGGATAGTATGTGCTGCTCGAGCGGCAGTGATAA
Organism: Rhodospirillaceae bacterium; assembly: GCA_002724505.1. Taxonomy (GTDB): domain Bacteria; phylum Pseudomonadota; class Alphaproteobacteria; order MPNO01; family UBA2964; genus UBA2964. Next base: position 32,292 of record PBOV01000041.1, on the reverse strand, counting down.
GTGCTTTGGATGGAATGCAGCCATGATTTAAGCAGTCACCGCCCATTTTGTTTTTTCAACTAAGGTCACATCTGCGCCCATTTGGGCCACTCCAGCAGCAAATGACAGACCGCGCGCTCCACCAACAATAGCACATACATCGGTTTCAACTTGCTCAGCCATGAGAAACTCCATGAAAACTTTGGTTATAAGGCCGATGACCCTCTAAATTTTTTGTATAAAACCGGCATTAGGACAAGTACGCCCAGCCCGCAAACCGGAAGGAGAAAACGTAGCTCAAAAATTATTCCCGGATTAATGTCCTGGCCGGCTGCCAATAAAGCACCAAGTCCGTCACCGAGCAGGGAGTAGATGAGCGTCCCAGGAATTATTCCAATCGCGGTGCCAAAAATATAGATTTTTATAGGCACATGAAGCAACGCGGGTATCAAATTTATAAGCCAAAAAGGAAACAAAGGAATAAGACGCAAAAAAAGAAGATAGGTTAATGGGTTTTCATTAAACCCTTTCTCCATTTTGAACAGACTACTTCCCAATTTAGCCTTTAAGAAATCAGCCACAGCATAGCGTGCGGCCAAAAACACAACTGTAGCGCCAACTGTCGCACCAACTACAGATAGTGTCCCGCCGAGCCATGGACCGAATAAAAACCCACCAAGAATTGTCATTACCGCCCCACCAGGTACCGAGAACGCCGTTACGAAAGCATAAAAACCTCCATAAACTAACCAAGAAAATGCACCCGCTTGAGCTACCCAATCTGACAACAAATCCCGGTTATCCGTAAGGGCCGCCAGTGAAAAGTAACGATCAGGACCCCAAAAAAAGAACGCAGCAAATCCGAAAGCTAAAATAAAGACCGGAATGACTTTCATCAGCTTGGGGATCAGTTTCTTACGGTTTACAGTCATTTAGAAGTCCTTCTGAGTTTGATCACCCAGGGTGCCCTCTTAGTTTTTTTTCCTGAAATACCGTCTGAATCTTGGCAAAGATAAAAAATGCAATGCTGTCGCAATTAAGAACCAAAAGCCAAGCGCATACCAATCATCATTTTTGACCATATCTGTATGATATCGCAAACCAACCAAAAATCCGAAAATGGATAGAGAAAACAAAAACGTTTTCAAAAAATGAATTGGATAAAGGTGCTTGCTTCCCTTTAGTAAATGCATCAAACCATAAAATGCAAATGTCCCAAAAATTGCAAGACGTAATGCACACAAGCGATGATAAGAGATCTCGTCGTGCTCTATCTGATCCAAAGGAAATGAAACAGTCACACCCAACAAATAGGCAGCAACAACGCAAATTGCCCACAGTGTGATGCACGCGATAAGTAAATTAGCTATTTTATGTCCCATCTCAAGCCCGAATTACAACCAGCAAAACAACTTTATAAAACTGAATTTCTTGCGATAGAAAAAAGTGATATTAATCTTGAAAAAAAGATTTGAAAATTATTTCAAATGTATAGAAAAGTTCTGATACTCGCATATTAAAATTGGCGGCAGATCGCCTCGACAATGCCCAATTCTCTTGTGTTTTCCATAGTGCTCTCTTTGTTTCGGAGTGAAAGATTGTTCAATTCAAAAATGAAACTTAAATGGTTTAAATTTAACATGCCACTATGAATTGACTTAAGCGCTTCAAAACTTTATACAGCCACCTCTTTTGAACAGTCTCCTATCCGAGGAGTTCGACCGTGAAACGCACATATCAACCAAGCGTTCTCGTACGCAAACGTCGTCATGGGTTTCGTGCCCGTAAAGCCACTGTTGGCGGTCGCCGGGTCCTTGCTACCCGTCGTGCCCGCGGCCGCAAACGTCTGTCCGCCTGAACGATGAGTTAGGCGCCCCAGCGCCTGAAACGACGCCATGAATTTCTCCGTGTCGCCCGTGGCGGGGGGAAGTGCGCTATGCCCGGTCTTGTCCTTCAGGCTTACGAACCCCAAATTCACCCAAATGGAAGGTCTGCCGATATTATCAGGGTGGGATTTACGGTCACCAAACGGGTCGGGAATTCCGTGGTCCGCAACCGTGTGCGGAGGAGGCTTCGCGCTGCGGCAAATGTCGTGATACAAGAGCATGCAGCAAAGGGGAATGACTATGTCATTATTGGCCGGTTTGGAACCACCCAAAGAAAATTTAACGGGTTGGTTAAAGATTTAGAAAGTGCGTTGCAAAAACTTGGGAAATGGCGGAAAGCTGAAAATGAATATGAAGACACAACTGAAGGGCATATGTAAGTGATGATGTTCTTATCGCGCCTTCTGCGGACCATCCTGCTGTCTTTTATACGGTTTTATCAGTTGGTAATTTCACCTTTATTTCCGATGAGCTGCCGCTACGCGCCTTCTTGTTCTGATTATGCGGTAGACGCAGTTGCACGTTTTGGAGTTTTCCGCGGAAGCTGGGTGGCGGCCAAACGTATATGCCGATGCCACCCCTGGGGGGGAACAGGTTTTGACCCAGTTCCTCAAACAAACGAAACAACCAACAAGAAAGCAAAATAAAGGTCATGGAACAGCGTAATCTTATAATGGCCGTTGTCGCCTCTGTTACCATCCTGCTCGGGTGGCAATTCCTCTATGAACAGCCACGGATTGCAAAGGAAATGGCAGCCCGCGAAGCCGCTGAGCTGGAAGGCGTTAAGAATAAAGCTGCACCTGATAGTCAAGGAGCCACTGTTCCCTCTCCCACACCGCAACCCCAAACTTCATTGGTCGTACCCGGTGGCAGGACCCAAGTGCCAAGCGCACCAATTATCGGCGTTCCGCTTAAACCAGTTGTCCCGGCTCGCGCTTCAATTTTGGGAAAAACGCCGAGGGTAGAGATCAATTCAGATCGCTTAACCGGTTCCATTCAACTAAAGGGCGGACAATTTGATGATCTTATTTTAACCAAATACCGCGAGACCATAGATAAAACTAGTTCGCCGATAACGCTCCTTTCACCAACAGGAGCCAAGAATCCCTACTACGCACAGTTTGGCTGGGTAACTAGTAACTCGAATATCAAACTACCAACATCGGAAACTTTATGGGTGGCTGATCGAACTGCATTATCACCCGAGCAGCCCTTAACAATGAGTTGGGATAATGGCCAAGGGATCAAATTCATTCGCACTATCTCGCTAGATCAGAACTACATGTTTTCCATTAAGCAATCGGTGGAGAACCAAAGCAAAAAAAGCATTACGTTGTACCCTTATGCGCTCGTATCACGGACTGGAACCCCAGAAACACTCGGATTTTTTATTCTGCATGAGGGCCTATTAGGAGTTTTTAACGGTCAGCTGAAGGAAATCGACTATGACGACCTTCAGGACGCGAAAAATATTAGTCAGAAGAGTAAAGGTGGCTGGATCGGAATCACAGACAAATACTGGCTAACAGCCCTGATCCCGGATCAAAAGGCCGATATACAGACCAATTTCAGACATAATTTGCAATTGAAGAAAGATAAATATCAGGTGGATTATCTTGGCGGCCCGGAAGTAATTCCAGCCGGGGGTTCAGGATCCGTTAGCAACCGTTTATTTGCAGGAGCTAAGGAAGTTAAGCTGCTCGACTCCTACGAAGAAAATCTTAACATTTCTCGGTTCGATCTCTCCATCGATTTCGGTTGGTTCTATTTTTTAACAAAGCCAATTTTTTATGTGCTTCTGTGGTTTGCTGAATATCTTGGCAACTTCGGGTTAGCCATACTTCTCCTTACAGTTTTGATTAAGGTCGCTTTCTTTCCGCTGGCTAATAAGTCCTATCGAGCTATGAGTAGGCTTAAACAATTACAACCTAAAATGACAAAAATGCGAGATCGGCATAAAGATGACCGAGCAAAAATGAATGAAGCTATGATGCAGCTTTACAAGAAAGAAAAGGTCAACCCCGCTGCAGGTTGCTTCCCAATGCTCATACAAATCCCAGTGTTTTTTGCTTTGTATAAGGTACTTTTTGTTTCAATTGAGATGCGACATGCTCCCTTCTATGGATGGATTCAAGACCTATCAGCGCCCGACCCAACATCAATTTTCACTTTGTTTGGTGCAATACCCTGGACGCCGCCAGAGATACTGATGATTGGCATCTGGCCTATATTGATGGGTTTAACGATGTATCTTCAGCAAAAACTGAACCCAGCCCCAGCCGACCCCATGCAGGCAAAAATCTTCATGTTCCTGCCTTTTATATTCACGTTTATGCTGGCGCGGTTTCCTGCTGGGCTGGTTATTTACTGGGCATGGAACAATATTCTTTCAATCGCTCAGCAATGGGTCATCATGCGGCGTATGGGAGTTAAAGTGAACCCCTGATCGACGCGGTACCTATTATAAGGACAGCGTATGCAACAAGAGTCGGGTGCGGAAATCGACCAAGAGCAGCTCGAATATAGCCGAAAGCTGTTTGCTGGTAACTGCCAATTTTTTGCTGGATCCGCCAAAAATGAAAACCTTCCGCCCGCTGGCTTGCCAGAAATTGCCTTTGCTGGGCGATCTAATGTCGGCAAATCTAGCCTGATAAATGCCCTAACAGATCGGAAAACCCTCGCGCGGACCTCGCGAACACCCGGACGAACCCAGCAACTCAACTTTTTTAATTTAGACAACCGAATTACCCTTGTAGACATGCCTGGCTACGGTTACGCCCGCGCCTCAAAATCCCGTATCCAGGACTGGACAACACACATGTATGATTATTTAAAAGGCCGCGCTACCCTGAAGCGCTTATGTATGTTGGTCGATGCGCGGCACGGTTTAAAGGCGTCAGACGAAAATTTGATGAATGAATTAGATAAAGCAGCAGTAGTCTATCAGGTTATTCTAACCAAAACCGATAAAGTCTCCAAAACAACAGTGTTAGAATTTTCAAAAAACTTTGATAGAATGCGCAAAGAACATCCTGCGGGTCATCCGGATATAATTGCCACCAGTGCTCGGAAGGGGGTGGGTATTCCAGAACTAAGGGCCTCTTTAGCGGCGCTGGTAGAGCCCCATCAATTCAGATAAAGTTCCGCGCGTTAAACAAACGATTAGGTCGATGACAGAAGCAAGATCAAGTAAAATTAGCGGGCTAGACGCTCAAAACCAACAACTTGAAAAAGCGAGGACACTTTCAGAAGCGCTACCGTTTATGCGCGCCTATGCAGGTAAAACTTTTGTGATCAAATATGGCGGTCACGCGATGGGTGATCCCGAACTCGCTAAACTATTCGCTCGTGATATCGTTTTACTCAAGCAGGTTGGAATCAACCCGATTGTTGTGCACGGCGGCGGACCACAAATAGGCGCCATGCTTGAAAGACTTAAAATAAAAAGTTCCTTTGTCGACGGTCTTCGGGTTACCGATTCAGCGACTGTTGAAGTAGTAGAAATGGTTCTCTCAGGTAGTATAAATATACAAGTCACTGGCGCAATTAATGAAGCAGGTGGCACAGCAATTGGGCTATCCGGAAAAGATGGAAGTCTTATCCAAGCAAGAAAGCTTAAACGAAAAAAAAGGGATCCGGATTCAAATATAGAAAAAGTGCTTGATCTGGGTTTCGTAGGGGAACCGGTTTCTATCAACGCTAACGTATTAGAAGATCTTGCCTCTTCTGATATTATTCCGGTTATTGCTCCACTCGGCACAGGACCAAAAGGGGAGACCTTTAATATAAATGCGGATACCGCTGCAGGGGCGATTGCTGCTGCAGTAGGGGCTTCCCGCTTGTTAATGCTTACCGATGTCAAAGGTGTGCTGAACAAAAAAGGAAAGCTTATCTCGGAAATGACAGCGGCGCAGGGACAGGCGAATATTCGTAATGGAACAATCAAAGGCGGTATGATCCCAAAAACAGAGACTTGTATCAAATCTGTTAGCGATGGTGTCGAGGCTGCTGTAATCCTCGATGGCCGAGTGCCGCATGCGCTTATTTTGGAAATTTTTACGGAGCATGGCGCGGGGACGCTTATTCGGAAAGCCCCCAAGCGGTATAAAAAGCGCCGGGTATAGATCTGCAACCAATGATGGAAAGCTCGATACCTCCGTCTTGTCACGCTGTGATCTTCGACCTTGATGGGACATTGGTCGACACGTTACCCGACCTTCATCATGCTATTAACCTTGTTTTGGAAGAAGAGGGTTTGAAAACATTAGCTAAAGAGGAAACTCGGCTAATGATCGGTGGCGGCGCCCGAAATTTAATTGAACTTGCTTTCGCCAAGCGAGAAATAAATGCGGATCCAAGTCGAATTGATGCTGGCTTCGATCGCTTTCTTAAATATTACGGCGCTGAACCAACCGCTCGATCAAGTACTTTCCCAGGGGTTCTCAATGTTCTCGAGAACTTATCAAAAAAAGGAATTGCAATGGGCGTTTGCACAAACAAGCCACAAGAAATGGCCGAGCAGGTCCTCAAAGCTCTTAAAATTTCGCATTTTTTTGGTAAGGCGATCATAGGAGGAGATACTCTTTCAATCCGTAAACCTAATGCAAATCATTTGCTCGCTGTAATTGAGAAAACCGGTCGGGTACCGAAAAATGCTCTTATGGTCGGAGATAGTGAAACGGACGTTAGCGCGGCCCGAAATGCGGGCGTCCCAATTATCGTGGTTGATTTTGGTTATACCGCTCTACCACCAGAAAAATTAAAAGGAGACGTCTTGATTTCACATTTTGATGAGTTGATACCCGCACTCGTATCAATTGGATTTGGCAACTAATCTCGCTTAAATTTCGGGAAAGCCAACGACTAAGGACGTGCTCCGATGACCAATTTTTATTAGTATAATAACTTGGATGCAAAACTTGAAACAGCGCGTTATTAGGTTTTAGACCTCAACTAATTCTGTCCCGATCGTAATTAAACGAATTTTGACCGATTCCGAATACGCGTAGTAGGCCAAATATGAGAAAACAAAGTCTTTTACAAACTCAAGAAGTAGAAACATGGATTTTTGACCTAGATAACACACTTTATCCAGTAACAAAGCGGCTACTGGCGCATATTGATGAACATATGGGTAGCTTTGTGGCTAAATACCTTGGCATTAGTAGGAAAGAGGCCCACCAGATCCAAAAATCTTACTTCAAAAAATACGGTCTGACCCTTCGAGGCCTAATGCTCAACGATGGGCTCGATCCAGCGCGATATTTTGAAGAAATGGGTCCAATGGATCTAGACGAAGTAGAACCCAACCCGGAGCTTGGTGAATACATTGCTAGTCTGAAGGGTCGTAAGATCATCTATACAAATGCTTCTGCGCGACATACCGAGCTTGTTTTAAACCAAATGAAATTTAAGAAAAATACGTTTGAAGCTATCTTTGATATTCAAGCTGCAAATTACGTCCCGAAACCGGCGATTGAAAGCTACAAATTACTCTGTAAAACCTATTCCATAGATCCTACTCGGGCCGCAATGATTGATGATATTGCACGTAATTTAGAACCCGCCGCCCAGCTTGGAATGATGACTGTTTGGAAAAAAACTAATGCCGAGTGGGCAAAGAATATTGAGACAGAAACTCATATCGATCACGTTGTCGATGACCTGAAGGACTGGCTTCGTTCTATTTGAATCTCCTTCAAAAATAAACTGCCAAGCAACGCACTAGAGTTGACAGAACCCGGACGACAACTATTGTGCGGGATCCAAAATTAAAAAAGTTTCCAGCAGAAGTAGGCATATATCAGATGAGCAGCAGCGAACTCCAAGCTACAATTGATCAGGCGTGGGAAGATCGGGAGTCAATTTCTCCCGACACTACGGGCGTCGTGCGCGATGCTATAGAAGCAGCACTTGATGGCCTCGATTCAGGTGATTATCGAGTTGCTGATAGGGCGGGCGGCAACTGGAAGGTTGAACAATGGCTAAAAAAAGCAGTGCTGCTCTCTTTCCGTCTATTTGATAATGCTCCAATGCCTGGTGGCCCGACCGATCCGATCCGCGGCGAAGCACCATGGTTTGACAAAGTGGCACCAAAATTCGCGGGCTGGGATGATGCACGGTTTAGAAGTGCCGGTTTCCGTGCAGTGCCCAACTGCACCGTCCGACGAGGTTCATATATCGCACCAGGCGTGGTCCTGATGCCAAGCTTCATAAATATTGGCGCTTATGTTGACTCCGGAACAATGGTCGACACTTGGGCCACAATTGGCTCATGCGCACAAATTGGAAAAAATTGTCATATATCGGGAGGGGTTGGTATCGGTGGCGTACTTGAACCATTGCAAGCTGAACCTGTAATCATCGGTGATAACTGCTTTATCGGTGCACGTTCGGAAGTGGCCGAAGGTGTTATTGTCGAACCTGGCGCCGTCCTATCCATGGGCGTATTCCTTGGCGCCTCTACAAAAATTATTGATCGAACCACCGGCGAAATTCATTTAGGAACCGTTCCCGCCTATTCGGTAGTTGTTCCAGGTTCGATCCCGGGCAAAGATCTAGCTGACGGTACGCCGGGTCCAAATCTGTATTGCGCGGTAATAGTTAAGCGAGTCGATAAAAAAACCCGCTCGCGCACCTCAATCAACGAACTGTTACGCGATTGAGTACCCCTATAAACGCGCTTGAGCTGGCGCAATCTCTGATCCGTTGTCCGAGCGTCACGCCGGCCGATGAAGGAGCATTGGATCTATTACAATCGTCACTCGAACCACTGGGCTTCACCTGTCACCGGATGACCTTCTCTGAAAAGGGTACGGCTGATGTCGACAATTTGTATGCCCGGCTCGGATCCGAGGGACCAAATTTTTGTTACGCGGGGCACACTGATGTTGTACCCGTAGGTAACGAAGCCGGCTGGACCGTCGACCCCTTTGGAGGAACTGTGGTTGACGGTGTTTTGTACGGGCGAGGCGCAACGGACATGAAGGGCGGAATTGCCTGTTTTATAGCTGGATTATCTAAATTCTTAGAGCGCCGATCAGGTAAGTTTCAAGGTTCAATCAGCCTGCTCATAACAGGTGATGAAGAAGGACCGTCGATAAACGGAACTCGTAAAATTCTCGACTGGATGGAAGAACAGGGAGAAACTTTAGACGCCTGCATCGTCGGCGAGCCCACCAATCCAATGAAGCTTGGGGAAATGGTGAAGATTGGACGGCGCGGATCAATCTCAGGTTGGCTTACCGTGCACGGTACCCAGGGTCATACCGCCTATCCACATTTAGCCGATAATCCATTGCCACGCCTCATCGCAATGCTTTCATCTATTACCGCTGAGCCTCTCGACGAAGGAACCGATCATTTTCAACCTTCGAACCTTCAGCTCACTACCGTCGATGTTGAAAACACGGCGACCAATATCATCCCTGGTGAGGCCCGCGCGGCATTTAATATTCGCTTTAATGACCTTCATACCAGCGAAACGCTTATCAACTGGTTGAGGAATAAGTTTGACGCTGTTGGCGGTGAGTACGATATCAAATTCCAGATCACAGGCGAAGCATTTTTGACCCCGCCTGGAAAACTAAGCGATATCCTCTCCGGAGCGGTAGAAAAAGCGACAGGAATAAAACCTGACCTCAGTACCACTGGCGGCACATCGGATGCACGGTTCATAAAAGATTTTTGTCCAATCGCAGAATTCGGTCTAATCAGTCAGACCATGCATAAGGTTGACGAATGCGTGAACCTCGCAGACTTAGAGAAACTTACGGAGATATACGATATAGTCTTGGATAACTATTTCTCTGAATGATAAATTTTGCTGAAGTAAAACGATCAATTTTCGGCGCATGGCTGCTGGCCCGTTTTGATCAAAGCGGTCTTCTCTTTTTTGAAAACAGTTTAGGCGCCTTCTGGCGGTCTTATTGGGCGGCGCTTCTAGCGGCGCCCCTCTACATCACGCTTATCTTTATTCGAGCATCAGATTCAATGTATGCCGTAGGGCCACTGAGTGCGATGACAATTCATACGTCAAACTACATAATAGGATGGTTCGCGATGCCATTCATAATGTTATATGTCTGTCGTATTATCGATAAAGAAGACCAATTTTTAAAATATTTTATTGTTTATAATTGGGCCACATTGCTTCAAGTAAGCTTGATATTCTTCATTGCAATTCTAGCTAAATTTGGTGTTTTTTCCCCCGTTTTGAACGGATTTCTAACCTTCATCGCGATAATGGGCGTTTTGGTTTATAAGGGCTTTATAGCCCGTATAACGCTAATAATCCCCAGTTCAGGAGCTTTTGGTGTTGTTGCGCTGGATTTGATGATCAGTCTGCTAGTCGAAAGTTGGACAGCGAAACTGTTGATGGGTCATAGACTATTCGGCGGATAAGTAACTTTGGTCAGAAATAGGCCATTTGGCGGAGCCGTTGGGCCTCCCTGTTTTCGATCACAGGCCTCAAGGGCACTACTAATATCATCTGCGCGCCACTTGCCCTCGCCAACCAACTTTAAGGTTCCAACAAAATTTCTTACCTGATGATGTAGAAAAGATGGGGCAGTAGCGGAAATATCTATGTTCTCTCCATGCCGTATTACAGTAATAGAAGTAAGGGTTTTAACTGGTGATTTGGCCTGACAAAAGCTAGCCCGGAAAGTCGAAAAATCATGTTCTCCTGTGAGGCGCTGTGCCGCTTCATGCATTGAATCAACATCAAGGGGAATCGAAATGTGCCATGCCAAATGGCGTTGGGTCGTTAACGGAGCTCGCCTATTTATAATTCGGTAGAGATAAGATCTCGCTTGTGCTGAAAACCGGGCATGAAACTCCTCAGAGACAGCCTCAGCCTTTAACACTGCAATAGGGTGCGGCCTCAAGTGTGAATTTAAAGCGTCCCTAACTGTCGCAGCTTTTGTTTCACGTGTTATATCGAGATGTGCCACTTGCCCTAGGGCGTGAACACCCGAATCAGTTCGGCCCGCGCCCTGAATAACAACAGTTTCTCCACAAAAGGCCTGCACCGCCGACTCAAGCTCTTGTTGAATTGATGGGCCATTATCCTGCCGTTGCCAACCAACAAAATCCGTTCCATCATATTCAATTGTCAGGCGATAGCGGGTCATTTTTTTTCTGTCGTAGGGGTCCCTAATACAGAACCGACAGGCAAATCATACCCCCGCAAAAATGAGTCCACATCCATCGCCACCTTACCAGGCCGCTGCATCACGAGAGGGCGGATAGAACCCCCATTACATGCAATTAGAGCATTTTTATCCAAAACCGTACCCGCCACTCCTTTCTCTGAAGAGACTTCGGCGGATAAAATCCTAATACATTCTCCACCACGTTCGAACCATGTTCCCGGCCAGGGATTTAGGGCTCGAATTCTGCGCTCAATATCGATTGCTGAGTGATGCCAATTGATTAGCCCCTCTTCTCGTTTAATTTTTTTTGCGTAAGTAGAACCCTCATCCTGCTGAGGAATGGGATCAATTTGGCCGTCTTGTAATCCCACTAGTGCTTCATGGATAGATTTAGCACTTAATATCGCAAGTTCGTCATTTAAGCCTTCCGCAGTCGTATGGGGTTTTATGGCCGAAATATCCTGACGCAAAATTGGGCCTGTATCCAACCCTTCTTCCATTTGCATAATGGTCACCCCTGTTTCCGTATCACCAGCCAAAATAGCCCTTTGTATCGGCGCCGCACCGCGCCAACGGGGCAGCAGGGATACGTGAATATTGACGCAGCCCAGACGGGGCGTCTCGAGAATAACTTTTGGCAGGATAAGACCGTAGGCCATCACAACGGCAATATCAGCATTATACTCGGCGAAGGTCTTTATGGTTTCGACAGATTTAAAATTCCCAGGTGTCTGGACGTCAATACCATTCTCTTTAGCAAACTTGTGTAACGGTGAGAGGCTCATACGATGGCCACGGCCAGATGGTCGCGGCGGCTGGCTATAGACGCAAGCGATTTCGTATCCTTCGTTAAGAAGCATTGAAAGAGCAGGCACGGAAATCTTTGGTGTGCCCATAAAGATTAAACGCATCGCGGTCATAGCCGTTACGTCAGCGCCCCAGCTTTTTTTAACTTAGTCATTTTACGTAAAATCATATTCCGTTTCAGCATCGAAATATGATCAACAAATAGCCTGCCATCAAGGTGATCTATTTCATGTTGAATACAGGTAGATAAAAGGCCTTCTGCCTCAATTTCTTGAGGCAAATTATTATAATCAATATAGCGAACCCATACACGAGCCGGGCGCTCAACTTCTGCGTATTGATCGGGGAACGACAAGCAGCCTTCATCAAAGCTCGCTATATCATCTGATTTTTTGACAATCTCCGGGTTAGCTATTTGAAGAGGCGAACGCTCAGAGTCCCGGTCAGACGCGTCAACGACAATGACCCGCTTGTGAATGGCGACCTGGGGTGCTGCCAAGCCAATACCGGGTGCCGCGTACATTGTCTCAAGCATATCGTCCATCAACCTTCTTATTTCATCATTAACAGCATCGACCGGCATAGAACGCTTCTTTAAAATAGGATCAGGTGCTTTTACAATTGATAGAATACTCATGTAACCCGCGGAACCTCGAACTAGATAGAGAGGTGTAGGTATGCCGAAGCAACGGTTAGGTCAAGAACAGAGCTCTTAAGTGCGATGTCCGTTGATTCGCCTCACACCGTGATATACTTCCATTAAGTAATCTCATTTTACCGATATTAATAGCGGGTTTGTTGCCCATGGATGTAATTTTAACAGTCGCCGTTGCCGTTATAGGTGTCCTAGTGATTGCCTTGATTGCCGTGATGCGCAGCAACCATAAAAACCCTAGCCAAGGAGCTGAATTAATCGGACGCCTCACCCAATTGGCAGAGAGTAATGCGGCACAACAAGCACAGTTCTCGGAAAGATTACAAGTACAGGAACGTAGCTTGAGTAAAACGCTGGAGGAGAGACTTGCAGATCTCTCAAGGCGAATTGGCGAAAATTTGCAACAAAGCTCAAACAAAACCGGCGAGACGATGACTAAGTTGCAAGAGCGATTAGCGGTAATAGATGCCGCACAAAAGAATATTACCAAACTATCGAGTGAGGTGGTCGGCCTGCAAGATATCTTGGCAAACAAGCAAGCCCGCGGGGCTTTCGGTGAGATTCAACTCCAGGATCTAGTAAAGAATGCTTTGCCACCTTCAGCTTTTAATTTTCAGGCTACTCTAGGGAATGGAAAGCGCGCAGACTGTCTTATTCATCTGCCCAACCCGCCAGGCTCAATTGTCATTGACGCCAAATTTCCTCTAGAAAGTTACCGAGCACTCGTCAAAGCCACAGACGAAACGGCACGCACAAACGCAATCCGCCGGCTCACGGCGGACGTGAATAAACATGTCAACGATATTGCTGAGCGTTATATTGTTCCCGGGGAAACCGCTGAATCTGCCCTGATGTTTCTTCCGTCGGAAGCTATCTACGCAGAACTTCATGCGAATTTTTCTAAGGTTGTCGAAAATTCGTACGCGAAGAGGGTGTGGATCGTCTCACCAACAACACTGATGGCCACCCTCAATACCGTTAGGGCAATTCTTAAAGATGCTCAGATGCAAGAACAGGCGAGTGTAATTCAAAACGAAGTGATGACCATGTTGAATGATGTTGCACGTCTCGACCAGCGTGTCGAAAACCTGGAAAAACATTTTGCCCTGGCGGAAAAGGATCTACGGTCAATTCGTGTATCGACGGAAAAGGTTTCAAAGCGCGGCCAACGAATTACGGAGATCGAGCTCGGTGAAAGTCACGAAAAAGGCGACACTGGTGAAGATCTAGAGAACCCCAAAATTGCCATGGTCCATAGAATAGGGGATTAGAGAAACCTCGAGTTATCTAATCCAAACTTGATATTCTTTTTCTCTTCAAATTTCTTATCTCTCGGAAATACAGCGAGGCTTCGTAGCATCGGATCTCGTATTACTTAAACAGCTCGGCGCGCCTTGAGCGCCGCGGAGAGTGTTCCGTCGTCAAGGTAGTCAAGCTCACCTCCAACAGGCACGCCGTGCGCCAACCGCGAAATTTTAACCCCACACCCCGCTAGCCGTTCCGCTACATAGTGCGCGGTCGTCTGACCATCCACGGTCGCCGATGTTGCCAGAATAACCTCTACGACCTTATCAAAACGGGCGCGGGTAATTAGATCAGAAATCGAAAGGTCCTCAGGTCCGACTCCATCCAAGGCTGATAGTGTTCCTCCTAATACATGATAAAGCCCATTATACGAAGATGTTCTCTCAATAGCCCAAAGATCAGCAACATCCTCCACTACACAGATTGTTGTCTCATCGCGCCTTGAGTCGGCACAAACATGACAAGGATCGTCTACATCCATATTACCGCAAATTTCACAGCTCTTTATAGCTTCTGCTGCATCGCCAAGCCCCTGTGCCAAAGGTAACATTAAACTTTCTCGGCGTTTAATGAGAAACAATACCGCCCGCCTAGCAGACCGAGGCCCGAGGCCCGGTAAACGCGCAAACAACTGAACGAGACGATCAATGGCGTTAACAGCCATTATCTAATACTCCAGAAAAACGCTATCATAAAAGATTAGACCGGTAGATTAAAACCTGGTGGCAAGTTGAGGCCGCCAGTAATCTTGGACATTTCATCACCAACCCGAACCTCGAGCTTTCCTTTAGCATCAGAGAATGCCGCAACAATTAAGTCCTCAACAATTTCCGCATCGTTGGAATTAAATAATGAAGGATCAATGTGCAGACCAAGCATTTCACCCTTACCGTTGAGCCGAACCGTCACCATGCCCGCTCCGGAGACTCCTGAAATTTCTATATCAACAAGCTTTTCTTGCATTTCCTGCACCTTAGTTTGCATTTCTTGAGCCTGTTTCATCATCTGGCCTAGATTTTTCATAACTCTGCCTTTTTCAATATTTTGATCTTCTCTAATTGCATTTCGTATCTAGTTTCCCTCATCGACACAAAGTTCTTCCAAACCCTGTTCAATGACAGCCTCAACCGTCGCCCCGGGAAATGTTTCTAATGCGGCTTGGACTAGCGGGTGGTTTGTCGCCTTAATCCGTCGCGTGGCCTCTGCGGCCATATTTAATTCATGAATTGTTGGGTCGCCTTGCTCATCAGAAAGGCTAACGAGCCATTGGTCGTCAGTCCACTCACTAAGTAACTTGCTGACCTGGGTGGCAAGATTGGGCGGCGCTTCTGGTTCGGCACGAATTGCTATATGCCCGTGGTCAAAACGCACAAGATGGACATGTTTCATCAACATCGCATGCAATATTGCTTCACGCCGCTCCTCAAACATTGCAACAACTTGCTCAAAATTTTGAGGCCCCCCGATGGCTTCTAAGGGGTCCGGTTTAACCGAGGTTTTTGACAGGTCTACCATTTCGGCAGCGGATTCTGGCTTCGTATCGTGCGCCCTCATACCCCCTGCCATCTGAAGTCCATGATTTTTGATTGTGGATGCCTCCTTGGCAGAAGGTGGGGAAGGTTGACTCAACGTTTTGATCTCTTGTTTGGCAACAGGGGCTGCCGTATTAGGTCCGTTTTTTAGGGTTCGTACCAAGTCGGCTGGGCTGGGAAGATCTGCCATATACGATAATCTGATCAACACCATTTCCGCCGCCTGGGCTGATGCTGAGAGACTCTGTACTTCTTTCAACCCCTTAAGTAGGACCTGCCAGGTGCGCCCGAGAGTTGGAATGGTGAGTGAATTTGCGAGCGAAAGCCCGCGCTCGCGATCTATCTGACTGACCCCTTGCCCGTCAGCAACGGAAGGGGAGAGACTGACGCGCGTCAACCAATGGGTAAGCTGCAGCAAGTCCTGGAGGATCATCGCTGGATCGGCACCAGAATCATAAAGCCTATTAAAAGTTTTTAACGCCTCATCAACGTTACCATGCATAACCTCATCAAAGAGATCATAAATCAACCCACCGTCAGAGAGGCCAAGCATTTCCCGGACAGCTTCCTCCAACACCGCGCCACCATCGGCAACACCAGCGTGCGCAATGGCCTGGTCAAGTAAAGACAGACCGTCCCGGACTGAACCGTCAGCCGCTCGCGCAATTAACCCCATTGCCTCTTCAGAAACTTGCGTGGTTTCTTGTTCAGCAACTGAATTAAAATGTGAAATTAAAGTTTCAACATCAACACGCCTTAAATCAAAGCGCTGACAACGCGACAAAACAGTAACCGGCACTTTTCGTGTTTCCGTGGTCGCAAAGATAAACTTCACGTGTTCCGGGGGCTCTTCGAGAGTCTTCAACAGCGCATTAAAAGCGCTGGTAGACAGCATATGGACCTCGTCAATGATATAAATCTTAAATCGGGCATCCAAAGGACGATACTGCACCCCATCAATTAACTCTCGAATGTCATTCACACCAGTGCGGCTAGCCGCATCCATTTCGATGACATCGACATGTCGATCCTCAGTTATTGCCCTACAATGAACGCATACACCACATGGCTCGGGAGTTGGCCCGCCACTGCCATCTTCACCAATACAATTGAGCGCTCGTGCAATAATTCGAGCGGTACTAGTTTTGCCAACGCCCCTCACACCCGTCAAAATGAATGCATGGGGTAATCTGTCAGCGAGGATAGCGTTGGTCACAGTCCGCACCATCGCGTCTTGCCCTATCAGCTCACTAAAGGTTCGAGGCCGATACTTGCGGGCGAGAACCCGATAAGGCTGAATTGGTGGTGTGTCGTCAGTTGCCACGTTTACCGTTCTCCGCCTAACCCATATTCATTTTTTAAGTTCCCCGATGGGAAGCATTAGGTGGGAGGTTGAACTAATGACCCGAGAACGACTCGTTACGGCTGCTTCCTTCCGGACCTGACCGGNTTGGCGAGGATCTCGTCCAANGCCAACCTCCCATATATANTATACCAGCATTCTGCNCTTCGTCCCAAGACGCTAAAAGCTATTGGGGCAAGATTGCGTCAATAGGTCCATTGTGCGAGATTAAGGATATGAAATCACCAAATTTTTTTGGCGAAACCGGCTTAAATCGGATGGCGGAACGTCGCACCGATTCGGTATGGCTCGAAGAANTGGCAGGNNATAAGGATGCNATTGTCTTCCCGGTCTGGCGCTCGCACAACCTAATAGACGAGCTGACAGGGCAGCCGAGAGCGGTTGGCCTTAGCATGGATTCAATAAGTGATATTTTAGATAATACCTCACACTTGGTTTTTCTTGGTTATCGCGGCAAAGTCCCGCATTTTACCATCGATTTATCGCATATAGACGAGCCCAGCGAATTGCAGGCGCTCAATGGAACTGGCCAATTTACCAATATCCGCGATATTGGCCTTGACTTGCCGANGGAAGATGGCGGACTCCTGGCATATTCGCGGGCNATTACNCAATGGCACAAGACCCATAAATTTTGTAGCCAGTGCGGAAGTCCCACCGTGCCACGGGACGGCGGACATATGCGACAATGCACCAATTTAGATTGTAACACCCAACATTTTCCGCGTACTGACATGGCGGTAATCATGCTCGTCAGTTCGGGAGATAANATTNTCATGGGCCGCAAAAAAGATTGGTCCAAGGATAGATTTTCTATACTCGCGGGGTTTGTTGAACCCGGAGAGACTTTGGAGGGCGCTGTNGCGCGTGAGGTGATGGAGGAAGTTGGAATTCCTGTCACTAATGTTTACTATCACTCATCACAGCCATGGCCGTTTCCGTCTAATTTGATGCTTGGTTTCTNTGCTGANGCNATGAGCGAAGAAATAAATATACAAGATGACGANTTGGCAGAAGCCCGCTGGTTTAGTCGAGAAGAGTTAATCGACGAAGCTAGGGAATACGCCAAAAAACCGCACTCTGTTTCAATCGCTAGACGTCTGATTTCTGAATGGGCGCTTGGAACCAAGTTTTAAACGTTGAGAAAGGCTCTCAGATATCCTTTGTTCGATGTGGCGCTGCGGGATAAGTGCCAAGTATGCGAACCTCATGCGAAAAAAATTTAAGTTCTTCCAACGCAAGCTTTAAATTCAAATCATCCGGATGACCTTCAACATCGGCATAAAACTGGGTCGCGTTAAAGCTCCCATTCACCATATAACTTTCTAATTTTGTTATATTCACTCCGTTAGTCGCGAAGCCCCCAAGCGATTTAAATAGTGCGGCNGGAACATTGCGGACGCGAAAGACAAAGCTGGTGATGAGTGGGTCAGAGCTGCGANGATGTTTTTGTGGGNGACGCGATAAAATTACAAACCGCGTTGTATTGTGACCAGCATCTTCGATATTGGCTCGTAACGATTTTANCCCATAAATCTCTCCTGCCAATTTCGAAGCGATAGCGGCCTCCTTTGGNTCACCATGCTCAGACAATTCCCTTGCAGCACCGGCTGTATCGGCGTGCACAATCGCATCTAACTTTAGCCTCCGTATCATCTCNCTGCATTGTGCTAAAGCATGGACATGACTGCGTACCACCTTAATGGACTTGATAGTTGCACCTTTGGGTACGAGTAGATGGTGGTTCACACGCATGAAATACTCGCGAACGATGAATAGGCCGGACTCAGGCATGAGACGGTGAATGTCCGCAACACGACCAGCTACAGAATTCTCGATGGGCGTCATTGCATACTTTGCCCTACCTCCTTGAACAGCAGCAAACATATCCTCAAATGTTTGTGCCGGGAGTGCATACATTTCTGGATACAGCTGCTGACAGGCTAGATGCGAATAAGCGCCTGGCTGCCCTTGGAAAGCTATGGTGTTAGACACTCTTTTTGAAATAACCATGATTTTAAATGCCTAATTTGGGCTGCGTTTCCAGTCGCGCTCGTGCGCGATCAAGATCAGCGGGAGTATCGACNCCGTCTGGAATGGTGTCAACGAGNGNGATGTCAATCCGCATACCTGCCTCCAGCGCCCTCAATTGTTCCAATTTTTCCCGTTTCTCCAAAACACTCTCCGGCANAGACACAAATTTTTCCAAGGNNTGGCGNCGATAGGCATAAATACCGATATGGTGATAATGCACACCATNGCCAATNGGNACTGGCGCCCGGCTGAAATATAGAACCCGGCCAACACCTTCACCGTCTCCCAATCCGACTACCGCCTTAACAATGTTTGGATTATTTTTTTCGGTTTCGTCTCGAATTTCGGTTGCAAGGGTCGCAATCTCTACAGACGTATTACCAAGAGGCCCAAGTACCGCACCAATGATGCTAGGNTCAACGGCCGGCAAATCGCCCTGAAGATTAACTACGGTATCATATTTACAGGTNGGGTCGAACTTTTGGAGCGCTTCAAACACGCGATCTGAACCACTCGGCAATTTTGGNTCTGTCATTATAGCCTCACCGCCAGCCTCAATAACAGCGTCGGCAATAGCTTTGTCTCCACAAGCAACTATTACCGGCCCAACGCAGGCCTGTTCCGCACGTCGCAACACATGAACTATCATCGGGTGACCAGCAATTTTGGCAAGAGGCTTTTTGGGCAACCGCGTAGACGCAAGACGGGCCGGAATTACAACGATTGTGTTCACAAAACTAGCTTTCTGTTTTAGTTTCCAGTTAACTACGATATGTCTGTTTACAATGCCCAAGGCATATGCGGCAACATGCCACGTCGCCAAGTAGTGCAATGTAAAAGGTATATTGGAAGTATGTTTTTGATGAAAGCGAAGAACGGTATTTGATCCGTTAAGGTTTAACGATGTCCTCTTTCGAAATTAATAAAATTGTCGGCGCTATTCTAACGGTTGCCCTTGTCGTTATGGTAGTTGGAATAATTGGCGATGCTCTGGTTAACCCCAGCGATAAAAAGGCTGCCGTTGTGGTGGCCTCCGCACCGGTAGTGATAGCCAAGAAAGAGCAGAAGAAACTCGAACCGATTGGCCCCATTCTAGCTAAAGCCGATATAGAAAAAGGAAAGAAAATCGCCAAACAATGCGCAAGCTGCCATACGTTTAATAAGGGCGGCAAAAACAAGATTGGTCCCGCACTTTGGTCGGTTGTTGATCGTAATATGGGCGGGCTCGCTAGTTATAAGTATTCATCTGCTATGAAGGCCATGAAGAAAAAATGGGGCTACGAAGAACTCAATGCGTTTATGGTCAAGCCAAGGAAATATGTCAAAGGCACAAAAATGGCTTATGTGGGACTTAAAAGGGCGTCCGATCGAGCTAATTTAATTTTATTTTTGCGTTCGTTGAGCTCCTCACCAAAGGCATTGCCATAACAACTCCGTGGAACACAGGGGGGTGTTTTGGTTGTGCGTTTGGCGTCATCCTGTTCACTGATGACAATCATTTTTCGGCAATCAACTTGTATGGCTGACAGTCACAATGGTGATTGATATGGTTCACCACAACACTTCACTTTAACAGCGCCTTAACTGGTGAAATCAAAGTGAATTTTTTTGACCAGCATCAAATGTAAGGGTCGGACAATGCCAATCACGTGTCCTCAAGAATTTATAAATTTTGCAGGTTTACTTGCAGATACCGCTGGGCCAATTCTTCGGCGTCACTTTCGAACGCAAGTTCTAGTCGAAAGGAAATCAGATCAAACGCCCGTTAGTATTGCTGACCGAGACGCGGAAAAGTCTATGCGGAAAATGATTTCTGAGACCTATCCAGGACACGGGATTTTAGGCGAAGAACACGGCATTGAGGGTATCGAAAAAGAATATATCTGGGTGCTCGACCCTATCGACGGCACAGCGGCCTACCTCGCTGGGAAACCACAGTTTGGGACGCTGATTGCACTTGTTCATCGGGAGGAGCCAATAATAGGCATGATTGATCAACCGATACTTGGTGAACGATGGCTAGGAGCGGTAGGCCGTTCCACAACCTTCAACGGTGCAAAAACTGCAACCCGCAGATGTTCCAAACTCGAAAAAGCCAACTTAAATACTACCTCACCGGATATGTTTGAAGGCCAAAACAGCGATGAGTTTTCAAAGTTATCGGAACGAGTGGCGATGACAATGTATGGTGGTGACTGCTATGCATACGGCCTTTTAGCAAGTGGGCATATTGATTTAATTGTTGAAGCAGATCTAAAGCCATATGATTTCTGCGCGTTGATACCAATAATTAATGGTGCAGGTGGATCGATTACAGACTGGCAGGGACACTCGCTTAATATGAACTCTGATGGGCGAGTGGTTGCATCAGGCGATGCTGCCATCCTGGCTCAGGCGATTGAAGTCTTAAGCGGATAATCGAAAGGCAATGAACAAAGGACCCCTTGCAGTTCTGGCGGCATGCCTTTTTTCGGGCGGCGNTGCATTATCTGAAATTAATACTGAGAAGCTTAAGNCNCGCCACGCTTTAACCCTTGGGGATAACCCCAAATACGGNCCAAACTTCAAACATCTGGATTATGTTAATCCCAACGCTCCCAAAGGCGGAAAGGCCCGCCTTTATTCTATCGGTAGTTTTGATAGCTTTAACCCATTTATTATAAAGGGAGCTCCCGCGACCGGAACTAACCTAATGTTCGAGACTTTAATGGGCTCACCTGCCGATGACAGTCTTAGCGAATATGGTCTGATCGCGAAATCGGTCGAAGTGCCCCGCGATCTATCTTACGTAATTTATAATTTACGAAAAAACGCAAAATTCCATGATGGATCACCAATAACGGCCGACGATGTCATTTTTAGCTATACATCGCTAAAAATGAGAGGGCGGCCCTTTTATCGATATTATTACGCCAACGTCACCAAAGCTGAGAAACTGAATCCGCACCGGATCAAATTTAGTTTTTCCGGTCCACCAAACCGAGAACTGCCCCAAATTCTCGGTCAGTTACCAGTCCTATCTAAAGCTTGGTGGACCAAAAATGAATTTGCCAAAACTACTTTAAACCCCCCAAACGGTAGCGGGCCTTATAAGATCAAAATGTTTGAACCGGGTCGGTTCATTATTTACGAGAGGGTAAAAAATTACTGGGGTCAGAACATCCCGTTACGGGTCGGAAAAAATAACTTTGATATTATCCGTTATGATTATTACNGGGATCAGGCTGTAGCCCTCGAAGCATTCAAGGCCGGATTNTATGATTTTCGTTTCGAAGGATCTTCGAAAGACTGGGCGACTGGGTACAACTTCCCGGCCCGCAAGCGGGGCGATGTAAAGACCGCTCTCCTTAAACATTCTCGACCTGTCGGAATGCAGGCCTTTGCTTTTAATATTCGGCGCCCACAATTTAAGACNAAATCGGTCCGNCAAGCGCTCTCCTATGCCTTCGATTTCGANTGGTCTAACCGCCAACTATTTTATGGNCAATACAGTCGCACCGANAGCTATTTTCAAAACTCAGATCTTGCTGCCTCTGAGCTCCCTACCGCAAAAGAACTCAAAATACTGACCCCGTTACGCGGCAAAGTCCCCGATGAAGTGTTTTCGAAGGTTTATCAATCACCCAAAACCGATGGTTCGGGTAATAATCGGACCAACCTGCGAAAAGCAGCACGTTTGCTGAAGAGTTCTGGGTGGATAATCGTCGACAACCAGTTGGTTAATCAAAAAACTGGCAAACAGATGGTAATCGAATTTCTTCTTGTCAGNCCNGCCTTTGAAAGAGTGGTGTTGCCATTCATTCACAACCTAAAACGACTTGGAATAAAGGGTAAAATTCGTACCGTTGACCCGGCGCAATACCAAAATAGGGTGCGTGATTTCAATTTTGACGTCATCATAACGACCTTTTCGCAATCGTTATCGCCGGGCAACGAACAAAGAAATTACTGGCATAGCAGTGCAGCAAACCGTGCCGGCAGTCGAAATTTGATCGGCATTCAGAATCCGGCTATTGATAATCTAGTCGAAAAAATTGTAACGGCGCCGACTCGAAATTCACTGCGGATTGCTACGAAGGCTCTAGACCGTGTGCTTCAATGGAACTATTTTGTAATACCCCAGTGGCATATCCGCGCCGACCGAATTGCATGGTGGGACAAATTTGGACGTCCTGCAAAACGACCCAGTTTGGGTGTAGGTTTTTTTTCTTGGTGGGTAGATGAGAAAAAGGCGGTGGCCATCCAACCAAGGCGTAAGCATTTAGGTTCTAAATGACTCGTCAATTACTTTTAGCTCTCGCAATCACAGTATCTTTCGCACTGGCAGCAAAGGCTGATAATTCACCGAAAAGCCATGGAATTTCAGCTTTTGGGGACTTAAAATACCCTAGCGGCTTTAAGCACTTTAACTACGTAAATCCTGATGCTCCGAAGGGCGGGGAAATGCGTCTCTCAGGTATTGANTCTTTCGATAGCCTCAACCCCTTTATTNTAAGGGGNGTCCCGGCTGCAGGTGTCGGTTTGATCCACGCCACACTTATGGAACGCGCNACCGACGAACCTGACGCTCTTTACGGGCTTATTGCCGAAAGTGTTTTCCTTGCCCNGGATAAAATGTCGATAACATTTAATTTGCGTCCAACGGCTAAATTTAACGATGGCTCTCAAATTACTNCTGAAGATGTTGTCTTCACGTTCCNAACACTCATCAAAAAGGGACACCCACAATTNCGTTTNATCTTCGNCGGGGTNGCCAACGTTNANGCNCCCGCCAAACACCGCGTCACATTTAATTTTAAGGCTCGGGCTAACCGAGATTTGCCTCTACAGATTGCGGGTTTACCCGTCCTCTCCAGACGCTATTACCAAAACGTCCAATTTGAAAAAACCACAATGACTGCCCCCCCAGGGGCTGGCCCTTACCGTGTCCTCAAAGTCGAACCCGGTCGTTCAATCGTATACCAAAGGATAAAAGATTATTGGGCCGATCGGCTGCCGGTGATGCGTGGGCGTTATAATTTTAATCTAGTGAGGTACGATTACTTTAGAGACAGGGATATTGCCTTCCAGGCATTCTTCGCCAAATCATACGACTTTCGCGAAGAGTTTACGTCGCGAAACTGGGCAACCCAATATAACAATAAACTACCCATAAAAGATGGTCTCATTGTGCGAGAGACATTACCAGACGCTACGCCCTCAGGTGTTCAAGCTTTCTTTTTGAATATGCGACGCGATAAGTTTAAGGATCGTCGCGTGCGCGCCGCCCTTGATCTTGCCTTTGATTTTGAGTGGACCAATAAGACGCTCTTTTACGGCCTCTACAAACGGACAAATAGTATGTTTGCCAATAGTCCTTTAGCGGCAAATAAACTTCCAACCGCGGAAGAGATTAAACTCCTCGAGCCGCTGAGGGATAGAGTTCCCGATGAAGTGTTTTCGATGGTTTATCAATCACCAAAAACCGATGGGACTGGACGCAATAGGTCAAATCTTCGTAAAGCCGCGCAATTGCTGCGCCAGGCAGGTTGGAAGATCATCGACAACCAAATCGTCTCTAAATACGGCAAACCGCTGACCATAGAGTTTCTGCTTTTCGAGGGCTCATTCCAAAGAATTATTAACCCGTACGTTCTAAATCTCAAACGCATCGGGATCGATGCGAAAATCAGAATCGTTGACGTCGCAAACTTTCAGCATCGCATGCAGCAGTATGATTTTGACGTTGTCGTCCAACGGTACGTCCAAAATAACACGCCCGGCATCGAGCAGAAAACCTATTTTAGCTCAAAGGTGGCCGATATACCCGGCTCAAGAAATCTAGCGGGCATCAAGAATCCCGCAGTAGATTACCTAATCGACAAAGTCATTGATTCCAATTCACGCGAGGAACTTATTACGGCTGTGCACGCACTTGATCGTGTTTTAATGTGGAATAAATATATGGTTCCACAATGGTATAAAGGCGTTCACAATTTAGCCTATTGGGATAAGTTCGAACGCCCTAAAGTCAAACCTAAATTTGATCTCGGCATGCTCGATACCTGGTGGTATAGCCCTCGAAAGGGGGCCATGATTAAAGCAGGAAAAGCACCTCATAAACCATAGAGACAGATTAAAATTAAATGCTCGCCTATATTATCCGCCGCTTATTTTTAATCGTTCCTACATTAATTGGAATTATGGTGATTAACTTTGCGATAATTCAGTTCGCCCCAGGCGGACCGATTGAACAAATAGTCGCGCAGCTAACCGGCAACGACGTGGGAGCAACCGCAAGAATTGGCGGAGCAGGCGGCACCGAGGCTGGGGCAACTGCTGCCGCTTCACAGCAGGCGGCATCCGGTTCTGCAGGTACGATAAACTCCGCTTATCGCGGCGCACAGGGGCTTGACCCAGAGTTCATCAAACAATTAGAAAAACAGTTCGGCTTCGATAAACCCATCCACGAACGATTTTTAATGATGATGGGGAACTACCTACAATTTGATTTTGGCAAGAGCTACTTTAGGGATGAGAAGGTCATTGACCTCGTCTTAGCGAAGTTACCTGTCTCGATCTCACTCGGACTTTGGACAACCTTACTGGTCTACCTGATTTCAATTCCCCTTGGAATTCGAAAAGCGGTCAATGACGGCAGCTCATTCGACATGTGGACAAGCGGGGTCATTATTATCGGCAATGCAATTCCTGGTTTTCTATTCGCGGTGATGCTCGTGGTCGTGTTTGCTGGCGGTAGTTATTTGGACTGGTTTCCGCTCCGTGGTCTGGTTTCGGAGAACTGGGATCAGCTGAGCTGGCCAATGCAAATTCTCGATTACCTCTGGCATATGGTTCTGCCCATTACCGCACTAGTTATAGGCGGGTTTGCAGCACTGACCTTCCTGACTAAGAACTCATTTTTAGATCAAATTAACCAGCAATATGTTCTTACGGCCAAGGCCAAAGGTCTCACGGAGCATAGGGTCCTATACGGTCACGTCTTTCGGAATGCCATGCTAATCGTTATCGCCGGTTTCCCGGGAGCATTTGTCGGTATCTTGTTTACAGGCGCACTTCTAATCGAAATTATTTTTTCACTCGATGGTCTCGGCCTTTTAGGCTTTGAAGCCGTTATTAAACGTGATTACCCCATAATGTTTGCATCGCTATTTTTCTTCACACTTCTCGGGTTGGTAATGAAATTAATCGGCGATTTGACATATATGCTGATCGACCCACGGATCGATTTTGAGGCGCGTGATGTCTGAAACAAACTCTACGATTGAGCTGGAAGGTACCAAATACCCAAAATCGACGTTATTCGGCGCAAAGATTACCCCGCTGACAGTGCGTCGCCTCGCTAGTTTCAGGGCTAATAAACGGGGCTACAGGTCTTTCTGGATTTTTTTGGTATTGTTTCTATTCAGTTTGTTTGCGGAATTGATTGCCAATGATAAGCCGATACTCGTGCAGTATGAGGGAAGCTATTATTTTCCTATTCTGAAGGTATATCCCGAAACCGCTTTTGGTGGGGTTTTTGAGACCGAAGCGGAATATCGGGAGAAAGATGTCCAAGATTTCATTACCCAAAAGGGAGGCAAAATTTTCTGGGCCCCAATTCGCTACAGCTACAGCACGGTTAATCTAAATCTCAAAAAACCCGCCCCGTCGCCCCCTACTCTTGAGAATCTGTTGGGAACCGATGACCAAGCAAGAGACGTATTCGCACGTGTATTATACGGCTTCCGAATATCTGTTCTATTCGGACTAATTCTTACAATTATTTCGTCTATCGTAGGGATCGCTGCAGGAGCAATACAGGGATATTTTGGTGGTTGGACTGACCTTCTTTTCCAGCGCTTTATTGAAATTTGGTCAGGCCTTCCGCGCCTTTTTTTACTTATTATCCTTGCGAGTGTATTCCAACCTAGTTTCTGGATGCTTTTAGGTCTGCTTCTCCTGTTTGAATGGATGGCGCTAGAAGGTGTTGTTCGTGCCGAATTTCTAAGAACAAGAAATTTCGATTATGTACGGGCGGCACGGGCGTTAGGTGTCGGAAATACCACTATTATGTGGCGCCACGTCCTGCCAAACGCCATGACTGCTGCGCTGACTTTTTTACCCTTTGTACTAATTGGCTCAATTACCGCACTTACCTCACTTGATTTTCTTGGCTTTGGGTTGCCCCCAGGTTCGCCATCTCTTGGCGAGTTGCTGGGCCAAGGTAAAGCTAATTTACAAGCCCCATGGCTTGGGGTTACGGCCTTTCTAGTTCTCGCCGTTATGCTCAGCTTGCTGGTTTTTATTGGTGAAGCTGTCAGAGATGCCTTTGACCCAAGAAAAACGATGCAGTGATGGATAAAAATCCCAAGACTGCGCCCCCCCTGCTGACGTTTGCTAACCTCTCAGTCTCCTTCGGCAGAGGGAACCAAGAAGTCAAAGCTGTCCGCTGCGCGAACCTAGAGATAAGAAAAGGTGAAACACTCGCTTTAGTGGGAGAAAGCGGCTCAGGTAAGTCAGTGACCGCACTTTCAGCCCTACAGCTATTACCATATCCCACGGCCCATCACCCATCAGGCAGTATTCGGTTTTATGATAAGGAACTCCTTGGAGCAAATGAAGATACGTTGCGTCAAATCCGCGGAAATCGGATTGGAATGATATTTCAGGAGCCAATGACGTCACTCAATCCACTCCATACGCTGGAAAAACAAATTGGCGAAGTACTTTTTCTCCATAAGAAACTTGGCCGTGTAGACGCGCGAAAACAAACCCTCGACTTACTTATGCAAGTCGGCTTGGGAAACGCCGAAAACCGGCTTCAGTCCTTCCCGCACCAGCTTTCAGGCGGACAGCGACAACGGGTAATGATTGCGATGGCACTCGCCAACGACCCCGACCTATTGATAGCCGACGAGCCCACTACCGCTCTGGATGTAACTATTCAAGCACAAATACTCGCTCTTTTAAGAAAACTTCAAAAAGAGCGGGGTATGTCGATGCTGTTAATTACCCATGACTTAGGAATAGTACGCAAAATCGCCAACCGGGTCTGTGTCATGACCGACGGTCAGATTGTCGAGCAAGGTGATACGGAACAAATTTTTAGTAAGCCAACGCACAGCTACACCCAGAATTTGTTAGCCGCCGAGCCCAGGAGCAAACAAGTCCCAGCATCTGCACTTGCCCCTCTGGTTTTGCAGGCGAAAGATCTAAAGGTATGGTTTCCAATCAAACGCGGTATCTTTCGCAAAACTGTTGGACATATCAAAGCTGTTGATGGCGTCTCCATTGAGGTCCGCGAGGGGCACACGGTTGGAATTGTTGGAGAGAGCGGTTCCGGGAAGACAACCCTCGCAATGAGCCTCCTCCGGCTGGAGCGCAGCGAGGGTATAATCAGATTTCTTGGACACGAAATTCAGGACAAAAATTGGAAAGAATTGCGCTCACTGCGAAGAAACATGCAAATTGTCTTTCAGGATCCCTACGGTTCACTGAGCCCCCGTATGTCAGTTGGCCAGATTATTGAGGAAGGCATGTTAATTCATCTGCCAAGTTTGTCTTTCGAGGAAAGAAGGGCATTAATAGCAGAAACACTTTTAGAGGTAGGGCTCGATCCAGAAACACAGGATCGTTACCCCCATGAATTCTCAGGCGGGCAGCGGCAACGTATATCAATAGCGCGTGCCATGGTCTTAAGACCTAGACTGGTCGTATTGGACGAACCTACCTCCGCCCTAGATATATCCGTCCAATCACAGATCATTGATTTACTCCGCGACCTCCAACAACGAAATAAACTTACCTACCTGTTTATTAGCCACAACTTAAAAGTTGTGCGTGCTCTGGCAGATGAAGTCCTCGTAATGAAAAACGGCAAGATAGTCGAAAGAGGGTCAGCGAAGAATATTTTCGAAAACCCTAAAGGGGGTTATACCAAAGCACTAATAAAGGCTGCCTTTGATATTGAGGCCGTCAACGAAGAAGAGACCTTAACATAGATCAACTTTATATTTCGCCGACCTGAATTTATCGGCAAAAAGGGTCTATTGCTCTAATTACCGCTGGCTCAGAAATCATTAGGCTTTCACTAAAGCCTCTAACGGTATGGGAACCCTTGTTAAGATGGACAGCCGGTAAGATTACCATCTGTCTTGCCGACAAATTGGGTTCCTCACTACGAACGTTGCTGGCCAGCGCCTCGAACCGAAGTCTTAGATATTGGTTTTGCTATATTTTTCTCACCGGCCATACCTTCGCGCCTTTTCTTTTAAGGAAGGACGTTAAATATGGTCTGCCCTGTCCGCTCTTCGACATACCGCCCAAATCGGAATTTTACTTCGGGTCCGTCCATAGAAGCTGTTCTTACCTCCTTGCCAACCCGCTCGACATTCAAAACAATGAAGGTATGGCCTTCCGCTATAACCGCTTCATCAAACTGGTCTTTAAATTCCTCCAGGCTATTGAAACTATAAACACGATCAATACCAGCGCCCCGCGCCAATGTGGCGTAGTCGGCATGTTCACTGAACGCTATATCTACTTCTTCTGTCGAACCGTAACATCGATTTGAAACCATAAAATGGGTGAGATTGGGTAAATTCATTTTTCTTTCAACAAACAACATACCGGGGTTCATGACAAACGCTCCATCTCCGCTCATCGCCCACACATTTACACCGGGATTCCCCACCGCAATGCCACTAGCAAACATAGATGACAGGCTCATTGACGCCGTCAAATAAAATACCTTATCACGGTCATGAGTAAGGTCCCACCAAGTGCCAGAGCTGTGTCCTGCAGAGGTTACGACCAACTCATCGGTCCATCGGCTAACCATGTATGCGAATGTATCATGAAGATTCATTGTCATTTCAAGTTTCCCCGTTCAAAACTTCCCGGCTCAAAATGACAGCGCTAGGCCGGCTGTAAACACGTGAATGTCGATGCACGCGCGGGATTTCTACCAATTGCTCACGCGATTCTATTACCTTGTAAGGGAACCCGATGGTATCGAGTACATCAAGAAAATATATTCCGTTAGAAATTTGATATTTTGCCGTATCCCCAATGGCTCCTCGCATCGACACGAGGAAAAACATTGGAATTTCATAGGTATAGTTGATCTTGGTAATTGCGTATATGCATGTCAGCATCCCCGATGCCCCCATTACAGCAGCAGAATAAGTTTTGCTGAAATACGTTCCTGAGCATAACCCAACCGCTGATTCCTCTCTGTTTACGGGTACATGTATAAAACGATCATCAATTTCAACCACCTTGATTAAGTCCGCCACCCAATCATCTGGAAGACTCGCAACCAAACTAATTTCACTTTCAGCCAGTTGGTTCACAATTATGTTAGACACTTCTCGACGTTCTAAAGTCATGCCCCAATTCCTCGTATGAGAATTAACACGATTTTCTAGATACAATCACCGCCATCTTTTAATGCCGCTTATTCTTACCAAAGCGTTTCTGGATAACGTCATAGAGCGCTCGCATACCCATCGCCTCGCCGCCAACTGGTCGGCCGGGCAGCGCTGTAGCATTACACGCCATAATGTCAAAATGTACCCATGGAGTCCTCTTGGAAACAAATTCCTCAAGAAACAGCGCCGCGGTGATCGCCCCGGCAAAACCGCCCTCAGACACGTTATTGATATCCGCAACTTTGCTTTTAAGAAGCCTGCGGTAGGAAGGAAACAATGGTAAACGCCAAATTGGATCACCGTTTTCTTCACCTGCTTCGTATAGATCGCTCGCAAGCTTTTCGTCGTTGCAGAACATCGTAGCAATTTGGGTTCCTAATGCAACCCGCGCCGCACCAGTCAAAGTCGCAAAATCCGCAATAAGTGCAGGCTTCTCGCGATCGGCTTCGGCTAAGGCATCACACATAACAAGCCTACCTTCTGCATCCGTATTACCAACTTCAACGGTGACGCCCTTGCGCGTTCGAATAACGTCGGAAGGGCGGTATGCGTTGCCAGCCACGGAGTTTTCCACGGCACCGATCAGAACCCGCAATCGAACGTCAAGTTTTGCATCCATTATCATGTGCGCTAGCCCAAGGACATGGGCCGAGCCCCCCATATCTTTTTTCATTCTGAGCATGCCGGCGGCACTTTTTAGATCAAGCCCGCCTGTATCAAAACAAACGCCTTTGCCAACTAACGTTACCTTAGGCGAATTAGCTCTCCCCCAAGTCATATCTATTAAACGTGGCGCCTTACTTGCCGCGCGGCCAACAGCATGGATTGTCGGATATCCCTTCTTTAGAAGCGCATTACCGATCACCATATTAATCCGCGCATCATGCTTCTTTGCAAGCTTGCGTGCCGCTAGGGCTAACTCTGGCGGGCCCATATCTTCCGCTGGAATATTAATGAGATCACGCACGAGAGTAGTCGCATCTGCGGTACGCCTTACCGCACCGCGATCACAATTCTTAGGCCATACCAGTGACGGCCTCCCCAAACCTATGGGGTTACTTTTATATTTGGTAAATTGATAACACCCCAAAGCCCAGCCCAGCGCCACCGCCGTTGCGCTAGCCCTATCCATCCGTGCATCAATCTCATAGCGCCCTTCAGGCAATTTTGATGGCAATGCTGAGTAAGCCCAAAGCCCTTGATGGTTATCCACACCAACAAGAACACTACATAAAGAACCATCGGAGCCAGCGACCAAACTAATCGACCCGACGGCGCCCGTGAACCGCGTAGATTTCACCCAACGTTTCATCGCAGCACCCTGGTTTTTAAGCCAGGCCGCGAAGACTTCCGTTTCTATGGGTATAATGGGGATTGTTTGACGATCTGCCGATGCAGCGAAATGGTAGGCCATCAGGAACTAATGCCGTTTGCGATATTGGAAATCATGGCTTCCATATCAACAGCGCCATTGACGCGTGAGCCAATTGCAATATGTGGGCTCATTACAACATTTTTATAGGGTAAGAACGGATCATTGTCGTCGCCTGGTTCCTTGTAATGAACATCCATACCAACCCCACCAATCTTACCCGCATCAAGTGCAGACAATAATGCCCCTTTCTGAATAATATCTGCCCGCGCGATATTAACAATAATAATACCAGGCTTCGCATTCTCGAGTTGTTTAGCGCCAACAAGTCCTTTGGTCGATTCATTCAGTGGTACGTGGATGCTTACAAAATCTGACCGCTCAAACAGCTCGTCCAGCGAGACAAAACGCGCGTTGAACTCGCTCTCAAGTTCATCATTCAACTGGTTACGTTGCGTATAAATTACTTCCATATCAAAGGCATTCGCCCAGTTTGCGACATAGCGCCCTACCGAGCCTAAACCGACAATCCCTAGCGTTGACCCAAACATATTCTTAACGCCAGAAATTCTTGCCCAATTAGAGTTGGCCGTGTGGCGGCGATCATATTCACGCGCTGGCCAGCCTTCCGCTTTTAGCGCTTCTATCGTCAAGAGCTTATTAGTCTCTACTGTCTTCTTAGCAAGGGCCATCATCAGAGAAAAGGCATGTTCACCAACTGCAACATTTACCGTACGATGGAAAGGCAATGCTGGAATACCACGGTCATCACAAGCCTGCTCATCGACAT
>PBOV01000040.1 GCA_002724505.1 Rhodospirillaceae bacterium | reverse complement strand
ATCCTTAGTTTGGCCTTGAAATTCAGGGTCGGTTACAAATACAGATAGGACACCCCATGTTCCGCCCATAACGTCATCTCCTGTTATAATTCCCCCGCGTTTGTTACCAGCGAGTTCGGCATAGGTTTTGAGACCTTTAGTAAGCGCCGTCTTTAGGCCAGCTACATGTGTGCCACCTTCCTGCGTTCGTACGGTATTGCAGTATGAAACCAGAGAGCCTTCGACATCTTCTGGCCAGGCGAGAGCCCATTCAACTCTGCCTCCCTTGCCATTAAGACTGCTTTCTCCGGAAAAAGGATTGCTGATTATAGTCGCACGGCCATTTAAGCGCGTTAAAAGATAATCACTAAGACCATTAGGAAAATGTAGAGTGTCTATCGCAGGGGTATTATCTTTTTCTTTTATGAGGTCGGAAGCACAAGACCATCTGATTTCAACTCCCTTATACAGGTATGCCTTAGATCGAGCCATTTTATATAGTGTATTAGGCCGAAAATTTGATTTTGGACCAAATATTTCTGGATCAGCATGAAAAACTACGGTGGTTCCTCTGCGCCGAACAGGTCCCTCGTTTTTGAGTTCACTTTTGGGTATACCTTTTGAATATTCCTGGACATAGAGTGTCTTGTCACGTGCAACTTCTACCGTCATTCGGTCGGACAGCGCGTTAACAACTGAAAGTCCAACACCGTGCAATCCTCCCGATGTGTCGTAAACCTTATTGCTAAATTTTCCCCCCGAATGAAGAGTTGTCATCACGACTTCAAGTGCCGATTTGTCTTTAAACTTTGGGTGGCGATCTATGGGGATACCGCGGCCATTATCTCGGATAGTCACCGTTCCATCTGCGGCTAGATCAAATTCGATTCGGTTGGCGTATCCTGCAACGGCTTCATCCATCGAATTATCTAGAAGTTCTGCTACTAGGTGATGCATTGCCTGCTCATCGCTGCCACCTATGTACATAGCCGGGCGTCGACGCACAGGCTCCAACCCTTCAAGGACTTCAATGTCTTGGGCCGAATAATTTTTTGACTTGCCGGATGCTGGCATTTTCTACACTCATAAACGCTAATTAAGAACAGGAGGGACAGTATGCTGTATATGTCCTATATTCAACAACAACATGTTGTATTTCGTAGGTAAATTTCCATGAATGATCAAAATAAACAACCGGAAAAAGAACCCTCAATTCGAATAATCGCAATGCCAGCGGATACTAATCCGAGCGGAGATATTTTTGGGGGATGGTTAATGTCTATGATGGATATGGCTGGTGCAAACATAGCTTACCAAAGAGCTTGTGGAAGAGTGGCTACTGTAGCGGTAGATAAAATTGAGTTTCATCGGCCGGTTGCGATTGGCGATGTAGTTAGTTGTTATGCAGAGATTATCCGTACTGGAAAAACATCGCTAGCGACAAAGGTAGAAGTTTGGGTCAGGCGCAGGGTCGAAACCGATCAGTTCAAAGTTACAGAAGGCGAATTTACCTATGTCGCGATTTCAGATAATGGAACATCTCGTGTTCTCCCCAAAATTTAAAGTGATATTTGAGAGATTAGGATGTTTTATGGGCCGCTATATTAGGCCTCAATTAAAGAGTCGCGGTATGTAAACTCGCGTTCCCTTGGGTGAATTTTTCCATGGGGTTCAGGTTTGCCAAACTCATCGACTTTGACAAACACAATTTTGTCTACGGCCGTTATAATTTGTTTGGTACGCATGTTTCGTACGACGCAAGAAATGGTTATTGACGTGTTGCCGAAGTCAGTCGCTTCCATACCAACCTCAATAATTTCTCCCTGTCGGGCGGTCGCAAGAAAATTAATTTCTGACATGCTTCGCGTGACCACTTTCTCGCTTTCTAGTTGGCAAGAGGTAAATATGAACGCTTCCTCATCGATCCATTCCAGGCAACGTCCTCCGAATAATGTTCCGTTGGAGTTGAGATCACGAGCTGCGACCATCTTACGTGTACGAAAGTTCATATTGTTACTTTTATCGCTCCCCCTTTTTTTGTGGATCACAAAAAAGGGGGCAATCTTTGTCTCAAAATTTTGATTGCCCAAACTTTGTTAAGCCCGGGCAATCAAGAAAGTTTATCAGACACTGTAATACATACTATATTCAACCGGATGTGGGGCTTGTTCAAAAGTGAGGACCTCCTCTTCTTTAAGAGAAAGGTATCCATCGATCATATCGTCTGACATTACGTCGCCACGCTTTAAAAACTCACGATCGGTATCAAGGCTTTCCATCGCTTGGCGAAGAGAACCTGCCACTGTCGGAACGCCTTCAAGTTCCTCTGGAGGAAGGTCGTAGAGGTCTTTGTCCATTGGATCTCCGGGGTGGATCTTGTTTTCTATGCCATCGAGACCGGCCATCAACATTGCGGTAAAGGCTAGATAAGGGTTTGCTGAAGCATCGGGGAAACGCACTTCGACACGCTTTCCATTTGGGCTATTTGCGTAAGGTATACGACAGGATGCCGAACGATTACGCGCCGAATATGCTAATAAAACGGGCGCTTCAAAGCCCGGGATCAAACGCTTGTAGCTATTTGTCGAAGCGTTCGAAAAACAGTTGATAGCTCGGGCATGTTTGATGATACCCCCAATATAATTCAGGGCAGTTTCCGAAAGATCGGCATAACCTGACCCGGCAAAGAGAGGTTTGCCATCTTTCCAAATCGACTGATGGGTGTGCATTCCTGATCCGTTATCGCCAGCGATTGGCTTCGGCATAAAGGTGGCGGTCTTTCCGTATTGATGGGCTACCATGTGAACACAGTATTTATAGATCTGCATCGAATCCGCGGAACCTATCAATGTATTAAATTTAAGGCCAAGTTCATGTTGGCTAGGCGCTACTTCATGGTGGTGTTTCTCCATCTCGAGACCCATCTGGACCATTGTAGTAACCATCTCGGCTCGCAGGTCTGTACAGGAATCCATCGGAGGAACCGGAAAGTATCCGCCTTTTACAGCTGGCCGGTGGCCGATATTACCACCCTCCATAGGTTCGCCTGAGTTATAAGGTCCCTCATCGCTATCAACTTCATAAAAGGATCTGTCCATTGAAGCTTCAAAGCGTACATCATCAAATACGAAGAATTCCGCTTCTGGACCAAAATATGCGGCATCACCAATACCGGCCGCACCCATATAGGCAAGCGCCTTTTTCGCTACAGATCGCGGACAACGACCATAGGGTTGTCCGGTTGATGGTTCATGAACGTCGCAAAAAATTATGAGCTGTGGTTGTGCTGTGAAGGGGTCCATTACGGCAGTGCTGCAATCTGGCATCAGGGTCATGTCCGATTCATTAATCGTTTTCCATCCCGCAATAGATGACCCGTCGAACATGATACCGCTTTCAAAGAAATCATCATTTATTGTGGAAACATGCTGTGCGGTATGCTGCCATTTGCCCCGGGGGTCAGTGAAGCGGAGATCAACAAACTGAACGTTGTTCTCCTCAATCATCTCCATCACGAATTTACTGTCACTCATATGATCTTTCCTATTCCATTAGCTTCATTTTGGTTGACTAATTTTGACGAATTGTTAGATCGCCTCATTTCCCTTCTCGTTAGTCCGAATCCGGATTGCTTCATCAATTGTTGATACAAAAATTTTACCGTCACCTATGCGTCCCGTGTGTGCAGCCTGTTGAATAGCTTCGACGGAGCGTTCAAGCATTTCCTCGCCTACCACTACTTCGACCTTAACCTTTGGAAGAAAATCAACGATATATTCAGCACCTCTATAAAGTTCGGTATGCCCCTTTTGTCTTCCAAACCCTTTGGCTTCAATTACTGTTAACCCCATAACACCAACTTCATGAAGCGCCTCTTTTACTTCGTCTAGCTTGAAGGGTTTTATAATAGCCTCTATCTTCTTCATTTAGTCATCCTATGTAGCTAACCTCAGGGGTTGCAGTTCTGACGCAACGTAAAAATATAATGCGCTCCGCTTGCCGAAGGTATTATAAATAAATTATTAGTTTCGTTTATCTATTATTTTTGAATTTTTGAAATAAATCCCATTTTGCAAAAAAATTAAACAGAATGAATAATAATTAGGCTTTCCGATGCTGTGCTCTGATAGTTTTTATTCAAAAGTTTCAAATATGCTAAGTAAGGTGGTAATTAGTTTGTGAGAAAATTTCAGTGAAGTCTGCTAACTTTGTCTTGGGAGGCTATGGGACGACCATTTTTGAGGTGATGTCACGTCTTGCCCAAGAACATAACGCAATCAATCTGGGGCAAGGATTTCCAGATGGAAATGGTCCTCCTGACGTGGTCGCAGTGGCGAAAGATTATCTTGAGAATGGTCTTAACCAATATCCCTCGATGATGGGAATACCAGCTCTTCGTGAAGCAGTCGCAGAAATTAATAAAAGGTTTTACGGATTAGTCGTTGATGGTCTCACTGAAGTGATGGTGACATCAGGGGGGACTGAAGCACTGGCTGCTAGTCTTTTTGCGTTGATTGAACCTGGTGACGAGGTGGTATTAATTGAGCCTCTTTATGATTCTTACTTGCCAATTGTGAAGCGCGCTGGTGGAGTTCCCAAATTAGTTCGATTAGAGCCCCCAAATTGGAAATTGTCAGAAGAGCTGCTCGCAAGAGCTTTCAGTAATAAAACAAAGCTCATTTTATTGAATTCACCGATGAATCCTTGTTCTAAGGTTTTTTCAAAAAATGAGCTTTCTATAATTGCGCAATTATTAGAAAAATTTGATGCTTACGCAATTTGTGATGAAGTTTATGAGCACTTATTGTTCGACGGTCTTGAGCATATCCCGCTAATGACCCTCCCCGGTATGCGGGAGCGATGTGTTCGAATAGGTTCAGCAGGAAAAACTTTTTCCTTGACGGGGTGGAAGGTTGGCTACATCACGGCAAGCCCAAACTTGTTGGCGCCGATCTCTAAAGCGCATCAATTTTTGACTTTTACAACGCCTCCNAACCTGCAGGCGGCGGTTGCCTTTGGATTATCAAAAAATAAGAGTTATTTTACTTCTTTGTCCGGNGAACTGCAGAAATGTCGNGATCTTCTTGCNGAGGGTTTGAAAAACATTGGGTTTGAGGTNATGCCCTGCCAANGGAGCTATTTCATTACGACTGATTTTCGTCCTCTAGGTTTCAATGGTAATGACGAAGAATTTTGCCGTTATATTACCAGTGAGGCGAAGGTAGCAGCGGTACCAGTCAGTGCTTTTTATCAGGGTGGTGGTGTAGAACATTTTGTCCGTTTTTGTTTTTGCAAAGAAGAAAAGACTTTGATTGAAGCAATCGATAGGCTGAGAGAGTATTTCGGCTGTTGACGGCCTCAAGCAGCGGGTCTAAGAAAATGACCTTTCCTATGGCGGGTGTAGCTCAGTTGGTTAGAGCGCATGATTGTGGATCATGAGGTCGTGGGTTCAATTCCCATCACTCGCCCCATTTATTTCAATAATCCAACTAGTTGCCTTAAAGTCAGTTCTAGGCTTGGCAGAAATTTCTCCTAGAATTTTCAAAAATATGTCTCGATTTCTGAAAGAAAAACTATCCAAGGAATTTTGTTGCGGACGAATTAGGCAGTAGTTTTTGTTACCCCTATCTTTCCGTTAGAGAAGTAGCTGATTTTTTAAAGGTTAGGGTAGTAAGTAGGGAAGTGACAAATCTTCAATATTTAGAAAATTTGTAATAAACTTTTTGACGCAAACTAAAATTTAATAGTTACAGGTTTTTGATCGTATGCTCCGCCTCACCATAAATGGGAAATTACACGATACGGGCAACGCCTCGCCTACCATGACATTGCTGGAATATATTCGGTCTATCCCTAATTTAACCGGTACTAAGGAGGGTTGCGCGGAGGGTGATTGCGGAGCCTGCACGGTTGTACGTGTCGCCAATAATAAATTTCAAGCTGTAAATTCCTGTCTTTTACAACTCGGACAGGTAGGAGCGAGTGAAATTATTACAGTTGAAGGAATTAAAACAATTAACGGAGGTGAGTTGAGCCCAATACAGGAATGCCTAGCTGGGGGAGGCGGGACACAGTGTGGATTTTGTACCCCTGGATTTGTTATGGCCCTCTTTGCCCTGGGGCAGTCTGCAGAAGAAAAGGGCGATTGGGTTATTCATGATGCATTAGCTGGGAACCTTTGTCGATGCACAGGCTATAGGCCTATTGTTGATGCAGCGCGTGTTGGGTGTATGAAAAATATCAGTTATGAGCGACATGCTATTGAGGCTCCACCATATAAATATCGGAAAGAAAACCAAACGTTTTACATGCCAAAATCTCTTAACGAGTTGGTTAGTCTTAGGGAAGCGGTTAAGGGTGCCATGTTGTTATCGGGTGGAACTGACTTGGGTCTTTCTATCAGTAAAGACCGGGTCGTTCCTGAGAACGTGATTTATACAGGACACGTCTTCGAGCTTCGTGAAATTGTTGAGACAAAAGGAGAGCTCATAGTGGGCGCGGCCGTTACGTACACGGAGGCCTTGGAATATATCAAGAGGCTTTTCCCGTCTTTTGAGGAGTTAATTCGTCGTATTGGTTCCCGACAAATTAGAAATTTAGGGACAATAGGGGGCAATATTGGGAATGCTTCACCGATTGGCGATACACTGCCTTGTCTTATCTCACTTGATGCAAGTCTTACCCTGGCGTCGGCTGAAGGTGAACGTGAAGTGCCAATAGAAGATTATTTTGTTGGCTACCGTGAAACTTGTTTAAAATCAAACGAGGTTATTAAAAATATTAAAATACCAACGCTTTTGGATAATCAAATGTTTCGGACTTATAAAGTCTCCAAGAGATATGATCAGGACATTTCCTCAGTAATTGGTGCCTATCGCTTGACGATCAAAAATTCAAGGATAACAAACGCTCGTGTCGCTTATGGCGGCTTAGCGCCCAGACCTTGTAGGGCAAAAAAAACAGAATTAGCCATGGAGAGAATTGGTTTAGATGAAGATGAGTTCGTAGAGTTGTCTAAACAAATTTCTTCTGATTTTCAGCCGATAAGTGATCACCGAGCAAGCGCAAAATACCGTACAAAAATTGCTGCCAATTTATTAATTCGACTATATCGTGACCTCTTTGGCTCTGAAAATGAACTTGAAGTAGTAAAAGTTTAATGAGTGAAACAGAAGATATTCGGGGGGGGGTCCATAAGAGTACCCAACACGATAGCGCTATCAAACACGTTGTCGGTGATGCGGTTTTTATCGATGATATGCCTAATTTACCTGAGACACAGGAAGTTGCTCTATTATTAAGTCCGCACGCTCATGCAAACATTTTAAGCATCGACACCTCGAAGGCTGAGGCATGTACAGGCGTGGCGGCCGTTATTACGGCAAATGATATTCCGGGGGTAAACGATATAGCCCCTGTATTTAGCGACGAACCCGTTTTGGCTGGAGCGCTCGTTGAATATGCGGGTCAACCCATAGCGGCCATTGCTGCTGATAATTATGACAACGCCTTTGCCGCGATAGGAACGATAAAAGTTATCTACGAAGAATTGCCGGCTGTCCTTTCTATCCAAGAGGCCTGGGACAAAGGCCAGTTTACTTATGAGCCTCCAAAAATTGAATCCGGTGATGCTGAAAAAGCCATAAAAGACGCTGACTTCGTTGTGAATGGTGAAATTTCTTGTGGAGGGCAGGACCACTTTTATTTGGAAAGTCAAATTGCGCTGGCTATACCAGGCGAGGGTCCCGACATATTAATTTATTCTTCAACACAACACCCTACAGAAGTTCAACACGGAGTAAGCCGTGTTTTAGGAATAAATCAGAATGATGTGACGGTGGAAGTTCGAAGAATGGGTGGAGCCTTCGGCGGGAAGGAAAGTCAGTCAACAATTGTTGGGGCGATAGCCTCTCTATTAGCCTATAAATGTCGTAAGCCTGTTAAGTTGAGGCTTCGCCGCGATGAAGACATGACGGCTACAGGAAAACGACACGATTTTTTGTTTAAATACAAAGTTGGTTTTAACTCAACAGGAAAAATAGAAGGGGCCATAATCGATATGGCCGCCAGATCGGGGAATGTCGCAGACTTATCGGCGGGTGTGATAGGGCGCGCATTGTGTCACGGCGATAACGCTTATTTTATACCACACACATTATTTAGGGGTTGGCCCTGTAAGACTAATACCGTTTCAAATACAGCTTTCAGAGGGTTTGGAAGTCCGCAGGGTATGCTGGCAATTGAAACTATTATCGAACATTTAGCCGTCGAGCTGAAAATGCCTGTTGAAAAAATAAGAAGTGTAAATTGGTATGGAA
Organism: Rhodospirillaceae bacterium; assembly: GCA_002724505.1. Classification (GTDB taxonomy): domain Bacteria; phylum Pseudomonadota; class Alphaproteobacteria; order MPNO01; family UBA2964; genus UBA2964. The sequence goes on along the minus strand of PBOV01000040.1, from coordinate 253 downwards.
CCGATGACAAAAATGTTACGCCTTATGGACAGACGGTATCTGATAACATAATGCCAGAAATCGTTGACCGATTAGCCTCTGAGGTGGATCTCCCAAGCCGACGAAAAGCGATTGATAAATACAACGCATCTCATGAAACCTTGAAAAAAGGTATAGCGATGATGCCGGTTAAATTTGGGATTTCGTTTAATGCTCCAGCCTTGAACCAGGCGGGGGCACTGGTACATGTATACACCGATGGGAGTGTGCATTT
>PBOV01000039.1 GCA_002724505.1 Rhodospirillaceae bacterium | reverse complement strand
TTTAAGCTCAGCGAACCCAAGCAGGGTACGAAGTTTGTTGCTTGGATCTTGATTTAATGAAATGGCTTCCTCTACCCGGATAAGGGACACATCAATGGTGTCGTTTAAAAGTCTATCGATGCGTTCGGGCGGTGGACCGACAGCCTGCCAATCGATGTCGCTTTCTTCAATGTCTAGCGCTGCAACAAGCAGTCTCGCCATGTGGTGGCTTAAAGCGCCAAAGCCATCGAGGGCCCACGAACAGCCCTTAAGCTGCGCTGGGTCTGTAAACCGTTCTTGAGTGACGAGGTTTTGAGCAAGCCCTCGCGCCATTGAAACGATAACGCGTACCGGCTCTCCTTCGGATCGAAATTTTAATACCGGGCCGAGCCCACCGTAGGAAACATCGACTACGTCATCAAGGACGGCCTGCATGGCGGCAACCCCGCCATGAACTGGGGTCCACGTAACGTCAAGATTTTCGTCTTCCCAACAACCAAGAAAAGTTGCCGCCGCACAGGCAAGGTCATCAACGCCAAAGGTCGGCCCAGATCCCGCAGCAAGGCGAATAGAAAGTCTATCATTCATAATTTTTTCCTTATGGTGCAACTGTTGTATCAAGGTGGATATGAATTGGTTCTTCTCCATCCTTTATCTCTCGGCCAAGCAACAGCACCGCTTTTTCAGCTTCACCAAGGGTATAATTATGTGTGCATAGTTTTCCGAGTTCTTGCCATTTGTCTGTCAGTATTTCCACGGCGCGGGCGGTATCTTCCCAGTCTGAGGATAATACGCCTAACATTGAAATTTCATTAAAAAGTAATTTGTCACTATAAAAATTATTGAGGGCATTGTGTGTTTTTACGCCGGCGACAACCAAGGTGCCCCCTTTTTTGAGCATTTCAACGCCCTGAATTAAAGGTTCGGTTGAACCCATTGAAACATCCAAAACTATATCTGCTCTGCGGCCTCCGGTAAGCTCATGAACACGCTCAACAGGGTTTTCTTCCTGGACGTTGATGGTGGCGTCAGCACCCAGTTCTTTTGCAATTGTGAGCCGATATTCGTCGGCTTGGGTCCCGGTCACTATTATCTGGCCCGCACCCATTTCCTTGGCGACCAGTGTAGCCAACAAGCCCCTTTGTCCGGGCCCTTCAATAACAATTGTTTGTCCCTCCCGAAGGTTGGGGCGAGCCCAAGCCCAACGAACTGCGTTTGAGAGCGGGTTGTTTAGGCTCATAATATCGGTTGGGATATGGTCAGGGATTTTGTGCATTCGTGACTTGGGATGGAGGTACAGGTGTGAAGCGTATCCGCCCCACAAATGGGGCTCATTATCAAATCCCATTCGAAGACCATAACCCATATTGGCATCACAAAAAATGGGCCGCCCATCATCGCATGCAAGACATTCGCCACACGGGATTGAGGTTTCGACGATCACGCGATCTCCCTCCTTAACGCCCCATCTTTTTTTGGCGTTGGCGCCAAGGCGGTCCACCCAGCCAAAGATTTCATGGCCTGGGGTAATTGGTAACGTGCCGTGCGGTGTTCCTATGAAATGGCCGTCATATTGTTCGTAATCCGTGCCGCACAGACCCGCTGCTTCAATTCTCAATATACCTTCATCGGGATTGATGTTGGGGATGGCCACCTCGCGGGTTTCAAATTTACGTTTTTCTACGAGTACGGCAGCATAGGCTGTTTCGGTCATTTAATTAACTCCGTCCGCCAACGGCAATTTTTTTGGCCGTGGAATTTGTGAATTTTGCGCGGGTCTCTTCCATAAATTTTATACATTCAGGATCGTAGTCATGGCGTGGCTCGGGGTCGATACCCCAATTGTCACCAACATTATTACCTCTGACCAACATCGCCGTAGCGCCATCGAAACGAGTTTCTTTGACATGCGGAGCGACATAGTGAATTGAGAACCCTACGCGAGGATGATTGGCGTTGTTGGGCCCTGAACCGTGCACCACACTTTCATGGTGTAACACGACCTGCCCAGCTTTGACCTCTGCTAATACCGCTTTGTCTTCGGGTACATCAATAACGGTTTGTCCTTGCTGGACCAAATTATGTCTGTGCTTCCTGATTTCATGCACTGCTGGTGGCCCTTTATGCGTACCCGGAATATATCGTACGCAGCCTGACTCTGCGTTGGCGTCGTTAAAAGCCAGCCATGCGGTCACTGTTTCGGCGGGTTTTAGGCCGTAGTAGAAACTGTCGGTATGCCAAGATACGAAGCGTGGGTCGTTTGCTTTTTTGGTAAAGAAGGACGCACCCCAACATAGGATATTTGGTCCGATAATATCTTCTATTGCATCTATTAGCTTTTCATTCTTGACTACTTCACATAGCCAGGGAAATGGCAAGTGAGCCTTTACCCGGAATTTTTTCTGTGGTTCATGGCCAAGATATTTTTCCATGGCGGCAAAATTGGCATGCAAGATCTCGGCTTCTTCCGGCGTGTAGGCCTCTATAGGAAAAAGGAAGCCATTTTGGTGGAATTGGCTAACCTGATTTTTGGTTAAGACTTTAGGCATCTTGAATTTCTCTTTCTCTAGCTAGCCTGTATTTTCTCCTGAAAAGATCTCAAAACCAATAGGATTTATGCTTAGACTGGAAAAGATTTAAACTGTGCCCAATTATGAAGGTAGGAAACATGAAAAAGAAAGCACAAGCTTTGGGTATTAATCATGTCGTTCTTGAAGTTGACGATTTAGATGAGGCGTTAAAATTTTATGGACGTTTATTTCAGTTCACCATGCGCGGCCGTAATGACCACAACGCTTTTATAGATTTAGGGGATCAATTTATTCAGCTTAGGCTGGGCAGAACACAGGAGCCAGATGGTGCCCGGCATTTTGGTTTCGTGGTGGACGATCGCGAACCAGTCAGAGAAGCGCTTGAAGAAATGAACGTTGAGTTGCTTGAGCGCGGAATGAATTTTCGTGACCCATGGGGAAATCGTATCGAAGTCGTACCCTATGATGATATCCAATTTACAAAAGCGCCGAATATTTTGCGGGGTATGAAGGTCGAGGGTCTAACAAAAACCCCGGAAGCTCTTAAGGAGCTATCCGAAAAGGACATGTCACCCTAGCAAATTTTCTATAATCAGATCCATACGTGGGTTTATTAAATTTAGAATGAACTAGAGGCAAGAGTTGAAAGGAAAGGAAAGGCATCATGAATAACATGGGCGTGAACGAAACTTTCGACTTTATTCAAGTGGCAAACTCAATCTTGATTTCATTGATAGGAGTCGCACTAGGTGTAGTGATCATTCTAATTGCGATTTTTTATATAATTGATGTAACTCAAACCAAACAGGCAGTTCGTCGCAATTTTCCGGTCATTGGACGCTTTCGATACTTATTTGAGTATATGGGAGAGTTTTTTCGTAATTATTTTTTTGCGATGGATCGCGAGGAAATGCCCTTTAACCGTGCGCAACGTTCCTGGGTTTATCGTGCAGCAAAAAATGTCAGTACGCAGCTTGCCTTTGGCTCGACCCGCGATATCACGGCACCAGGAACTATATTATTCGGCAACTGTCCCTTTCCTACCCTTGAGGTTGAGGCGGCAAATCCTGGAGAGGTTATTGTCGGGCCATATTGTAAGTATCCCTATAAAACTGCTTCTTTTTTCAATATTTCTGGATTGAGTTTTGGCGCTATTTCAGAGCCGGCCGTTAGAGCGTTATCCAATGGAGCCGCAGCAGCAGGTTGTTGGCTAAATACGGGAGAGGGAGGGCTAACTTCCTATCATTTAGAGGGTGGGTGCGACATCGTTTTTCAAATGGGCACCGCCAAATATGGCGTTCGAGATTTTGAAGGCAATCTCTCAGATCAAAAACTTGAAGAATTGTCTGCGCATGAGCAAGTTAAGATGATAGAAATCAAGTTGAGCCAGGGCGCAAAGCCTGGCAAAGGTGGTATTTTGCCGGGAGAAAAGGTTACAGCAGAAATTGCTTCGATCCGCGGTATTCCTGAAGGACAAGATTCGATAAGTCCTAACCGACACCCAGACATTAATAATATCGATCAGCTCTTAAGGATGATTGATCGTATCCGAAGGGTGACTGGAAAACCCGTTGGGATAAAATGCGTTATAGGCGATTATGACTGGCTCGATGATCTCTTTTCCGCTGTTAATGACCGGGGAATTGAAAGTGCACCAGATTTTGTCACTATCGACTCTGGTGATGGGGGCACTGGCGCCGCGCCTATGGCACTCCTGGATTATGTCGGATTACCGGTGAGGGAGAGCTTGCCCACGGCTGTTGATACTTTGAAACGCCATGGCCTTAAGGGACGGATAAAGGTCATTTCATCTGGAAAATTAATTACACCCGAGGAGGTTGCTTGGGCGTTGTGCGCGGGTGCAGATTTTGTTGTTTCTGGCCGTGGGTTTATGTTTGCCCTAGGGTGCATTCAGGCTTTGCAATGCGATAAAAATACCTGCCCCACGGGTGTTACGACACATAATAAACGTCTACAAAAGGGTCTTGATCCTAATGATAAAGCAGAAAGAGTTAAAAATTATATAAAAACAATGCGTAAAGAAGTTGGAACCATCGCGCATTCATGTGGGGTAAAAGAAGCCCGGAATTTGCGTCGCCAACATTGCCGTGTAGTGATGGGGAATGGTAAATCAAAAACACTTTCCGAAGTGTTTCCTGAGACAAAGCCACTTGCGCTAAAAATCGAAAATGATATGTCTCCCTGAATGCCAGTTCCAAATTAACTGATATATAATTATTTAGTAGAAGTATATCGACTACATAGGCGAAAATATGTCTGGATTTAAGAGTGAGGCCTTCGAGGGGGCTGATACCGTTAAATATGAGGAGCCGCGAAGAGTTAGTACGACGGGTATTCTTCATTTTACCATCGGGGTCACAGACCTTGAAGTGTCCCGTAAATTCTATGAGGAAGTAGTCGGATGCACATACTGGCGCCAAAATGATACGACCGTATTTATGAGAGCAGGCGAACACTATTTTGTTCTCTCAAAAACTGGATATCACCAAAGTCCAAACAAACCTGGTGACACTTTGATACATCACGCCTTTACGGTTGATGGCGCGGATTTCAATGCGGCTATTTCACATTTGGAAGATAAGGGTGTTGATATTTTGCTTTATGAAGATACGGGGCATCGAAGTTTTTCAGGCAGGCACGTATATTTTCATGATCCCGATGGTAACGGGGTCGAAATAATAGACTTTGAAGGTGTTGGCGATACTCATGCTAAGGCATATCAGGGACGTAAACGCCGTCTTCCCAAATCACATTTACCGTCTTTAGAAACCTGAGTTCTGAACATGGAAGGAGGTAGCGTTAAAGAAGTAAACGTCACCCATGAAGAAGTTGTTGCGCGAGCTGCATCAATGGTTCCATTTCTACGCGAAAAAGCATTTGAAACAGAGCAGGCCCGCAAAATGTTGCCGGAAGTGTATGAACGTTTGAGCAAGGCAGGCCTGTTCAAAATAATGTTAGCGCCGACGTTAGGTGGACTTGGTATGACACTGCCGACCCATGTTGAAGCGGTTATGGAAACGGCGCGCGGCTGTGGATCTACTGCTTGGCTGCACAGTCTTATTGGCAACCAAAATTATCTCGTTGGGTGGTATAATCGGCTGGCACAAGACGAAGTTAAGGCAACGGACGAGTCACTATTTACTTGTTTAGTTATGGGGGCAACGATTACGGCTGATAGAGCCGACGGTGGTGTTCGACTTACAGGTAGTTGGCCTTATGTGTCCGGGGTTGATAATGCTAATTGGCTGATGCTGAGTGCGCACGACCCAGACGATCATAAACGTAACCTGACGTGTCTTGTTCCAAAAACTTCTGTTTCAGTAAAGGATGACTGGTTTTGTCTTGGAATGAAGGGGACGGGTAGTAAAACAGTTTCTCTCGATGACGAGTTTGTGCCCGAGCATCGAATTCTATGTTTCCGGGAGGCAGAACAAAACGGAATTCCCGGTTCTGTTATTAATGACGGACTGCTTTACAGGACGAGCCCTAATTCAACGGTATTCGCTTTTGTTGTAGCGGCACCTGCCGTGGGGCTTGCCGAATGTGCTATTGAAGCCTATCGCGAGAGACTACAAAACCGGAGGAATGCTAGGATGCCATCCGCGCAATCGGAATGGTCGTCATCGCAACAGCTACTCGGACGGGCTCGAGTAAAATGTGATATCGCGAGGGCTACCGTCCTTGATGGGGCAAAAGACTTAATGAATAAGCTCGGGGAAGGCGAACGGATATCGGTTGAAGACCGGGTTCGGTATCGAATGGCAATGGTTGAAGTTGTTCGCCTCTGCGGAGAGCTGGTCTATGAATTGTTTTGCGATGCGGGGACGGGCGTGATGATGGAAGGCAGTGAATTGCAGCGAGCATTTCGTGACCTTCATGTTTTGCGGAGTCACTTCGTAATTGTCCCTGAATTCGCGGCGGAAAATGCGGGGAGATTGCAACTTGGTCTTAACCCAACCGGCCCGTTTGTTTAAAATATCGAAGGCCTTAATTTTTTTGTTAAGGCTTTTATAAATTTACTTGTTTTCCTTTCCGTTATCGGGAGATGATATTGAGGGGAGCCCCTTCGACCATTACGGGCGGATTAATTATGCTTGATGCTGGACAAGAATCACAAATAACCCGCGACGAATTAGCCAATCGCGCGCGCGCTATGATTCCTGTGCTTCGCGATAGGGCCCCCGAAGCGGAAAAAAATCGTCGGGTGCCATATATTACGCATAAGAATTTTATCGATGCTGGATTTTATAGGATGTTCCAGCCACGACGCTATGGCGGCTACGAGATGGAATGGGGCGGTATTCTTGACGTCGCCGCAGAGTTGGGGCGTGGGTGTGGGTCCAGTTGCTGGGTTTTTACTAATTTGACAGGCCAGTCCTGGATAAATGGTATGAAATGCGAACAGGCTCAGGATGACGTTTGGCGAGATAATCCAGACGCCGTTATTGCATCTTCCTTCCCGGGAAAGGGAGCTAGTGTTGAGGTCGTTGATGGCGGTTGGGTTGCAGATGGTATGTGGGGTTTCTCTAGCGGCATAGATTTTGCGGACTGGAGCAACGTACAGCTTTTTATTCCTCAAGAAAATGGCCCGCCTCAACATCAATTCGCGTTGGTTCCTAAAACAGATTTTGCTGAAATGGTGGATGACTGGAACCCAAGCGGGCTGGCGGCAACCGGAAGTCGTTCCTTTATCTTAAAACGGGTTTTTATCCCCGAGCACCGAGGAATATCTGCAGGGCTAGTACAGGGTGGGCCGACACCTGGCAGCACTGTCAACCCTAATCCGCTATATAAAATTCCATTATTCGCAATGGGAACAAAACAATTCGCTTCGACGGCTGTTGGTATAGCACTTGGTGCGCTGGATGCCATGTTGGCTGATCTGGCAACGCGCAAATCAGTCGCTGGGGTGAAGCTATCTGAACAGGGAACCGTTCAGTTAAGGGTTGCTGAAGCCAGCGCAGAGATAGAGGCCGCCCGGTCATTATTGCTAGAAGATTTTCGAGAAAGTCAGTTGGTTGCGGCTGGAGAAAAACCGCCGACGCAGGAACAACGGGCGAGGTGGCGCCGAAACAATTCTTTTGCGGGTAAATTGTGCGTCCAGGCAGTTGAAAGACTATTTCCCCTGGCAGGTGGGCGTGGGCTGAGCTTTGATAGCGTATATCAGCGAGCGGTGCGTGATGTTCACGCGGCGACCTCTCAGAACAGTATGGCCTGGGATGTCGCGGCAATTACCTATAGTCAGCAGCGGTTCGGTGCAGTGATTTCCGACCCTAGGTATTTTCCCGAGGCCAAAAGGAAATGATCTGTTATAATTTGATTATCGATTTTTAGGAGAAAGAATTTATGGGAAAGCTTAGACACATCGCAATGTCGGTAAATGATCCAGAGAAAACCGCAGACTTCTACTGCGAGGCATTTGATATGGAGCGGGTTGGGACAACAGATTCACCTTTGGCTAAGGGCTGCTATGTTTCTGACGGTGTGATTACAGTTGCGCTGTTAAAATATAAGACTGACCACTGGGCTGGCTACGTCGATGGTGAAGACGAACGAGGTAAGGATTATGTTGGCCTACATCATATTGGTTTTTGGGTGGATGATGCGGAAGAAGCTGATAAGAAGATTGAAAAAGCTGGGGGAAAATATTTTATGGGTAGGCCCGAAAAGAAGGCTCCGACGACGTTCTATGAGATAAAGTATCGTGACCCCAATGGGGTCATTTTTGATGTAACACATTTAGGGTGGGGTGGCGCAACTAAGGATGTTGTTCCCGCCGCTGGAACGCCGGAGCCACCTAGAAGAGGTCATCCCAAAGATAACTGATTAGCTCGCCATCACTTCTGCTTCAGCGACTTCTAAAGCCTCTTGAAGTTCGATCCAGGCTTCTTCTGCTTCTGACAAGGTTTTAGCTGCGTAGCCGGCCTCCACCTGCAGGGACCGGAGTGCTTTGTTGTCATCGCTGTTATATAGCTCCGGATCAGCTAAGGCAGCCTGAAGCCTTTCCAGCTCGTTTGCTTGCGTTACCACCTTTTCCTCCGCACGCTTTACCCTTTTGCGAAGCGGCGCAAGGCCATTACGTTTTTCTGCAGCCAGCCTGCGTTGCTCCTTCTTTGTGGTCTCTGAAACAATGGGGTTTGTTGGTTCGTTGGTCTTTTTCTCTTTCGGGGTGCTTTTTGCCGGTTTTGCTATGAGTGCCCGATAGTCATCTAAGTTTCCTTCATATGGTGTTACTGTGCCTTGATCGACAAGCCAAAGGCGGTCAGCCGTAAGTTCAATAACATGAGGATCATGACTGACTATTACTACCGCCCCTTCGAAGGCATTTATAGCCTGGATCAACGCCTCGCGTGCTACAACATCAAGATGATTAGTCGGTTCATCGAGCAGGAGGATATGGGGCTCGTCACTACTCATCATTGCGAATAGTAGTCGAGCTTTTTCGCCCCCGGAAAGATCACTAGTACGTGTATCAGCACGCTGTTGTGAAAAACCAAAGCGACCCAAATGGCGTCTTAGATTTACTTCGAGGTCTTTTGGCCTTTTCCGTGATAATTCAATGAGTGGTGTGGCATTAAAATCGAGCTCATCGGTCTGGTGTTGCGCAAAATATCCGACACGTAGCTTCTTTGATTTCACGACATGACCGGATAAAGCTTCAAGCCGGCCGGCGAGGAGTTTAATTAAAGTTGACTTGCCGTTGCCATTAGCTCCCAGTAGGGCCACCCGATCATCAAGGTCGAGCCTGAAGGAAACTTTTTGTAAAACCGCCTTTGTTTCATAACCAATAGAAGCGTTGTCGATGCTATAGAGAGGTGGTGCTAATGGTTTTGGGTTGGGGAAAGTGAAGGCTACGGAGCCTTCTTCAGTGCGCTCAGGCAAAGGCTCCATGCGTTCCAGCATTTTGAGCCGAGATTGGGCTTGTCTTGCCTTGGTTGCCTTGTAACGGAAACGGTCGACGAATTTTTGAATGTGGGCCCTTTGAGCTTCCTGTTGTGCTCGCTCAGAGGCAACGCGCTCAAGTTTTGCCCGAAAACCTATTTCAAACCGGTCATAGCCACCAGTGTAAAGTTTTAGCCCTCTATCGTCCAAATGAAGAATTTGATTTACTACACGATTTAAAAGTCCCCTGTCATGGCTGACGACCAAGATCGTTCCCTGGTAGCGCTTTAGATATTCCTCCAGCCATAGACAGGCTTCAAGGTCGAGGTGGTTTGTTGGCTCGTCGAGTAGCAGCAGGTCGGGCTGAGTAAAAAGTAAGCCGGCGAGAGCAACACGCATACGCCAACCTCCGGAGAATTCGTCGCATGGACGCTGCATCTCTGCATCTGTGAACCCTAATCCTGCAAGAAGCCGGGATGCCCGGGAATGTGCTCTGTGCGCCTCTTTTTCGTGCAGGCGTGAGTGAATTTCGGCAATACGATTGGGGTCAGTCGCGCTTTCGGCCTCCTTATTAAGATTTTCCAATTCGTCGTCGGATGACATGACAGTGTCGACAAGGCTTTGTGCACCGCTCGGGGCTTCCTGGCGTGTGATCCCAATCCGCCAGCGGCTTGGATAATCGATTGTGCCGGTGTCTGGGATAATGGACCCTGTGATTATATTGAGCAGCGTCGTCTTTCCCGCGCCATTACGTCCAACGAAACCGACGCGATGACCTTCGTTGATCGACGTATCAGCGTTATCAAATAGTGTCCGGGGACCTATCCGGTATGTCAGCCCTTCAATGCGCAGCATGCGTTATCGGAGTTTGCCTGGGATCTGGAGGTAATTATTCTGGTGGCAGAATTTCTATTGTACAAACATCCTCTTTAAGGTGTCCGCGGCCTATATCATCCAAGTGCATCCGTTTTTGGTCATTAGATAAAACGCTTCCCAGACCCTGCGCCATTATAAGAACAATGGAGCGGTCACCCATATCTAGCCAATAACTCCGGCGGACTAACTTACCATCCGCATCACGGGCAAATGGGTTCTCAGGATCTTTTCCTAAATCTGGTTCGTAAAACTTAGCCATAATCTCAATTCACTTTTCTGAAGGGCTCCCTAAATTGCCGGGCTTTTAAAGTAATCGCAAGGGGGCAATTTCCCTCCAGCTGAAATTTGCGTTAGCGTACGCGATAAAAACTTTAACTTAAGGGCTTAATTATGCATTGGTCAGAGAGACGTGAACGATTTCGGATCCTTTTGGAAGGAAATAGTTGCGTATACCCCGGATCGGTATTTGACCCAATTTCGGCTCGCATCGCGGAGGAGCTTGGCTTTGAAGTTGGAATGTTTGCGGGCTCTGTTGGTTCTATGGCAGTACTTGGTTCACCGGACCTTATCCTGCTAAGCCTGTCGGAGTTCGCCGATCAAGCTTATCGGATTTGTCGGGCGGGAAATTTAGCTCTTTTGGTAGATGCTGATCATGGTTATGGCAATGCTCTCAACGTCCGACGGACGGTGGAAGAACTCGAGACGGCTGGTGTTGCAGCCCTTACTATTGAGGATACAGCGTTGCCACAAAATTATGGGACTGTGGGTAGTTCAGAGTTGATATCTATAGAAGAGGGCGTCGGTAAAATGAGGGCTGCCCTAGATGGTCGCCAGGACCCCAGCCTCGTTATCGCCGGTCGGACTGGGGCGATGTCTATTACCGGTGTCGAGGATACGGTTGCTAGGATAAGGGCATATGAGCTGGCAGGCGTTGATGCGGTGTTTCTTTCAGGTATTAGTAATGCTGAGCAACTCGCAATGGTTTCTGATGCTGTGAAAATTCCAATTTTTCTTGGTGGCTCTGCATCTGCTTTGGGTGATATTGAAACACTAGGTGCAGCCGGCGTTAGGATATGCTTGCAGGGGCATCAGCCTTTCCAGGCTGCCGTAAAGGCAACTTACGATACACTTAAGGCGTTACGAGAAGGGAAGTCACCCTCAGAATTAATGACGCCTGCTCCAAAGGAAATGTTAAATCGCCTTACTCGTGACGATGACCACAAGAGGTGGATGAGGGAATGGCTAGGCGGTGAAATGATCGAACGGGAATAGGGTTAAGGCTATTTCTGCGTCTCTATTAGAAATAGTTTAGGGATTTTCTCGGCAATAGACCTTTTGTCGCTCCTAGTTAAAAATCTCCTCTATTTTTTATAGTTTCACACAGACATTACTCAACTCGGTATAAAATTCCATAGAGTACGTGCCGCCCTCGCGACCTATTCCGGATTGTTTTGATCCTCCAAAGGGCGTCCGAAGATCGCGCAAAAACCAGCTATTAATCCAGCAAATGCCGACTGCCATTTGAGGCCCGACACGATGGGCACGGGTCAAGTCTTCTGTCCAAATGGAGCAGGCGAGACCATAAGGGGTGTCATTCGCCATCGAGATAGCTTCCTCTTCGGTGTCAAAGGGCGTGATATGACAGCAAGGACCAAAAATTTCCTCACGGAGGACGGCGGAATTTTCTGATAGTCCAGTCCAAATAGTTGGTTCGATCCAAGCACCCTCGTTCATTTCGTTCATTTCAGGGACACCGCCACCAGTAACTACAGTCGCACCTTCCTTTTTTGCTAAAGCGTAATAGCTGAGGACTTTTGCTTGGTGTTCTTTGCTGATAAGAGGACCTAGCGACGTAGTGCTATCTTCTGGGGCGCCGCATATTAAATCTTCAGCGCCAGCCTTTAATCGGCCTACAAATTTCTCGAAAATAGGCCGTTCTACATAGATGCGCTCCGTACCCAGACAGACTTGTCCACAATTTGCAAAGGCAGATCGTATCGTCCCTTCTATTGCTTTATCCATGTCACAATCAGCGAAGACAATGGCGGGGTTCTTGCCACCAAGTTCAAAAGAGACATCCCGCACACCAACGGCTGCATTTTGTAAGATAGCTTCACCTGTGCGTGTTTCCCCGGTGAAGGTTATTGCGTCGACGCCGGGGTGCTTGGTTAGAAATTCGCCCGCAGATCCTGGTCCCATACCTTGCACTACGTTGTACACTCCTGGTGGGACGCCCACGTCATTCATGACTTCACCGAGAAGGGCTGCAGTTGAAGGTGTTTCCTCAGAAGGCTTAACGACTACAGTATTACCGCAAGCTAGGGCTGGGCCAGCTTTCCATGTCATTAATAATAACGGCAGATTCCACGGGCAGATAATGCCAATAACCCCCTTGGGTTTGGTCACTGTATAGTTTAAGGCACCTGTACCGTCAGGTGTAGGCATCCTAAAACATTCGTCGTGATGGTTCTTCATCATATCCGCAAAGACTTCGAAGTTTGCGGCGCCTCTTGGAATATCAAGGTGAGAAGCGAGGCTAACTGGCTTACCGGTGTCAGCAACCTCGGCGTCAAGAAAATCGTTAAACCTGGCCTGGATACCCCCGACAATTGCAGTTACAAGCTTTAGGCGTTCAGCGAGTTGCATCGTGCCCCAGGAACCCGTTAGAGCGGCCCTGGCGGCTTTGACGGCATCGTCTACGTCGTCTTCACTTGCCTCATGAACTATAGATATAAGAGAACCATTTACGGGGCTGATATTATTGAACTTCTTTCCTGATTTTCCAATACGATATTCCCCGTTAACAAAGTTCATTGCATCGTGATTATCAGACTTTTCTGGGCTTGCCACTCTACGTCTCCATCGTGAATTTAGATCTAGGCAACATGGGTGGATAGCGCCTTGAGATCAACTAACGGAAGGAAATTATTTTTTTTCTATATAATAAGCGCCTTCATCGTCGCGTTTTAGAATATCAATCTCTCGTAATTCGCCCCACGCGCGCAGAAATTCAGGCCAGCTAACTTCCATATTGTCGTCGACTACATCGTGAAATTGTTTGGCTTCTGCTTCGAGGCTAGCCTTTAGGTTCGTTGCTAGTGGGCTCATTCGAAATCCTCCAACTTAATACTGTCTCGACCGTAATTTTTAATTCGTCTGTATAAAATTTTAGGAACCCCTTCGGGAATAGTTGCATCAATGCCCAACTTGGCCGTAGTGGGCAATCCACCCTTGCCCAAGAGCCATGACTTTACACTTGGGTCTATATGCTTTGCGCGGGCACCTTTTAAAATTATGGCGTCTTGATCGGCTTGCACTCGGAAGGCAATGGCCCAATCGAGCTCATCTGGATCGTGAATATCGATATCGTCATCGGTCACGATCACATATTTTACCTCGGCAACCGATAGGAGAGCTGCAACTGCGTTTTTTCCTTCGCCAGGGCGTTTTTTGATTGACGCAATTAAGGACCAATACCCACAACTGCCAACCGGTGCACGAATATCGACTGGCTGAACGCTTGCCACCCGCAACGCTTGAAGTCCAGCGGCCTCTGTTACGGGTGCAGCCAGCCAGTCGTTTTCCCAAGGCATTTGGAGCATATAAAATATGGGGTCCTTCCGATGAGTGATGCAATTTACCCTAAAAATTGGGTTCCATTTTACGTCACCAGAAATTTGGCTGAATTCACCAAAAGGGCCTTCATCAGCCGTCCAGCCTATTGGTAATAACTCTCCTTCTAAAACAAGCTCCGCACCGGCTGGGACTTCTAGGTCCAACGTCTTACACTTTACCATTTCCAACGGTTCACCGCGTAGGCCGCCGGCAAGCGCCAACTCACTGGTATCAATCGGTGCTTTGTAAGAGGCGGCCAACATATCAAGGGGGTGCACGCCGACCGCAATTGCTATCGGCAACGGTTTCCCCTTGTCGAGGGCACGTTGATAGTAAAATCTCATATCTGAGGGAGAAACAAGATCAATCCCGGTTTCCCTTGGGGTACGGTACATTAGCCGGTAACAGCCAACATTTGGGCCATGGTCCTCGTCAATTGAAACTGCAAAGGTGCCAGAAATATATGGGCCCCCGTCAAACAGATGCATCAACGGCAAGGGAATGGCGGTTAAGTCGACGGCATCTCCTTCCATTACGACTTCTTGACAGGGCGCAGTTTCGACGGTCACAGGATTAATAGGTTTTGCTGATCTCGACTCAAATTCAAAAGCGATACGTTTCTCTGGACATCCCATGGCGACCGCGAGCCGTTTTCGGGTTGAAACTAGTGCTGTTGCTACACGCCAGCCTGGATAGCCTTCAATGTTTTCAAACATCGTAGCCTCGTCGGCCTGTTCGCCAAGTGCTGATAGTTGTCGGCAATCGACGGGTTTGGTTAGACGCCGCAGCTCGCCAGCGGCATCGAGATCGTCCAAAAAACTCCGAAACCCTTTACTGGCCATAATATCCCCTTACCAAATTCAAGTATCAAACTATCTAGCACACTCATTGGTGTCTAGCGGGATAGCTTTAAATTACGTATCCTAGCAGGGTCAAATATATTAGGAGATACATCATGTGGTTTTCACCACGGAAGCTAGAGCCCCCAACTGCTGAGGAAGCCCTTCCGGGACGCGATACGGCTTTGCCTGTCCCAGAAAGACATTTTGTCACTGGTAATTCCCTGGAACCACCATTTCCCGAGGGTATGGAACAAATTGTTTTAGCCCTCGGCTGCTTTTGGGGAGCCGAACGTCTGTTTTGGGAAATCCCTGGTGTTTTCTCCACAGCGGTAGGGTATATCGCTGGATACACCAAAAACCCGACTTATGAAGAAGTCTGTTCCGGGCGGACCGGCCATACAGAGGCTGTCTTAGTAGTTTTTGACCCAGTTCAAGTTAGTATTGAGACTTTATTAAAGGTTTTTTGGGAAGGCCATGACCCGACACAAGGGATGCGACAGGGCAACGACGTTGGCACACAGTACCGTTCGGGAATTTATACCTTTTCCGATACTCAGCGAGATATAGTGTCTGTGTCCTATGAAAAGTTTGGCGAGGCATTATCCGCAGCGGGACATAGCGGGATTACAACACAGGTCATAGAGGCTCCGGAATTTTATTATGCTGAGGATTACCATCAGCAATACCTTGCTAAAAACCCTGCAGGATATTGCGGTTTGGGCGGGACAGGTGTGATTTGCCCTGAGCTTAACACCCTTAAGTAAAATTTAACTCATTAAGGCCTGCAGGATTAGTTTGACCCACATGATAATCACAACGGCAATGACTAGCCTGTTAAACCACTTGGCGCTGATATAGGGGGTGGTCCACATCCCGAATTGTGTAAAGGCTACCGTCGGAATCACTGCCAATAGGCCTTGGTAAATTCTCTCTTCGGTATAAAGCCCTAGTCCACCAACAGCGAAAACGTGTGTACCGGAAATAACAAGAAACATTAGGGATACAGCGAAGACATATGTTTTGCTGTGTAAGCGGTAAGAGTGGATCCAGGTTGCAATCACTGGCCCCGCGATGCCGGTTGCTCCCTGACAAGCCCCACCAATCAGGGCCAAAATTGGGGCGGCGCGCCTCGCAGCCTCACCCTTGAGCTGAAAATCCGGCTTGAAGGTTAATATAATTAAGTAAAGACCAAGCCAAATTATCAAAAGCCAAAGAAGGGCATTATCGGTTAGGGAGGCCAAAACAAAGGCTCCTGATGCGGTTCCAACACCGGCGCATAGAAGAGAGATACTCAGATGCGGCACGTCAGCGGTCATTTTACGGTAACGTAGGCAGATCCATATATTGCTGAAGGCGACTGGTATGGTCAAAACCACTATAGCGTGCTCTGCGCCAATAAAGGCCGCAAGCGTAGGTACCGCAATGGTCGGCAGTCCGATACCAACTGCACCCTTGAAGTAGGAGCCGACTGCGATCGCGGTCAGGACAATAGCCAGTTCTTCAAAACTCATTTTTTAATTCGATGTTTATTATGATCTTGTATCATTGTCTGAGGACATAGCCCGCTAGATTAAAACGCGCAACCATAGGAATCCTGGTAGTTTAATAATATTATTATTTGGGTTTAGTCGTCTTTGTTGGATTTTTAACGAATGTTTCGGATTTGTTAGTTTTGTTTTCCTGCATGGAAGTAAGTGTGTTTGGTTGGCTCACCTTGTTAGATTAAAGGCGCGCTGATACCTTTTTACCCTGGGATTATTAAGAAGAGATTTTGGACGTGCCGGCCCGATATAATTTGTTCACAGAGGCGGAAAATGAAATTCTGACCCGAACGGGGCCAGGCACGCCGATGGGTAATTTATTACGCCGTTATTGGTTGCCAGCAGTTAGAAGCGATGAAATTCCTGACCCAGGCGGTGCCCAGCTTCGTCTAAAGTTGATGGGCGAGGATCTAATTGTCTTTCGAGCCAGCAATGGCAGTGTCGGTGTCCTTGACCAATTTTGTCCTCATAGAAGGTCTAGTCTGTTTTTTGCAAGAAATGAAGATTGTGGCCTCCGTTGCGCTTACCATGGTTGGAAATTCGATCTTGACGGAAATGTAATTGATATTCCGTCGGAACCAGACTTTGGACAATGGGAGGAGAAACCAAAAATAAAGGCGTATCCGACAGTCGAAGCCGGTGGCATTGTCTGGACGTATATGGGGCCAACTGAAAAACAGCCGGCCCCGCCAGAGTATGAATATTGTTTGGTTTCAGACCAACATCGCTTCGCGACAAGGCGTTGGGAGGAGTGCAACTGGTTGCAGGGTCTGGAAGGCGGTATCGATCCGGTGCATGTGCCCTTTCTGCACAAATTTGAGCTAAATTCCGATCCCTTGCATCGCGGCACAACCGGTGCTGATTTAACTTCGGCCACCGACATTTACTATGATAGTTTTGAGCAACCCTACGGGACTAATGTCGTTGCCCGGCGAAAGGTGGACGACGAGAGTTATTACTGGCGCATCGGACAGTGGCTTTTGCCCTGTTTTACTATTGCCCCCCCCTATGGCGACTTTGCAATGGGTTCTAACGCCTGGATACCGAGAGATGACGAAAGTTTCTGGCGCTGGATTATCAGTTGCCATCCAACTCGGCCCCTTTCGAATGTTGAACGCTCCTCCATGGAGGAAGGAAAGGGTACGCACGTGAAAGTAGACAAAGACTTACGAGCCTTGGCCAATAGAGATAACGACTATTTTATAGATAGAGAAGGCCAACGCGCGGAAAAAACATTTAACGGGGTTTATACAGTTGGACTGCAGGATAAAGCTATGCAGGAAAGCCAGGGAGAAATTCACCGACGTGATTTGGAGTATCTCGTGAATAGCGACAAGTCGATTATTATGATGCGCCGAAGGTTGTTGGATACGGTTGAAAAGAATGAGCGCGGCGAAGATTTGCCAGGATTAACGGCAAAGGACCAGCGTGTTAGGGCGGCATCATTAGTCGAAGATAAAAACGTACCCTACGAAGAATTGAGTAAAGAAATTTTATTTACTCGTGAAGGGGTTCCAGTTACCTCCATCTAAAGATCAACTAAAGAAAGGTGAAGACCTATGACACTCATTTTGTCTAATGAAGATATTGAGCAAGTTCTTGAAATGGAGGAGTTGATCCCGGTCTTGGAAGAATCTTATATCGAACTCGTTGAAGGACGTGGTGGCAACCGACGGCGTTCTGATATCGTTACACCGACGTCTCTACGAGAGGATGGCCTCTATGCATTAAAATCAATGGATGGGGTCATTCCAAAACTTGGCGTAGGAGCAATCCGGCTTAACTCTGATATTCTTACTTTCCCAACAACCGGGAATGAGATGCGTAGGGTCAAAGTGCCGGCTGCGCCTAACAAACGTTATGTCGGTTTGGTATTACTTTTTAGTACACATAATGGTGAGCCATTGATGATTTGCCCTGACGGGGTGATGCAGCGGATGCGGGTCGGCGCTACCAATGGTATTGCTGCAAAATATATGGCACGAGAGGACGCAGATACACTGGCTGTATTGGGCTCGGGGTGGCAGGCTGGAGCCGCAGTTATAGCGCATGCGGCGGTCCGCGATTTAAAAGATGTCAGGGTATATAGTCCAAACCCGGAAAACCGCGCGACCTTCGCCGCAGAGATGTCTGCGTTACTTAATATGGAAGTCCGAGATTGCGAAACCGGTGAGAAGGCCTGCAAAGGTGCGCAAATGGTAACTTGTGCAACAAATGCCGTAATGCCAGTGTTTTTGCATGACTGGTTAGAACCCGGTATGCATATTGGGACGGTGCGTCCCGGTGCAACCGAAGTTGAAAAGTCCGCGTGGGCTGATATTGAGCTTTTTGCGTTACTTGATCATGATGATAACGCTGAGATGATTTATACGCACGGTGTTCAAGTTGGAGAGGATAAGGTTGGTTCGTACGGCGTTGAACATGATGAATGGCATAATTCACTCCCGTCGCTTCCGCAAATTATCAATGGTGATCGGGAAGGTAGAACCAACAATGAACAATGTTCATGCTTTTTAAATAATCTTGGGATGGGCTATCAATTCGCCGCGACTGGCTATGTTGTTTATCATAAGGCTAAAGAACTTGGCCTTGGGACTGAGTTGCCAACCGACATGTTTACCGAGACTGTGCACCCCTAGTAATTATTGATAGATACTAGCCTCTCTTTCAGTATTTTACGAATTTCATTGGGCATGTCTGTTGATTTACGCGCTTTAAGATCAAAAAACACCTCTACGGCTTCCTGCGTTGCAATGAGCGTGCCATTCTCAGCGTTGGTCATGCGCTGAGTGTAAGTCAGGCTTTTATTACCTAGTCGGGTAAAACCGCTCTTGATTATGAGTAATTCCCCAGCGTTCGCTTCGTGCAAAAAGTCGTTGGTCGTTTTAGCCACAACGACGCCCACGCCATTTTTTTTCATGGTTTCATGGGCACCAGTGACCATATTCCAAATATGAAACCCGGCATCGTCAAAAAAATGTCCATAAAAACGTACATTCATATGACCAATATGATCGCAATACCAAGGATGTACGACACAGCGATGGGTTTCCATCCATTTAGCCATCTTCTCACTCCATTATTAATTTGTTGTATTATCATAGGTCGGTATGATCTCTGATGAAATGCCGCTACTTATTGGGTGGACTTAATTAAAAAGAGGTTTTTGGAAGATGAAGGCGGCCGTAATTGAAGAGCAAGGCGGTATTGAAAATATTATTTACCGAGAATGGGAAGACCCAGAACCAGGTCCGGATGATGTTGTTTTAAGGGTCAAAGCTTGTGGCCTGAACCATCTTGATATTTTCGTTCGCCGTGGGATGCCTGGTTTCCCTGTCAAGATGCCGTTTATCTCCGGAGGGGATATTGCGGGGGAAATATTTGCTATCGGTTCAAATGTTTCTGGGTGGGGGATTGGTGATCGTGTGACCCTTAATCCAGATACGCATGAAGGAATGATTGGCGAACAATTAATTGGCGGATTGGCTGAGCTGGTTCGAGTACCTGCTCAAAATTTAGTTTTGTTACCCGATAATCTCTCTTACGAGCAAGGCGCGGCTATTCCAATTAATTATGGGACGGCGCATCGGATGTTGTTTAATCGTGGCCGATTGAGAGCTGGCGAGACCATGTTGGTGTTAGGCGCCAGTGGGGGGGTTGGTATTGCATGCGTTCAATACGGCAAAATGATTGGAGCAAAGGTTATCGCGGCGGCAGGGTCAGCTGAAAAGTGTAAAAATTTATTATCCCTAGGGGCCGATCAAACGGTCAACTATTCCGAGGAGGAATTCAGCGCTGCAACCTGGAAACTATCAGAAAAAAGTGGTGTCGACGTTGTCGTTAATTTCACTGGCGGCGAGACTTGGGCGCCTTCCTTACGTGCTGCAAAGCCCGGCGGACGGATTTTGACTTGTGGTGCGACAGCCGGGCATTCACCGGAAACTGATCTTAGATATATCTGGGTGCGTGAGCTCNACATTCTTGGATCTAATAGCTATAGCCAGGAAGATGTAGAAAAATCGGTTNNGTTTGCAGCTGAAGGTAAAATAACTCCAGTAATTAGTNACGTGTTTCCGNTGGAGCAGACAGGTGAGGCGGAAAAATTGATGGAAAATCGAAATTTCTTTGGCAAGATTATTNTCTGCCCTTAGCAACTTCATNAGCTATAGAATCTTCAATAACTTTCAGNGCTGCTGGNCGGTCGACTTTNCCCGTTCCACCGACNGGCAAAGCATCGACAATAAATACCCGCCNGGGGTGAGCATAAGCCGCNCCATGCTTTAAAGTGAATTCTTTGATTGAGCTTTCATCGCAGTTTGATAAAGGCCGAACTGTNACAAGCGCAGCGGGGACGAGNCCTTTGACGTCATGATNAATNGGCATGACGACTGCATCTATAATATTGGGATGTTGAACGAGGAGGAGCTCTACCTCCTTGGGATAGATGTTTTCACCGCCGCATGAGAATTGGTCGTCAATTCGACCCATAAAGAAAAAGAATCCATCCTTATCCTTACGAAAAATATCGCCGGTATGCAGCCAACCATCTATAATTCTCTCTTTATTAAGTTCCGGTCGATTGTTGTAGCCCGTTAGTACGGCGGGGGACTTAACGCAAAATTCACCTTGTTTCTCGTTTGTTTTTCCTTCTGTGTCGATCATTTTGACTGCTACCTCTGGTGCGACGACGCCGCAACTGCCCCTGGGAACGGGACGTCCATCGAGTGGGCTTCNTAATGGACCGCCCCCCTCAGTAAGTCCGTATGCTTCCTCTACGTCGGCGCCAAACGCTTTCTCGACATCATTTAAAAGTTCTGCGCCAACCACAGCCGAACCCATTTCTAAGCAATTTAGGTGAGGAAACTTAAGNTTTTGTAATAAATCTTGCTCTGCCAGCATCATGCGATACATCGCGGGGACCCCGCCGGTATCGGTGCATTCATAATCAGCAAGAGCTTGAAGCATCACCCGCGGCTCAAATCGGGGCAAAATTACTGCGGATGCGCCTGCGTAGAGTTTAGGTTTGATTGATACGCGCATCGCATTCTTGTGGAATAGTGGGCCGGCCACTAGGGTTCTCTCCTCGGGTCTGCAGGGCCAATATTTTTGCGCTGTTTTTATTCCCCACATCATTCCTTTGTGGGTGAGTAGAACCCCCTTCGGTCGTCCAGTTGAACCGGAGGTATAAGGAAGAAAGGCAACTTGTCCTGGTTCGATATTCGGCGGAGTAAAAGNTTCTGAATGTACGTTATTTAGTGACCCTTCNTAATTCGTCCAGCCGGGGGGGGNCGGGTTTANNGCTATNAAANTGGCAAGGTTATGGCGCTCAACAATATTAACAATTTCGGGGTTGCAGCTAGGTTCAACAATAGCGCCAGCACACCCAGAATCCTTTATAACAAAACTAATGGTATCNGAGCCAAGCTTGATATTAAGNGGAATNGGGATAACACCCGCCCGCATTGCGCCAAAAAANATTTCTATAAACTCAGAACGATTGCCCATCGCGAGCAGCAGNCTATCGCCNGCCGACAAGCCCAATTTGACGAGCAAAGTGGCAACGGAATCCATGCGATAGTCTAGTTCNCTATGTGTAAGAATGTGATCATTTTCTCGTGACAAATCAATCAAGGCGGTTTTGTCTGGATGTGCAGCTGCTGCGGCTTGATTGAAATATCCGAGATTTATTTTTTTAACCTCCATGTTCATNGATGTTTTATCCGCATATGTCTTGTGCCTACGGCCTGAATTAACTGTAATTTTTGTTCAATGGNATACCCGTTAGAGTTTAACTTGGATTTTGGTGTTTATGACTAACTACGGCAAGGTAGAAAAAAGCCATATTTATTTTTATTTGGAGAACTAAATGAGTAATGATGTTATCGCATCGATTGAGAAAGGTGCTACNGTATTGTGTTTGTGTGTTCGTATGGCACGAACGGTTGACGTNGCAGCAATTGCTGCAGCCGCCGGCTTTGACGCCCTCTATGTGGATATGGAGCATAGTCCGATATCAGCAGACGAAACGGCTGCGATTTGTAT
Source organism: Rhodospirillaceae bacterium (assembly GCA_002724505.1). GTDB lineage: Bacteria > Pseudomonadota > Alphaproteobacteria > MPNO01 > UBA2964 > UBA2964. The sequence goes on along the minus strand of PBOV01000039.1, from coordinate 4,875 downwards.
GGGGGCTCCAGGTTTTGGTTTGACGCCCTTCGTGAGGGTCCCTAAGGATGATGTCGGGCTGGCCGGAAGACTGCTCGATGGTGGCGCCTACGGAATNATATTCCCTCACGTGGAAACAGTGGCGCAGGCTGAGATGNTNGCGGGGGCGTGNTTGTTTCCTCCCAGNGGACNTCGATCTGCNGTAGGATCNACTATCCATCTTGGTTTTAAAGCGTTGTCACAAGAAGAAGTGGCCGCGCGTTTAGNTCANCTTATTACGACAACTGTCATGATTGAGACCGAGCAAGGCATAGACAATGCTGAAGCGATAACTGCTGTTGATGGGGTTNATATGGTTATGGTTGGTACGGCTGATCTGTCTGCTGTGATTGGCGTNCCGGGAGCATTAGATAGCCAAAAAATCCGNAACGCATGCGAACATGTTGCCGCTGCCTGTAAAAAGAACGGAAAAATTTTTGCTATTGGNGGTATTAGAAATGATCCAAAGTTAGCGGCCGAATATGNTGCNATGGGTGCACAATTTATAATTGNGGGCATGGANGCCAACTATTTTCAGCAATCGGCTNTNGCGGATATAATTTCAATCCGTAATGCTCTAAAAAATTGATCAATTTGTGTTTTCAAACCAGCTAGGTTTTCTAACGTTCAGCGTTGTCTCTTCAGCAACAAGTTGAACTCCTTCACTGAGGATTTGGTCGAGAACTTCTAATTTTAACATTGCAAGCCCAACTCCGTCGCTAGCCGCAAATATTTGACCAGCTTTCACGTCTTGTTTTCGGATAGTGGAACCGGGTTTTGGCGGGGGGCCGGAGAAAACCATAGGAACCAGACGTTTTTTAACTAATTTCCGAATTTTCATACGTGTAGTTACCTCCTGCCCGATATAACAGCCCTTATCGAATGAGATGCAATTGAGTTCATTGAAACCCATTTCTAAGGGAAATGCTTGCTTCAGCATTTTATCATCGCCACCATCGGGAACTCCGAGGGAAAATTGTGCCGCTATATATACAGCGATATTTTCTGAGATATATCCCAAATTTTTTATAAATTCGTGAGTTGAGTTTCTAGGCAAAATTGCTCTGATTCCGAGCTCAATTAGTCTTGGATCCACAAAAACTATGGCTTCGTTGAATGGGGCTGCTTTTCCGGGTATTTCCGGAAGGCCCGTATCGCTATGCGCTTTTTCATCTATAAAGGAAATAACATTATAAATTTCGCTTTGGTCTTCAATTTCTACCTTTGCTCGGAGCCGATAGGTTGATAAACGCTTCTTCAAATCATTTATTTGATTGGCCGGACAGTCCACCAAAAAACCGGAGGAAGATTTCACGATAAAAAAATCACTAAGATACTTTCCTTGCGGCGTTAAGATAGCTGCATAAATTGCCTGGTCTGTCGATACTTTTGCCATATCGTTCGTGACGATTCCCTGAAGGAAAGTCAAGCTGTCAATTCCAGAAACGGAAAGGATACCTCTGTCAGTTAGGGATGTATAATAAACTTTGTTCATTGTTACGTTTGCTTTGAGTAAGTTTGGGGCCTAATTAATGGTTTTCTATTCATTTAATGGTGGTCTCAGTTTGATTGTTTAGCAAGGTTCTAAGGTAAAAAAACAGGAAGTCTGTCAGCAGGGTCAAAGTTTTGTTAAAGCCGATCCGAGCATCAGTCAAAATATGAAAATTCTTTTTGTAACTTCGACACGTATTGGCGATGCAGTGCTTTCAACAAGTCTCCTGTCGTATCTTATAAGAAAATATCCTGGAGCGTCCTTCACCGTAGCTTGCGGTCCATTACCTGCGCCTCTATTCGAATCAGCGCCTGGCGTCGAGCGAGTTATACCGATCAATAAAAAACGATTTTCAGTTCATTGGTTGTCCTTATGGGCTGGAGTAGTGGGAACCTGTTGGGATCTTGTCATCGACTTGCGGGCCTCTGCCTTCGCTTGGACGGTATGGGCCTCTAATCGCAAGGTTTTACGATCAAGAGAAGGAAAAAATGCTGTCCATAGAGTTGTAGAGCTTAGTACGCTATTAGATTTGAAAACGGTTGTCGCGCCTAAGCTTTGGCTGTCTGAAAGATCTATAGAGAGAGCGGCATCGATTATACCTAATGGAAAGACTGTGATCGGATTAGGGGTAACGGCTAATTGGTTGCCAAAAATTTGGCCTGCACAAAACTTTATCTCACTTGCGGAGTGCCTTACTAGTTCGGATGGTCTTTATCCCTCTGCGCAGATTGCCGTGTTTGGAACGGAAGCGGAGAGAGATCTAGCTAAGCCGGTGCTTGAGGGGGTTGCTAAAAACCAAAGGATTGATTTGGTAGGTCAAAACGATTTGCCAACTGTCGCGGCTTGTCTTTCAAGTTGTACCCTTTTTGTTGGAAATGACTCAGGACTTATGCATATGGCGGCAGCAGTTGGAACCCCAACAGTCGGCCTTTTTGGTCCGAGTCCGGCCGCGAGATACGGTCCGTGGGGTGAACATTGTGTCGCAGTTGAGTCAACAACTTCTTATAGTGAATTGGTTGGTGCGGCGGATTTTGATCACCGTGGGTCCGAAAACTTAATGGGAGAGCTGTCTATCGAAGCTGTGGAACAAGCTGTGCAGGACCTCTGGATCCAAATTACTGGTGATCCAGATGGCTGATATCGTCATGACTGATGATGGAATTTCTTTTGATGGGGCGTCGCTTGAACGTGGCCCCCTCGTTGGGGCGGAGACTGCTTTCATATCAATGGCTGTCGCCCTTGCTAGGCGGGGTCATAATGTCACCGTTAAAAACAAATGTCCTTCAGCAATGGAAAAAGACGGTGTTTTGTGGTCGCCATTGGATGGAGGTATCCCTGAAAGGTGTGATTTATATATCGCCAATCGGAGTGACAAATTATTGTTTTGCGTAAGAGAAGCGAAGCAGACTATCTTTTGGCTGCACAACCCGGCACAATATCTCCTTAAATTTCGTTATCTTTGGAAATTGTGGCGGCGGCGGCCCATTATAATTTTTTCTGGCAATTATCACGCTAATAGCTATCCGAAATGGTGCCCGGATGGTGGCCGAAAAATTATTCCTTACGGTATTTCTGAGGAATTTAGATCCGTGGCGCCCCAAAAATATGCTCCGCCCCCGCGGGCGATTTTTACGTCAAACCCTCAACGGGGCCTCTCGTGGTTGCTCGATGTTTGGCATTGTCAAATTCATAGCAAAATGCCAGAGGCAGAGCTTCATATTTATTCTGGTGCTGCTACCTATGGGACGCATGGTGCACGAAGAGCGGCCCAGATGCAGCCTATTCTCGATAAGGCTGCCTCTCTTAGAGGCAGTAATATTTTTCTTCATGACCCCGTGCCAAAACAAGATTTAGTCCAGGTGCTTTCTCAATCTAGAGTGTTGGTTTATCGCGGGGATCCGGGGGAAACTTTTTGTCTAGCGGTTGGGGAGGCGCAGGCAGCCGGCATCCCTGCAGTTGTTAAAGATATTGGTTGTGTAGCTGAACGAATAGTCCAGGGTTATACGGGTTTTGTTGAAAATACCGATGCTGAATTTGCCAAAGCCACATTAAATTTATTAAAGGACGACGCTCTTTGGCAGCGGCAGAACGGCGCGGCGCTTGAAACCCAAAGGCAATGGGGTTGGGATGATGCCGCGTTATCTTTTGAAAAGTTGATACCCTGATGCGTATCTTGCATCTTATGGCTGGTGCAAACGTTGGTGGCGCTGAAACCTTTTTTGGCCGGCTTGTTTTATCCCTACAAAAACAAGAGATAAAACAAAAGCTAATAATTCGCCCTGCATCAGTCAGGGAAAAAATGCTTAAAGAAAGGTCAGTTGAATATAACACGGCACCGTTTGCCGGCTGGTTCGACTTCACGACGTCGAAAAACATAAAGCAGGAAATCAGCGTGTACGGCCCGGATATTATTATAAGTTGGATGAATAGGCCAACGCGCTTCGTCCCGCAGAAATTCGCTGGTGGCAAAAGAAATTTTATTCATCTTGGTTCGCCGCGCGGCTACTACGCGGCTAAATATTATAAAAACTGCGATCACTTAGTAGTGACTACTAACGACCTCGCAAAATTCTATTGTGATCAAGGCAGAACTATGGACCAAATTTCAATAATTCCGAATTTTGTTCCCGAAAATCTCTCAAAACCAGTTCTCCGAAGCAAATTTAATACTCCTGAAAATGTTCCCCTGCTTCTGGCGCTCGGCCGGCTGCATAACAATAAGGGGTTTGATATTCTTTTAAATGCAATGATTGATCTTCCCAATCATTACCTTTGGCTTGGTGGTGCCGGTCCATTGGAAAAAGAGCTAAGATCTATCGCATCAAAAAATGGTGTCGCTGAGCGCGTCCGATTTTTGGGTTGGGTCGATGATCCCGCTTCTCTTTTTAGGGCCGCTGATATTTTCGTGTGTTCTTCACGACATGAGCCATTCGGTAATATTATTATTGAAGCGTGGTTGAATTCGGTTCCTATTGTCGCCGCTGCTAGTGAAGGGCCAACTTCCTTGATAGAGAATGGTGAAACGGGATTACTCGTATCAAATGAAGACGCTGAGGCGCTTTCTGCTGCAATCGGAAGCCTGTCTGGAGATCCGATGTTAATGGAACGGCTTTCAGTGGCAGGACGGAGCAGATACGAAGACTCGTTTACAGAGGAACGGGTCGTTGGCCAATACGTCGATCTGTTTAAGAGGCTTGTAAACTGATGTGTGGTATCAATGGCATCATGACGGCGTCTGGCGCGCCTCCGGACCGTGACGTGGTGATCGCGATGCAAACGGCATTAAAGCATCGTGGACCCGATGGCGACGGTCTGCATTTTGAAGGTAATGTCGGCATGGCGCATCGCCGTCTCGCAATTATTGA
>PBOV01000008.1 GCA_002724505.1 Rhodospirillaceae bacterium | reverse complement strand
TCGTGGGTCGGGGCTAAACTTGCAACCGGGTCACGCACCACGGCCCAGGGACCCCGGCCCCCGTTTCAGTAACAGGATTAGCTCTCAGGCCGGATGATCGGTCTGCAGCACGTGCTGCACTCGTAGTGGCCGCGGACGAACTCCATCAGGGCCGGTTGTCCGCACCAGGGGCAGTCGCACCAGTTATGGGCGCTTAAAAATAGCTCGATAAATAAATATAGCCCCCAGGACTAAAATTCCTTCCCCAATAAACACTATAATCTTCTTTTCCACAGGTCCGAAATCGTACAGCGCTATAAGTAAAAACCAAGTAGAAATTAGGCAAATTATAAATGCAAATAACCAATAACCAATTTTTATCGGAATTCGTACCCAAGGGTTTTTTAACATTTCTCTCTCACAATATCTGCTTCAAGTATATTTTATGACCACCCATAATAAGCAAGAGCGACATAAACTGTATACCAAATTCTAATTTTAATTGCAATAACGTCCCTTCGCAGGCACGTTTAATTTATAATAAGAAGCCAGTAGGCATTAGTGTCCAGAAAAGGCTGCAAGCACTAGAAGAACGCACGGATAGGCTTTAGGTATCTATGAAGAAGTAAATTTACTAAAGATTTCTTATTCTTGTTTGGGTGGATCGATCTCATCAATTATCAATTTTGGGGGAATACAACTTGGTTAGAATATTAAGTATACTTTATATTCAGAAAATGCAGCCGTTAATGAAAACGTCAGTTTTCCGGTGGGAGTAGTGCTATACAAGGATTGCTGATCAAAATACATATCAATATTCTTTGCATTGAGATCTGCAACAGCAGTCAATTCGGTCAGGTGTCTATAAGGAACGCAAACGCTCTGTGGATGTGGAGTAGTTCAAAGAACTCAAAGCATAAGGATTAGGTGCGTCTGTGATTGCGAAGGAAATGGTAATTGGAAGGGCGAGTGCCTGTCGGGCATTATGGTTGTAGAGGTTTCCCAACTCAACACCATAAGCATTCCTTACGGATGCATTCACGCGCAAGTTTTTGAGCTTCTGCTATTTGGGCAGGGGTCATTATCTCTTCAACGTAATCTCGCACCTTACCTCTGTCCTTTCCCCCAATAGATTTAACAATACTCCCCCGCATATGGGCCCGGACAAAATCTTTTTTCACTCCAGCACCGATGGCATACATCGCACCAAGATTTCCTTGGGCACTGGCATGCCCCTGCCATGCAGCAAATCTGTACCAATGCTCCGCCTTCATATTGTCCTCAGGAACACCTTGTCCTTCGTCGTACATCAAACCTAGATTGAACTGGGCATCGGCATTTCCCTGTTTAGCAAGTGGTGTCCATTCACGCAGAGCTGTTGCGTAGTCTCCACTTTTGTAAGCGGTGAAACCTTTTTGGTAATCAGCACTCTCACTCACCCCCACACTTCCGAGAAGCACGGCAGTCGTCAGGCAAATGGTGGCTGCAAGGCGTTTCATGACCCCAGTGTGGCAGGATTCGATTCAATTTTGGAGTCCGGCAAAAATTGAGTGCCGGAGCGCGGGGGGACACGTTCCGGCTAATAGCTGGCCTTGACGTTGATCCGTGTCCCCCGGACGCTTTCGCGTTAGCGGGGGAAAGATCTTGATTGGGTCCCTTTAGGTCAAACTCAGACTACTCTCTGATAGAGTAACCGTTGGCCGCACCTTAAAACGCCCCGTGGTCCGTGAGAGGTGGCCCTAGAGCAATGTTTCCTTCAAATAGTGCGGGCTAAAACCACCCCCTTTCTGATAGCCTCAATTCTATATTTATGGCATAATAACAAGCTGTTAAATGGATACCGAACCAACATCCACCGTCCGTGCAAGACGCCTCCGCGAGCGCCGCTCCACGGGCGTGGTCATGGTCGCGCCGGTCGAAATCGGCGCGGGTGGCGTCGAGCTTTTGGTCGGGAACGGGTTGCTGAAACAGCACCAAACGCGTGATAGGAATGCCGTCGGGGGTACGTGTCTCGAGGCCCTTGAGCAGTGGGACGAGGACCATGGTGCACGGTCCAGGGGACAGGGTTGAGGCCCTCAGGCAGGGCCTGGCAAAAACCAACGGGCGTTTGACCCCGTGAGCGGAGGGGATGATCAGTGAATCAGAATAACTTTGCGGCGCCTACTAAAGCAGGCCATGCAACTCGTTTTGGCCCGAATTGGCCGGGGCGCAGGTGTCTGGCTAAGACCCGCCAGGGAACACCCTGCCAGAACCCTGCCATTAAAGGTCCGGGCCGCTGCAAGTTGCACGGCGGCAAGTCCACCGGGCCGCGAACTCCGGAAGGCAAGGCGCGCTCTATAGCTGCGCGCACGAAGCACGGGCGACGGTCCAAGGCCCATGCCGCGGCGTCAATTGTCCCTCTGGCTGGTCAATATGGCCGATACCGTTACTGGCTTGTTACCGCATTGCTTCGTGATGAAGGCTGGCACGTGAACTATTAACCGTGGGGGCAGCTCAATCGCGCCGNCTACTTNAACGACGNCGCCAACATGTTGTCGGTACGGGACCTGATGNTCGTNGTCGAAACCAANACCCTTACGACAAACTTCTGTGAGGCCNTGTNCAATACAGGGTCTGAGGTCGATGTGTTCTACGGCNCTGNTGTCACGGAAACNGACGGTGNNTANTGGTACGGNGGCGGCTGCGCGTCACCCCNGTGTCATGTTCTTATTTGTCTATTATTCAACCAGCAGGAGTGTAGGCGCCAGCAGCTTTTTTAGCTGCCTCAACAACTGATGGTAAATCGACGACCTCCAGGTATTCTGTATTTGAAAAAGCACCGCTTGCATTTAGGCCTAATGCAGTGCCTACGAGGCTCGTCGAATCTGGGAATTCCGCGATCACCACAACATCAATGGTACCTCGAGTAAACATAATGCTTTCAAGCGTCCCACCTACTTGGCTAAGTACTGCTTCAACCGCAGCTTTTCTATCAGAGCCACCCATCAACCCTTTTAGCGCTTCCGGTGTGTAAGTCCCTGTTAAAATCGCTTTCATAATTGGGTCCTCTTTGGATTTTTGAAGATTGATGACTAAGTCTAGTTGATTACAAGGGGCGGGTCGCCCCCATTTCCATTAGATTGAAGTTTAAAAGTTATTTAAATGATGCCGCCTACGAGGGAAGCGGGAAAACTGCACGTAGTGAATTCATAGCGCCGTTGAGACCTAGTCAGAAAGATACTGTGCGATGGATAACTAAACGAATGGCTCGGAAGTGATGGGCTGACGATGCGGCTGCTTCTACGACCTGGCCATTGAAACGCTGCGCGAGCAATACCTCGCGGAGCGCTTGCCAGGCGTGACGGCGGAACAGTCGATCGAGCGGAAACAATCACACAGGTGTGACCGGGTGTGCGGGACGATGGCTATGGTAGGGGGTGCGAGTGTCTATCGGGCACTCGGGTCGTTGAGTTCTACTCAACACCCTTTGTATTTCTTACGGACACATTCACAGGCAAGGTCTTGTGTTTTTCCAGTTGGGATCGGGTCATCTCTTTCGCAGCAAAATATCGCAACTTCCCACCCTTCTCATTCCCATTAGAGACAGCAATATTTCCCCACATATGGGCATAGACACGGTCCCGTATAACACCCCATCCCTTTCCGTACATTACACCCAGTTTGAACTGGGCATCGGCATACCCCTGTTCAGCAGCAAGTTTGTACCACTTCACCGCAGTCTTATCGTGCTGTGGAACACCTCGTCCTGTGCGGTACATCAAACTCAGATAGAACTGGGCCTCGAAAAACTCAATCGTAACGGTTCGCGTTATCCCATTCCCAATCATGGCACCCAAAAATCACCTCTCGATAGTATTTCCCAGAGCTACCGCTATCACATTTCTGGCCAGAGCTACGGCTAGCACATTTCCAGAAAGTGTTCTGAAATTTGAGGCAACCATGCGCCATTCGTACTAAATATTTTNGGAACNNNGANAAAGTGTNGACTCCTAAGGTCACCNAACCCATGCTTCCGGTATCAGANGCATAATCTTTCGANGTTTAATTNNGTCTATAAATAGCGACGCNATTGAGGNNNAATTACAGTNCGTATATAGGCATAATNTTCAANCAGTTNCTTAACAGTGAGGCAATGACGCGTAANGCGNACACTGCTNCTNNATGTAATCANGTGCTCTCCNTAATATTGTATTGATTTNNAGNTTNTCANTCAGGNNTGACGCTCCCGCTAGAGCCATCGCATAACTTAGAATGGAAGGAATATTAGATATGTCTATTACANAAAAACTNAAGATCGAAAAAAATGACGGCATNGGCACGCTTATTCTGAATCAAGCAAACAAGCGCAACGCCATCAGCTTCGATATGTGGCGAGATTTTCCGAAAGCGATGGCGCAATTAGAAACTGATATCGATGTTCGTGTGATAGTCCTGACAGGNGCCGGAGACAAAGCGTTCTCCGCTGGNGCCGACATNTCCGAGTTCGGCGAGTACCGGAGNACCCCCCAACAACGCGCTCTCTATTCCGAATACGAACACGCGACGACGTCCTCACTTCGTAATTCGCCAAAGTTCGTAATCGCGCGGATTGATGGTGTTTGTGTCGGNGGCGGTGCGGAAGTCGCTTTAGATTGCGATATTCAAATCGCGTCGGACCGGTCCCGCTTCGCTATAACTCCGGCACGGATCGGCCTTGGATATCCGNTCGCGGACGTTAGTCGGCTGGTAAAAAACCTNGGCCCTCGCAATGCGAAGGAGATCCTAGCGTCAGGGCGCTATTACACGGCCGAAGAAGCAAAANTGATTGGCTGGATNAACCATGTCGTACCCGCAGACGAACTNGATGAATTTGTCACAAGCTATGCTGCGCAGATCGCACAAAATGCCCCACTTTCGGTCGCTGCAGCAAAGATAACCGTAAACGAACTNATCAAGAACTCGGATGAAAGGGACATTGCCGCCTGTGATGCAGCCGTCGAAGCCTGTTATCTNAGTAAAGANTACGTCGAGGGTCAAAAAGCCTTCGGTNAAAAACGGCCACCNNAATTTAAGGGTCAGTGAAAAGCTTACCTTAGCACTTTGCCAATCGCCAATCGGCGCTGACGNCAGANAGGCGANATGCTTCATCATCTCCTTNGACGCNGCNCCGTTGGAGATCNTGAGCGCNANGGTCTTCTGAAATGTAGGTTCTCCGAGGGNNACCGACTCGCNNCCGNCATAGNCCTTGTCNNAATCGAGCGGGAAATACACCGTCGTATCGATTGAGATCGGACCGTCCTTGCGTTTTTCGCTGTTGCTCTGAAACCGCTTGAAGACGACCGTCTTGTTCATGACTTCGGTTTTGAAGAGCCGGCCAATTTTGTCTTTGGCGTCAATTGTTCGGCCGATCGCGTAGCAATCGATTGCGATCGAGCGGCCGGAGTTGATGATGTTGCGAAGCTGCGAGCGCGCGTTCGACATGCGTAAATCGGCCTCCCCCGAAACGGCTTCCAAGCGTAGATTCGGTCTTCAGGGTGCCGGAAAGTGTTTTACAATTGGTTAACCAATTAGCGTATTTCGACGGATTTTCGCTATTTTTGCGGCCCAAACGTTAACGCGGCGCACCGAACGGTACGCCGCGTTACGTTTTTCGAACCAGCTGGCGAGCCGGCTATGCCGGCCCGGACAACGAGACTAGTCGTCGCCCGCGCCGTTCGCCGCATCGATCGCCGCCAGAACCTTCGGCGGCGACATGGGCAGTTCGGTGAAACGGATATCTAGCGCCTGTGAGACCGCATTTGCTATTGCTGCCATGGGCGGAATGATTGGTGTTTCACCGATCCCGCGGACGCCGTAAGGATGGCTTGGGTTAGGTACTTCTACGATAACTGTGTCGATCATAGGTACGTCTGAGGCTACTGGAATGCGGTAGTCAAGGAAGCCAGTATTTTGCAGACGGCCATCCTTTCCATAGACATATTCTTCGTTTAGTGCCCAGCCGATACCCTGCACGGCGCCACCCTGGAACTGCCCTTCCACATAACTCGGATGAATCGCTTTACCTGCATCTTGCACGACTGTGTAGCGCAAAATTTCGACCTGTCCAGTTTCGGGGTCGACTTCAACATCAACTAGATGGGTTCCAAAGCTTGGCGCTGCTCCCTGAGCATTGATCTGGGCGTGACCAGCTATCGGGCCTCCGGTTTTGGGGGCCAGCTTAGCTAGATCGGCAAGCGAAAGAGGATCAAATTCACCCGCGTTAGAGCCGGCAGGCTTTGCCATTCCATCTTCCCATTCAACCGCTTCAATGGGGATCTCCCAGTACTTGGCGGCGCGGCCACGCAAATCCATCTTAGCATTCTCTGCTGCCTCGACAGCAGCAAGACCATTCGAGAATGTGGCACGGCTTCCGCCTGTCAGGAAGGTGAATCCGAGTGATGCTGTGTCAGCAATAATCGGACGAACCTTTTCGTATTCAATGCCAAGTTCATCTGCCACCATCATAGCGAGTGAAGCACGTCCCCCACCTATGTCAGGTGTCCCCGACAATACGTTTACGGTACCATCTTCGTTAACATTTAGTGATACGCATGTTTCTCCGCCGATGTTGAACCAGAAGCCAGAGGCGACTCCCCGTCCCTGATATTTGCCGAGAGGTTTCTTATAGTGATCGCTGTCACGGGTTGCTTCTAAGGTCTCGACTAGGCCAACTGGACCAAATTTTGGTCCATATGCAGCGCGAGTACCTTCTTTTGCTGCATTTTTGAGGCGCAGCTCTACTGGGTCTATGCCAATCTCGAGTGCAATCTCATCAATAACCGATTCCACAGCATATTCAGAAATAGGCGCTCCTGGAGCTCGATATGGGGGCGCATGGCACCAAACCAGTTGCCCAGGTGGAGCAGACCGCTGGACTGGATGCCGGAGAGATACGTGTTCAAGGAGGACTCCTGGGGTGGTGGTCTGGGGACTCTACCCAGTCACACGGTTCTGGAACAGGAACGGATCGTGGATCGCTTTCCTGGATTCGAGGGGCCTGAGGTGTCGACAACGCACCCGTCCCTCCTGTAAAGCTGGGATGCCGCGCCGGCGGCTGGAGCTGAAAGCGCCGCGATTTTGGCTCACGATACTCTGGATGTTTTCGCGGAATGCGTGGGTAGCCGTTGCCCAAAAGCCCCGGGGAGGGAGCCATGATCTGGACGAAGTGGATTGTGACC
>PBOV01000007.1 GCA_002724505.1 Rhodospirillaceae bacterium | reverse complement strand
CCTTATTGCTGGTGAAGGAATTAAATCGCTGGCGTCTGCCTTGAGGAGAATGTCTTCCGGTAATGACGATGTGGTGGCTCGTGGCGATGGTCTTTACGGAGCTTGGCTTTGTGGAACGGCATTGGGGTCCGCTGGTGTAGCTCTACATCATAAATTTGCCCATGTTTTAGGAAGCACTTTTGGACTCGAACATTCCAAAGCGCATACCGTGGCATTACCTCATAGTGTTGCGTATACAGCGCCGTGTGTACCTGAAGCCATGCATCAAATTTCTAAAGCTCTAGGTGACGAAAACAAAGATGCCGCTACAGCCCTTTACGAACTCAACGTATTAATAGGAGCTCCAACCTCTTTGAAGGAACTTGGAATGCCCTTTGAAGGAATTGATCAAGCAGCAAAAATGATTTCCGACTCTCCATACCCCAACCCTGTGCCAATTGCTTATAAACCCATTAAGGAAATGATTATTAAAGCCTGGAATGGCGGTCCACCTTTTACAAACTAAGATTTTTTTGGTGGCTTTATCAAAATTAATTTGGAAAGCCCTGTATCATAATTCATTCCATTCGTTGTAAGTGTGATTCCTAGCGGGAAGAATGAACGAGCTAATCCTTTGCGCTCCAGAGCCTTCCATACGGATTCGTTCGTTAAACCGATTAAGTTTTTAGTTAATACAATTGAATCTTCACAATAAAATTGGCTTCCGCGGGGTTTAGCTAAATTACTGATCATTATTTCACTAGTTTCAATGTTTTCGCTGGAGGTCTCTCGAAACAGCGCCAATTGCTTAAAATAGTCAGTCTTCTGAGTTGCAATCGATTAAGTTTGAGTGGGTTTGTTCTAACAGGCATTAATTTTTAACGATTTAGATATAGATTGAAGTAAAAAGTGAGAATTACTATTTAAAACAGCTACAATAACCGTCAGTATTTAAAGGCCAACAACCGAAGTCTCAGCGAATGGAAAACCTGATATACCACATATGCAAATTACAAGAATGGAAGAATGTTGATAAAAATTCCGATTACTCTGGTTCCTCTCAAGACCAGGGTGATGGGTTCATCCACTTCTCAACAGCGAAACAAGTGATCGCAAGTGCATACAAACATAGAAAAGGACAAAGCAACCTCATACTATTGACTGTAAAAAGCCAATTACTAGGATCAAATTTGAAATGGGAGCAATCAAGAGGCGGACAACTTTTTCCACATTTATATGGCAATCTGCCGAAGAAAGCTGTTTTAAAAGTTGAAAAATTAAAATTAGGTAAAAATGGACGCCATATTTTCCCCAAACGTTTTTTGAAATGAAATCTCATGTAGTAACTCGTTTTGCCCCCAGTCCCACCGGCTTTCTGCACATCGGTCATGCCTATGCCGCGCTGTGTGCCTACAATTATTCAAAAATACATGGTGGAAAATTTATTCTCAGAATAGAGGATATTGATGAAGATCGCTGCAGGGAAAAGTATGTAAAGGCCATATATGAAGACCTCGATTGGTTAGGCCTCAGTTGGGAACAACCAGTTCGAAAGCAATCAAATCATTTTGACGAATATAAAGTTGCTTTAAAAAAATTAGATTCGCTTGGTCTTCTTTACCCTTGCTTCTGTACTCGAAGAGATATTAGAGATGAAATAAAAAGGGCAGGGGGCGCGCCCCACGGTCCAGAGGGCCCAATATATCCAGGAACTTGCAAATCCATCCCGATCAAAAGACGCGATTTGAAATTAACGGCCGGACAACCTCATGCATTTCGTCTTGATATTGAAAAGGCTTTAAAACTTGTTGGTAACCAAAAATGGCTGGAGTTTAATAAAGGCCATCAAACCGCTAAACCCGAGGTTTTTGGTGATATAGTTATTGCAAGAAAGGACATACCGACAAGCTATCATCTCTCTGTTACCGTTGATGACGCAATTCAGGGAATTACGCTGGTAACTCGAGGAGAGGATCTAGCGACCGCAACTAGCCTACATTGCCTTCTTCAATCACTTCTTGGTCTGGATACACCAGCTTATTTACATCACCCGTTAATAATGGAGGACAATGGCAAAAAATTTTCAAAAAGAGACAACTCAACAACCATAAGGGCCTTACGCCTTTCAGGTAAGTCTCCAAAAGACATCAAAAAAATTATAGAAAAGAAAACTAAAGTTCACCTCTCTTGATAAGTTTACAAACTTCTGTGTGATCCAGTAGGACAGAATCAGGAACGCCATTTTCGTAGAGTTCAACCATTTTATCAGGGTCAAATGTCGGGTCTCCCAAGGCCGAAAACTCTTCAGACCATTGGTAATACCTTTTATATTCTTTGGTTTCAGAGGGTGTGAAGTTATCAAGCATAGTCTCTACTTGGTTGCCATCAGGGTCATTGTAATAAAACGACGTCGAATTGCCATGATTGACTGTCCAAATCGGTTTATAGCCCCACTCTTTCATTCTTTTATATACATAAATCAATTCACCGAGACTTGAATAACAATATGCCTGATGGGAGACACCAATAAAATTTTCAGGCTTTTTCATTGCGCCCGGTCTCTTTATAATGACTACCCGGTGATCATGGTCATCATAGGTAATAAATGTCAGACCATTGGGGTTCACTCTAACAATTTCTGCATTGAATAAACGTTGATAGAAATCAACCATACTGTCGTAATTTTCATCGGAAAAAATATGTAGGTGGTGTAACTTTGTTGGTGATGGCATAGATGTTAATGATCCGGGTGGATCAACTCGAAGTGGCGCTACCTTTTCGGGTCTAAAATCCACGGGATCAATTTTTTCCATGAGCATGCCCTCACATATTATTAATAACCGGTTAATATTTTGAGCTTTATGTTCCAAAAAGTCTAATCTGTTTTATAGGTTAATAAAGAGTTGCAGGCCCCGAGTTTTTTATCATTCTTCCCCTCCTCCTCGGTGTGAATGTGATCACCGCCCCCCGCAACTACCTGCGAAGGTCTGGAAAGGAAAAGAACTCACCCCAAAAACAAACATAAAAGCTATTACTAATTTAATCTAATCTAACTCCTCTATCTTATATTTCCTTTACGTTTAATAAAGAAGAACAGATTAGGGGTCGTTTTCTTATGTTAATTGGATTGATTTTAATAAAAATGGCGGAGAGGGGGTCCGCCCAAAACCTGTGTTTTCTAAGGGTTTTATAAGCATTTTGGATTCCTACCCCCAAATCAACCCACAAACAAACACCGCATCAATCTCATATTAGGGTCCCTTTGCCCAATTCCTAGAGTGTCAGGAATTTGCCAAAGAATGGTAAAATGAACCATGAGCCGTGTCATCATGGAGAAACGGGTTTAGGACAGTGGTCCGGGCATAGAGTATCAGGGAGAATGCATTCCCGAGCTTAGAGAGGCTGAGAAGCTTAAAGAAAGTGACGCAGAAATTATGGAATGGATCAAAGTGCGCGTTGAAGAAAAAACGTCCCATTAACACTTGAGACTGGACATACCTCCTCCCCCATAAATACTTTTGAAAATGACCCGAAACAGACGAACAATCACTCGTTCCATAGCACTCGGTTGATACAACCCCTTCACTTACGACCTTCAGGTTATGAGTTAAGAAAGCCAGCAGACCGTAATAGTTGGACAAGGAGCATCAGGGCATATGAAGTTCCTGTAATTCTTAATGCCCAGACAAACCTCTTCCGTTGCATATCCCTAAGTAAAGAAAGCTTCTGGATTTCATAGGCAATTTCGATTTTGCCAATCACTTTTGTCCAAGGCAGCAATAAAATCATCCAAGGTTGGATATCTCTCTTCTAGCAAATAAAAGCTACGTTGTAGATTTTGAACACGCGTCCCAAGCTTGGGAGCCATGCTACGGGACGGATAAAGCACCAACCCAAACATTACGATTGGGAGTATTCCTAACAACCATGAAAAACAAACTAGAATGAAGTTAAATCTGGGAAGTTCTGGGGCTAAAGAACTTATTGTTGTAATTAACCCTAACGAAAAAATAAACCCAATGCTTACTACCTGCGCCTTTGTATCATAGCTCCTGATAGTGTTTTGTACCTCTTGCAAGGATGCAAGAAGCACCGTCAGAGTTTCTCGTTGGTAAGTTTTACCATCAGTCATAACTAGTTGATTATTTCACACACTTGCAAATTGCAAGTCATTGATTAAGGACGGATCTGTTTAGAGAAATAGCATTACTAGTTACGGACGGCATAACGATTATGCAGTCCCATTGCGGGAGCTTCCTAAGCCCAAAAGACGGAATAGCTAAGCGGGGTATAAGTTTATCCTGTTGTGGGGTATAACTTAAGGTCCAGGGTGGTGATCCGGCTGTATACGCCGGTTGAGTAGAAAAACAGGCCGTCCCGGCGGTGGGCGCGTTGGAGTAAGTTCCTGGCTGTCAGTTGCATTTTTATGTGTATTGAGATAGCTAATAAGAGGAATAAAGTGCGCCTTGCGGATCATTTGCCATTTAATACCGGTTTTTGTCGCTGCATCCCTTTAATCGTAGAAGCTGTGAATCAATTTGCACCAGTCTCGGAAATGTATCCGGTGGGTGGTGAAGACAAGCGGGCCTAGCTGCGGCGAGGTCGTCTGGCAAATTTGATGGAGGGCACGGTGAGTAAATGTGTGGAAACATTGAGTAGTATGAATAAGCAATTTAAAAATATTCAAAACCATGGCGAACATCCTCTGAAAAGCAGGGATACCGAACTTTATCAACAAGAATACATTCAGTCCTTTGTGGAAAAATGGGACGAATTGATCGATTGGGATGCCCGTGCCGACAGTGAGGGACAGTTTTTCATCGATATTCTGAAAGCTCGCGACAAACAAAAAGTTCTCGATGTGGCGACCGGGACGGGCTTCCATTCGGTCCAGCTTTTGAATGCCGGTTTCGAGGTGACGAGCGCGGACGGCAATGCGGCAATGCTGACCAAGGCCTTTGAGAATGCTCGCACTAAAAATCTTATGCTTCACACTGTTCAGGCAGACTGGCGTTGGCTGAACAAGGACGTGAACGGCAAATTTGATGCTATTATCTGCTTAGGTAATTCGTTCACACATCTACACGACGAAATGGATCGCCGCCGAGCGCTCGCCGAATTTTACGCTGCCCTCAAATGGGATGGCATTCTGATTATAGACCAGCGCAACTATGACGCCATCCTGGATCATGGTTTTTCTTCCAAACACAAATATTACTATTGCGGAGACCAGGTAACCGCCGAACCGGAACATGTGGATGATGGTCTTGCGAGGTTCCGTTATGCCTTTCCCGATGGATCTGAATATCACCTGAACATGTTCCCGCTGCGCAAAAGTTATACCCGCAAACTGATGAAGGAGGTTGGCTTCCAGCGGGTCAAGACGTTCGGCGATTTCCAGGAAACCTACGAGGAGAAAAACCCGGACTTTTTCATTCATGTTGCGGAAAAGAAACATACTGATGCCTAGCGCCCAGTCAGAAACGGTTGCCATAGCCGAGGCCTATTACGATTCCTCTGAAGCGGATGAATTCTATAAAAATTTTTGGGGCGGAGAGGATATACATATCGGGCTCTACGAAACCCCGGACGAGGGGATCGCCGCCGCCAGCCACCGCACGGTGGTCACGATGGCTAAGGCAATCGGGGAACTTGGTGTGGAATCGAAGGTTCTGGACCTGGGATCCGGATACGGTGGTTCTGCCCGGTACCTGGCCAGGGAGTTCGGATGTCGTGTTGATTGCTTAAATCTCAGCCAAACCCAAAACAGGCTGAACTCTGACAAAAACAGGAGTGCGAGACTGGACGAATTAATTAATGTCATCCACGGGAGTTTCGAGGATATTCCCGCGGAAGGCCCTGCCTACGACATCGTCTGGTCTCAGGATGCATTTCTGCATTCGGGCGATCGCGCGAAAGTGTTGGATGAAATTGACCGGGTTTGTCATCCCGGCGGGCAACTCATTTTCACCGATCCGATGCAGTCCGACGACTGTCCGGAAGGTGTCCTCCAGCCAATCCTGGATCGCATCAATCTTGAGACCATGGGCTCCTTCGCCTTCTACCAGAGAGAACTGGAGGTGAGAGGGTTTGAAAAAGTCTCGGTTCGTCCCATGCTCAGCCAATTGAAAACGCACTACTCGCGAATTGGAGAAGAGGTGCAAAACCGCTATGACGTCGCCGTTTCTTTGTCGGGTAAAGAGTACGTGGACAATATGTTGCGGGGATTGGGGCATTGGGTGAATGGTGCAGACGAACACTACCTCGCTTGGGGCATCATGCATTTCAGGAAAATGACCTAGGCCATCCAATTACACATCTGTCTCCAATTGTTCTTTGGTCCGCATCTGGCTAAGAGGTGGCGTTACCAGCATTCCGGCTCGGACATCCGGGTCCCTTTGGGTCATAACTCGATTGTCTGTGGCCGTTCCAGCCATCGCTCGGGTTAACACCCTCAAACGATCCCTGCTATAATGATTTAGACACTCAACCTCATACAAGGGGCAATTGAGATGTTAACTTTAGTTAACCGCAAAAAGCTCATCGAAGCTGGCCGTGGTACACGGCTCGGGGCCNATTGGCCAGGCCAAAGGTGCCTNGCNAAAACCCGCAAAGGAACGCCGTGCCAGAACCCCGTTGTCACCAACCGCAACAGGTGNCGGATGCANGGTGGCAAGAGTACCGGACCAAAGACCNNNGNNGGCANNGCACGTTCAATAGCNGCGCACACGAAGCANNGNCGACGGTCCAAGGCCCACGTTGCACGGATCAAGGCCATCAATGCAGAACTCAGGCGGATTACTTACGAGCTCAAGAGGGACGGGCTTATTCCCTAACGGCAGCTAACCACGGCCCGGGGACCATGAAACATTAAACAGCCTTACCCTTTACCCTGGGGTTGAGGAGCGTGATCCGTGGTGCATGCGCTAATTTAACAGCAGGCCTACGAATCTACCGGTGCACATAGTGTAGGAAAATCTTGAAAGTTTAAGAATTAGAACCTGAGGGTTTTACAATTAAAATTTAGGAAATAAACGTACACCTAATACATTGCTATAGCAGGACGCGTTTAATGATTCTGTAACCGGCAGAACGTCTGACAATCTCCAGTTCAGGGTTTTGCTTAACGTATTCACGAACAACCCGTTTGAAAACCGGAAAGCGAGGAACATATTCCCGCGGATCAATATCAGTGATTTCCTCCCTAAATCTTTTAAAGAGATCTCCGTAAGAGATGCCCCCTTGGTGCTCTAAAATGCGCCCAATTTTATCGTCTTCTAGCCAACTTCGTAAGGTATCAGCGTCTGCAAACCAGGCTTCAGTCTCTCTGATTATCCATTCGGGGAGGCTGTATAGGCCTTTAGACACTATGCGGGCTGCACCCCCCACTGCGAGTGACAGAATCATTTCCATCTCGGTCTGCAGAATCTTCGCTGCTATATCTGCAACAATCTTATCTTCAGCAATTTTATCTTCGAATGGGATAACAATGAATCGCCGTCGGATACCTTCGTCGACCCCGTCGTAAAACGTCGGTAATATATTTGTAGCAAACACATGCAGTGCATTCGGCTTAAACTGGAAAACCGGCTGGTAAACGCGTTTGGCTGCGACAACATCACCACTGATTACCGCTTTCACCTTGTCACTGGCGATGGCGCGTGTTGAAGAAAGTTCCGAGGTCAGGTTTGCGGTTTTACCTGACAAATTTGCCAGGAACTGTTCCTTTGCCATGTCACTAGGGGCAATGGCGCAATGTGCGCCAACTGGCAGCAGCCCCCTCACAAGCTTGATATATTCCGACTTCCCATTTTGGGCACTTGAACCATGCAGTACAAACGCCTTGGGTATTTTTACCCACGTTCCCAGACTAGCGCAGGAAGCTCCTAATATTTCTTCCAGTAAACTTCTTTTAGCCTGAGCCACTTTACCTTGGCCGGAAATGCCGTTGAAAAACCTTTCTGTGAGGGATGCTGGGGTCTTTTTTATCTTAGTTGGCCACGAAGCATTGATGCAAAACCTTTGGCGTTGCTCCGGAGAATGTTTAACAAGTACTGGTTGTTGATTGGGTGAGAGTTTAATGAATCCGGAAAGGCAGTTAATTCCAAGGGCCGGTTCGTCAAAGAACCCCGGGACTTCGCACATCGCGTGAAGCTCTGATAAAACGCCGTCGATCAGGCTCTTGTTCGCCCTTATACGCTCCCGCCTGCCATACCGGGCTTCATCCAACTCCTGGACCCATAGGCGCTGTTCGTAATTCTCGACCTTTGACCAGTTTGTATCTTTAAATCGCCAGAGCTCCCCATTTACAAAAACCGGACAGGGTTCACGGAGTTTAAAATCTGCCAATATATAACGAGCAAGTTCCGTATGTGAGTTTGACTTAAGTGCAAATGGTGTCTCCCCTTTCCAACCCGACTCTGCGGCCTTTCGAAGAACTGCAGCTAAGCTGGTTCGGACCGGCTTAAACGAGTTCCAGCGTTTCCTGACATCATCATCGGAGACAAAATTGCGAGGGACAGAGCCATCGGGTCTTCGTTTCGACCAGGACAGAAAAAGTTTTAGTCCGGGGGCGCCAATTGTCTTGAGGGCATGCCCTATTGCTATCCAGTCATCATAAACCTGAGGGTCGATAAAGCTGAGCGCTTCTTCCATTACCTTCATCGAGGGTATGGCGTTTAAAGAGTTCGGGAGGGGGGCCTTGCTGTCTCTGCTTTCCGGCGTCTTTTTACCACGGCAGCCTAGTTGCTTTTCAAATTTGTCTTTGAGCCCCTGGGCTTCCGACTCCGAGATTGTTGGTAATTGAGAAATATTGACATCAAGAAGACTCTTGTCGCACCAGCTATAAGGTTTTTTAGTATGCGGGTGCTCGCCAAAGACAACAACTTGTTGACCATCACACAGAAATTCAACCTGTGCTTTGTCTCCATCAATTTTAAATTCAGCTGTGCGAAATTTGGAGAAAGAATTTCCCTCCACACGGAAGAAATATGCACTCTTGGGAGCTTTTCCTATACGACATGGCACCTCACCAAACTTCGAGACAACAATATCAGAGCAGGCCTTTGCAGCCTGTTCATCCAGAACATCAATATCGACAGCGCAAACATCACCGAGAAGAATGCCTGTGGAGGCATTGGGGTACTTAGTACAATACTCCCCCAGCAACTGAGGCGACTGTTCATAATTGATGTTGGTCCAGTTTTTGATGGTGGGGTATTTTCCCCCTGCCACGACCGGAATTGGCGTGTAGCCGTTTTGTGAAAGCAACCGGGCAGAAGTGGCAAAATTTATCATAATTGTGCCCCTCTATCTGCATCTTTCAGAAACCATGTTTCAATGTCGGTGCTATTCCAGCCAATACGCCGGCCACCCAGTCTTAAAGGTTTGGGAAACTGTTCTGTCTCTACCCATCTCCGGATTGTAGATTCGGATAGGGAAGTAAGGTCTATTACCTCACGGAGATTTAAAATTTTGCTATTGGGCATTTCACGTTACTCCATTTCAAAAAAAAATTAGCCCACAACGGGCTGAGGTTCTTTCTTGCTTTCTGGATAACGCGTGCCCGAAAGGCACGTTTGCGGTTCTAGTTTAGTCGGGAAATGAACGCGTGTGAATCATCAATAGACGCCAAAATACCTCAAGGCGGCATATCCCATAACTTTCCTGATCCCAAACGGCCTTTATCGTGGCCCCAGCCCCCGAATGCATTGTCCCTGGTACTCTATGCCCGGACCACTGTCCTAAACCCGTTTCTCTGAAAGCGGAGGGGCCAAGTCGGGTTGAGCGACGGTTGGATGGGCCACAGACAATCGGGTTATGACCCAAAGGGACCCGCCCGAACACCGGGTCGGCTTTTAACCTAGTTCCGGCAAGGTTGCAGGTAAGGTTTTGATACTTGACCAAAGCGGTGGTCCTGCTAAGCTATTGATTCTATTGGATTCAGTTCTCGTTTGGCTCTGATCTAGGGCATCGAACCCCTGTCGGGTGCGCCAACTATCAAGGTTCATGGACCACGGATCACGGGCCAAGTGACTTCATACACGAGCCTACTCTAGTTCCAGCATCCACTTCTTCTTAACGTCTAATCCGTATCCTCGTCCGTAACCCTGCCCTACACCGACCGTTGTCCAGCCCCCGATTGAATCAGCTATATCCGCGGGGCATTCAACTGCTCGCAGCCTGTCCCGAAGGCTATGGCGGAACGAATGGATTACGCAGTTCTCCGTTACACGGGGCTTGAGCCATTTGTTTAAAGTCGCACTAGCGGAGTTAGCCTTACATTCCGTTTGCGAGCAGTATTTGGGGAACGCGAACTCGGTTTGCCGTTTCGTTATTCGCTCGGCCGCCCATAGGGCCGCCCCGACCAACGGGAGCTCCCTGCTACTTGAAGAAGTTTTTAGTCTCCGCCATGGATGTTCGCGGATTACAAGATGAGGGACTGCATCGTTTATTTGGATGTCTGAGTTTAAAAGGCCGCAGGCCTCAGCCAGGCGTACGCCAGTATCGCTGATTAATGCCAACAGCCAGCGCGGTTCGTCATCTACCAACATACATTCGTTCTGGATGGTTTTGATTTCGTCAGCGGGTATGGGGGGACGCTCTTTTTTGTGTAGGTCGTTTGGAATGAAGATGCCGTTGAAAATATTTGGCCCTGAAAGACCATATTCCTTGATGACCAAGTTAAGCATTGCTCTGACTGAAGCGATGACCCTCCTCACCGAGGAAGACGACATTCCACGATCTAAAAGATAATCGCGAAACTGTCCTGCATCGCCAGGCATCAAGCCATCGATGCTGTTGTGACCGAGGCAGTCTTTGAGATACCTAATGCTTCGTTCAGATCCCTCAAAAAATAGTTTAGTTTTCCCAACGCCTTTTAGTCGGTGGTATAGCTTTAGTACTTCATCGAATGTGAGATTTGATCGCTTTTGTGCCGCCGCTTCCTCGATGACGGAAAGACCTAACTCTCGCGAATAGAT
>PBOV01000038.1 GCA_002724505.1 Rhodospirillaceae bacterium | reverse complement strand
TAGAGGTCCCTTCGTCTGGAGGCAACACCCTATTTGCTAATAATGCGAATGCTTATGAAGCATTGCCAAAAACTCTTAAATCGAAACTAGAAAATTGTCATGCCGAGCACATGTATTACGCAAATAATAATCAGGATAAGGCAAGTCGCTCCCTTAGCGGTTTGCGTCAACACCCCTTAATTGTCGCCCATGAGGAAACTGGAAAGCCCGCTGTTTATGCTAGTCGCTTAATGACCTCAAGAATAGTTGAGCTGCCGGAGGATGAAAGTAATGCAGTATTGCAGGAGCTATTTGATCATCTCGAGAAACCTGAATTTGTTTATGAGCATGTTTGGACGCCGGGTGATTTTGTAGTTTGGGATAACCGGTGTCTTAACCATGCTCGGACCGATTTTTCGGAAGGCGAACGACGCCTATTACGTCGGACAACTGTATGGGGCGTCGATCCAAAACCCTATAAAGTGCAGATTGGTTAGTTGGTTGCAGCAAGTAATAATAATTTTCCTCAGAGAGTAAGATGTTTATCTGCGACTCACAGGTTCATATTTGGGAAAAGGAGACTGAAAAGAGACCCTGGACACCCGGGGGCAGGGCATTGGTGCGCGAAATGGGGCATCGCCAGGAACCTATTGGTTATGAAGAACTAAAGAATTTGATGGATGAGGCGGGAGTTCACCGGGCACTAATTGTTCCACCTACCTGGGATATGGATCGTAACGACCTCGGGTTAGAAGCTGCAGAAAAATATCCTGATCGATTTGGCTTGATAAGTCGGATTCCATTGCTTAACCCAAAAATTGGGAAAGAGGCACTTTATAAATTAAAAGATACGCCGGCTGCAAAAGGGGTTCGCCTGACATTTTTTCGTAAAGAAGAGGCAACGTGGTTGTTTGACGGCACAGCTGACTGGTATTGGCCTCTTGCTGAGGAGTTAGGGGTTCCCACAATGATACATGCCGCAAAATTTACGCCTCAGGTCGCTGAGATCGCTGAGCAATTCCCTAATTTGCGGCTGATACTTGACCACATGGGAGTCCCAGGCGGTACCAAGGATGAAAACTGTCGTCCCTATGTTGCCGGAACTGTCCGTTTATCACGGTTTCCCAATGTTTCAGTTAAGCTCTCGAGCTTGCCCGCAAAGACTACGGAACCGTACCCTTACAAAAATCTTCAAGAGTATGTGCGAGACCTTGTCGAAGCGTTCGGGCCTGAAAGGTGCTATTGGGGTACTGACCTTTCCCGTATACTAGGCGTTGTTGGTGGAACCTATTCTCAATGCGTAAGACATTTTACTGAAGAGATTGATTGTCTGTCCTCTGCCGACCTTGAACAGATCATGGGCTCCGCTCTTTGTAGAGCTTTGGATTGGCCTGTTGCATAATTTTCGTCAAACCGTGCCCTCAGTTCCCATTTCCCTGTAATAGTTTGCTAATGGACGTTTTTTTGGAAAATTTTAATAGTATTTGGACGATTAGTCTTTTACTCGCAGTTTGTGTTGCTTTGCCTAGTGGAATCATTCAAGGCTACGCCGGTTTTGGTGGCGCGCTTTTCGCGGTACCATTTTTCGCACTTTTGTTTGGCCCGGTCACAGCCTTTAGTATCGTATCCATTCTTATGCTTACGTCTCAATTACAAATATTCCCTGGTGCTATGAAAAAAGCTGACTGGAAAGAAATTGTGCCAGTTTTAGTGCCTAGCTGCATAACTATGCAGCTTGGTATTTTTTTTCTAGTTTCAGCGGATCCGTCTTTTATTCGGCGCGGTATGGGTGCGTTTATTCTGCTTATTACCGTCTTCATGATCTTGGGTTATCGCTATTCAGGGAGACGCAGAAAACTTGTAGGTATAGCGACTGGCTCCGTTGCGGGAGCAATCACTGGTTCCTTTGGGGTGCCAGCATTTCCACTTTCAGCTATATATTTTCATAACTCTGCAGCGGAGCCTGAGCTCATAAGAGCTAATGTCCTAACGGCGATTTGTTTTACTCTTATATTTTCGATTGTCGGCCTTGCCGCGCATGGCGTTTATAGTGAGATTAGTTTGTTACGAGCGGTGCTGATTTTTCCAATTTTCACTTTAGGGATTTATTTGGGGCAATTTTTATTCAAAATTGCACCAGCAGAATGGTTTGCAAAGGTCACTTATGGCGTTTTGATATGCTGTGGATTGATCCTAGTAATGACATAGCTTCAGAAGGCCTAGCGAGTTAGTATTTGCCTTTAATTTATTCGTCAACAAATGATAGCTCTGATTTACAAGTTAAATTACTGGTAAGATATTCATAAAAATGACCAAAAAACCCAAGCACTGCAAAACAATCACTCAGCAAGAGGATGGCGTTAAGTATTACATGTCGGGTCAGATGTATAAGAAAATGACGTACAAAGATGGGAAACTTGATGGCCCCTGGGAACAGTTCTATCAGAATGGTCAAGTCCATTATGAAGGTCAATTTAAAGATGGGCGCCCAGACGGTTGTATTACAATGTATTATGAAAACGGGCAGATTTTTAAAAAAGGTAGTTTTAAAAACGGTTTAAAAGATGGGGCNTGGTCGATTTATGATGACCGNGGTATTTTACTGGATGAGGTATTTTTTTCTNACGGCAGGGCTTCCTAAGATATAGTCNCTTGTANNCCTAAAAGTTTTTTAGCAGTGCCGCCGAGGATCGCGATACGNTCTTCGTCCGTTAAACCAGGGGTACCCATTACCAGTTCAACCTCTGTTTCTGTCCATCCGTAGGGGTAGTCTGTTCCAATCATAATCTTATCCGCTCCCGTTTGCGCGATTAGAAACCTCAAAGCTTCAGGGTCAAAAACAATTGTATCAAAGAAAAGTTGGCCGTCTTTGAGATATTCNGTGGGAGGTTTTTTGGGCAATGNGCCGACCCGGTCAGGAAAGGTTTTGNTCACGGCATCGGAACGATGNGCGTAGGANGCAAAATAGCCACCACCGTGTACGGCACAGATTTTTAAGCCAGGATGACGGTCCAGTGTACCCTCAAAAATGAGATGCGATAACGCGATTGTAGTATCGAGTGGATTCCCAATAGTGTTTTGCAAAACACCACTACCAGCAAGGCGTCCCCCGGCAACCATGTTTGGCGTTCCCTTAGGGTGCATAAAGACTAAAAGGTTGAGTTCCTCGCATTTGGCCCAGACTGGATCAAATTTCGNGTTTGCAAGTTCATCACCNTCAACCTCGCAGCCGATGCTGACGCCACGTAATCCAAGGNTTTTNATTCCATACTCAATNTGTTTTACGGCNAGGTCCGGGTATTGCAGAGCTATAGTNGCAAATGCAACGAAGCGATCAGGTGTGACAGCACAAATTTCGGCGAGAGCTTCATTCTGNATTTGAATAAGCTCTGCCGCTTCATCTCGACTAGCGTGATACCAGTATGGATTTATACTTAGCGCAGAGATNTCGATGCCCTGGGCATCCATCGCCGCGATGCGGTCGGATGGATTTGACATTAGGAGTGTATCCTTTTCACAATTTTGATCTAGGATCGCCAAGGCCTCTGGGACTGCGCAATGAGCGTGAATATCAACGGTCGTAATCCGTTTGCCGTTAATCGAAACTGTCTGGCGAGGGTTATGACTATGCGGCGTATCAGTGTGCCTGCCATAATTCGTGGCCGATCTGTAGACGTCACATTCAACAAATCCAATACCAGCCGGTTGTTTAGCCATCAGTGCGTCCCCAGAGATAATATAATTTTAGAACGTCGCACATATGATCAGCGCCTTTGCCCCAAAAGGTCAAGGTTTCGGATCTTGCCGANTAAATTTACAAGGCTAAATCAGAATAACGACTAGCGTTTGAAGTCGATTACATCAAAGCCGCGNGCCTTGTCTGTGATATAGAGCAACCCGCGATGATCCATCTCCACATCGTTAGTTTGCGGGGCATTATATCCNGTACCCGGCTCTGGAATGAAAAAGGCTACTTCNTCGGGTTGGTGTGGCTTGGCGATATCAATTATCCGTAACCCTGCAGCAAACCANGTGACATAGGNCAGCGTGTCATCAAATTTTTCTCGAAANTGGTGAGCTCCAAAACGTATGTCATTNCCNGTATATGGCATACCANTTTCTGATACATGATANGTGNAGAGTAATTCCATCTTNGTNGGGTNNGTCACATCAAANANATAAAGCGGGGCATGTGGTTTGCCTTTAGGTTCGTGCCGGTTAGCACGTTCTTCATCAACACCNAGCGCAATATCGCGCCCGTCAATCTGAAACGGAAAGCGCAACAAAGTATGACTGGGTTCGGTTTCTGGCGGATGTGGATCGTAGGTGCCGAGTGTCTTAGGCGNCCCAANATCACTGATATCGATGATGGCAAAGCCAGACATCCACAAGCCGGCGTAGAGTTTATCACCAGAGCGCANCGCATGATGTAACCGATGTTCACGTTTTAATGGGCCTGGCTCTTCATGTCCGGCGGTATGTTGACCTGGGATCCACCAACGAGAGACCTCANAGAGTTTTTCTGGATTACTCCAGTCATAGATTACTAAAATATGGCCTAGAAAACCGNNCATTTCAGTGGAGAGGTAGAGATATTTCTCATCCATATCGAACCGGTGNACNCCACGACCGCCGGTCTTGTGATAATTGATCAGTTTAGGGTTAGATTTATCTTTGATATTCCATAATTTTACGCCGTGATCTTCATAATCTTTAGTCATNCGAATNCCAGCGCGTGGCCGTTGTTCACAATTGGTCACCATTATATCCCCAACAACCCGCACCTTGTGCGAATGAGCCTGGGGGTTATCGAGTTTGGTCGTCCAGATCACTTTAGGGTCGCGTGGATCGGAAATATCCAGGATTGATGTGCCTTCTGGCCCGTACATATAGCCGACATAAGCGTAGTTGCCCTCGATTGTAACCTGCCCGCCACCCGGGAGATCGAGGCGTGACAAAGGAGCGATATTGTCGGATTTATAGGTTTGGCCCGAAGGCTGCTTCAGCATCGTAGCNATTGGCTTTCTTCCTCTGTAGGGTCTTAGTGGAGGGAAGCCTGACGCAATCTGTAAANGATAGCAAGGAACCAACAGNACCTTGCATATTTTTACTTCNCATGGTTCGCTTGGATGAACGTTTGGGAGCGTTTTATGTCGAGANGGAATACTGTCAATGCCGTTGTTGTTGGGGCCGGTTTTTCTGGTCTCTACCTACTTTATTTGTTGCGCAAACACGGTTTTACGGCGCGGTGTTTTGAACGAGGCGATGATGTTGGCGGGACTTGGTATTGGAACCGCTACCCAGGCGCCCGNTGCGATGTTGAGAGTATGCAATATTCCTACTCGTTTGATGAAGATTTGCAGCAAGAATGGCGCTGGTCAGANAANTACTCCTCCCAGCCGGAAATTCTTGCCTATCTTCAGCATGTAGCTGAGCGGTTTGATCTCAGCAAAGATATCACATTCGGCACCTCAGTCACTNCTGCACGTTTTGATGAGACCGCTAACCGNTGGACTGTTGAGACCGATAAAAACGAGACGTTGACGGCGCAGTTCGTCGTTATGGCTACCGGATGTATTTCCACTGCTAACATGCCAAATATAATGGGTATCGATGANTTTAANGGGAACACCTATCACACTGGAAACTGGCCGCATGAAAAGATCGATTTTTCTGGCAAGCGGGTNGGTGTCATTGGCACTGGCTCGTCCGGGATCCAGTCAATTCCTGTGATCGCTTCGGAAGCTGGTCATCTCACAGTCTTCCAGCGCACGCCGCACTGGACGGTGCCGGCGCGCAACATGCCAATGACTGATGAGTATGAAGCGGGNTGGAAAGAGAACTACGCAGAGAAACGTGCTAATATGCGTGTGTCCCCAAGTGGTAGCCTTCGCAGTGTCGCTCCATTGGATCTTTCGGCGTTAGAAGTAAATGATGAGGAACGAGAGGAAGCNTATCGTGAACGCTGGGCGGCGGGCGGTATGACTTTGCTAAAAAGCTACAATGATCTGCTGACCAGCGCTGAAGCGAACGAAACTGCGGCCTCTTGGGTGAGGCGGCGCATCGCAGCCACGGTAAACGACCAGAAAACTGCCGAATTACTTTCTCCGAAAACTTACCCTATCGGCACCAAACGTTTGTGCCTTGATACCAATTATTACGAGACCTATAACCGCGATAATGTTGATCTTATTGATATTTCCAGCACGCCTATTGATCGGATCACTCCGACTGGGTTGGAAANTGGCGGGCGTTCTTTTACATTTGATAGNATAGTCTTTGCCACCGGTTTTGATGCGATGACTGGTACATTGCTCAGGATCGATATAGAGGGCAGGGGNGGCATGACCCTAAAAGAAAAATGGCATGCCGGACCGCGAACTTATCTCGGGCTAATGTCAGAGAGCTTCCCTAATCTGTTCACAATCACCGGTCCAGGAAGTCCGTCGGTCAAAAGTAATATGCTGACTTCGATCGAACAGCACGTAGAATTTGTTACTGATACGCTGATTTATTTANGGGAGCATAGCGTTTCGACTATTGAGCCTGAGCTTAAAGCTGAGGATGACTGGGTGGATCATGTGCAGGAGGTCGCCAATCAAACTCTTTTCCCTAAGGCTAACAGCTGGTACATGGGAGCCAACATTCCCGGCAANCCACGCNTGTTTATGCCTTATATCGGTGGTGTTGGCGCTTATCGCCAAAAATGCGAGGCGTTCGCTGCAGCTGGGTATGAAGGTTTTCGTTTGGGGCGCGATAGTAAGGTGGCAGCGGCCGAGTAATAATTTCGGTAACTTTCCTTTTTACCCTGTTTCCGGTAGTAAATATTTAATATTTATTTTGGGCTTACGGTATGAAAACTAAGAGGATGACGAGATGTATAGAGGCATCCTGATACCCGTTATAACGCCGTTTCACGANGACAGTTCANTAGATTTAGACACGCTNCGGCAGCTGGTTGATTTTTATTTNTCCGCGAACGTCCAAGGACTGTTTGCGCTCGGCTCGTCTGGNCAGGGGCCTGCTCTATCTGAAAGCGAACGCCGTATTGTGGCTGAGATCATAATGGATCAGNCTAAAGGCAGGGTGCCGGTAATTATCCATGTGGGGTGTGCCGATACTCCAACGACTGTAGCCCTTGCTCAGCACGCGCAGGAGATTGGTGGATCTGCTATTGGCGTGATCCCGCCTTATTATTATTGTGATGCGCCTCCGTCAGCGGTTCTTGAACATTATCGTAAGGTAGCGGAGGCCTGCACCCTCCCTATTTTTATTTACGAAAACCCCAAATATTGCGGTATTTCGATTTCCCCCGATTTTGGTTTGAAACTTAAAGAGGCGGTGCCCACTATCCGCGGAATTAAGGTCTCTTACGGGGATGGCGCGATGGAGGATTACGTTAAAAATTTTCCTGATGATGTGTCCGTTTTTACGGGGAATGCCGATCTTTTTGGCCTGGTACCCTTTGGGGTTTCGGGGATGATTAATCCACCGACTAGCTCGGTACCGGAATTGACGGTGGAGCTATATGA
Source organism: Rhodospirillaceae bacterium (assembly GCA_002724505.1). Lineage (GTDB taxonomy): Bacteria > Pseudomonadota > Alphaproteobacteria > MPNO01 > UBA2964 > UBA2964. The sequence continues at coordinate 1,423 of PBOV01000038.1, read as the reverse complement.
CGCTTTGGTTGCTAGGGAATACGGGAAGGCTGCCGAAGCGCAGGCAAAGGTTACCCAGGTGACCCAGATGTTTATCTCTACACAGAAGAAATATGGTCGGGGCACAATTGCGGAAACCTTTAGGCTACGGGGCTTGCCGGTAAAAAGGTTTCCGCGATGGGAAACCACTCCTCTGCCGGAGGAAGCCATCGCGGCGATGCGTCAAGTTTATGTTGATGTCGGCGTTTTAAACTAAGTTTTTTTAGGATTAAGTTGCATTCACAATGCAGATTACCAATGAAGATATTCCCCATGTAGGCCCAGAGACACCAGGTGGCCAATGGCTGAGACGCTACTGGATGCCGGTGGCACTGTCTTCTGAATTATATGATATCCCGTTGGCCCTGAAGATTATGGATGAAGATCTAGTCATTTTTCGTGATGGCGACGGACGCATGGGCTTACTTGGCCAACATTGTGCGCATCGGGGTGCGTCACTGGAATATGGTGATATAGAAAAGGCGGGTATTCGTTGCCCGTATCATGGTTGGCTGTATGACGTAGATGGCAAATGTCTCGAACAGCCTTCAGAAAAAAATGGTAAAGAATTCTGCGCTAAGGTCCGACACATCTCGTATCCGGTGAGGGAGTTAGGTGGGTTGATCTTTGCTTATATGGGACCAGAACCAGACGAGCCTCCGCCGCTTCCAAACTACTCACCGCTTATTGACCATGGTGGCATCCGTCAGATCGAACCCGTGAGACATTTTGACTATAACTGGTTCAACTTTTATGAGAATAGTGCTGATCCGGTACATGTGTGGATTCTTCATGGCGCCAGCGCTTACGGCGATCAAACCTGGGGCGATCGATTTTTTAGTGTGGAGGATCCGCCAGATTTTGAGCCTGTCGAAACGCCCTATGGAATGAAAATTGTGATGTCTAAGTCCGCACTTGGTAAAGAAGGTGTTGTGGTTGACGAGATGAGCCTGGGCTTCCCAAGTATATTACAAGTCGGCGATACAGAATTTGTTCATGGCAAAGAAGATCCAGAGAAATTGATGAATAAAGGTTCGGATTTTGAACATTTTATGTTCATGACGCCGAAAGACGACTGCAGTTTCATGATGTTCACAGTAGATTACTATACGGGGCCGGATAAAAATTTCTTTGAACATCTTAAGGCGATGCGCGAGCGTGAGAAGCCAAAAGATAACCGTAAACCCTATGATAAAAGACCCCTAATGCCGTTCCGAGGAAATGTCCGTAAGGAAGATATTGTAACCCAGGGCACTCAAAAACTACTTGGTGATCGACAAGAACATCTTGGCACCTCGGATCGCGGCATAATAATGCTGCGTAAGATGGTAAGGGAGTCTATTGCCGCGACATTAGAGGGCAACGAACCCAAGGCCCTGCGGTTAGAAGAAAATTCCGACGGACT
>PBOV01000037.1 GCA_002724505.1 Rhodospirillaceae bacterium | reverse complement strand
GTTTGTGTGAGCTCTAGTAACCGCGCCATAAGATCTCGAGTATCCAAAGCATCAAAGAGGGCGCTCACGCGCTCTAAATCTCCTACCGCGCTAACATCATCCAGCAACCGCGCATGACCTTTGACGATGAGCGCTCCACGATCATCTTCATCCGTCCAAGTTGCAAGGCCGGCTTCAACTAACCCGCGGGTCAATTCATCAATCTGAGCGCGATGGTCCGCGATTTCCCGCTCAATCATAACACCAGCATCAATTAAGGTTCTACCTGCAAGCCGGGAGTTCAAATAGTTAGATGCGCGAACTAGTGCAGACGGTGGGGTTCCGATTGGGATATCAATAACCCGGTTTTCAACGAAGCCATCTGCGGCTACCATAACAACTAGGGCCCGCCCATCGCCAAGACTTACAAATTCAATGTGCTTAAGGGCTCGATCACTTTTTGGGGCGACGACTAGGCCAGCACACCGAGATAAGCCTGATAGAGCGCCTGATGCCTCTTCCAAAACCTCGTTAATAGTTTTTCCTACAGTAGCACATTGTGTCTCGATTGATCGCCGTTCCCCATCGGTAAGGCTTCCGACTTCCATCAATCCATCTACAAAAAGCCGCAGGCCGAGATCTGTCGGCAACCGTCCCGCCGATACATGTTCCGAATAAAGAAGGCCAAGCCCCTCTAAATCCGCCATAACATTTCTAACGCTGGCGGCAGACAACGGATTGGCCAAACGGCGTGAAAGGGTTCGAGACCCCACGGCTTCGCCATCATCCAAATAGGACGAAACGATTTCTGAAAAAACTGTGCGCGAACGTTCGTTAAGCTCGCTGATAATATTTTTTGGAGTGGACTTCATCTTGCTGTCTTGGCGGTGTCTACGCCCTCTCCAGGCATTTTCCAAATACCTTTTGAATGTAGTGATGCTATTTTTCAACGTCAATAAGCTGGTTCAAACCACGTCGCGGTGGACGTCAATGGCTGCACAGGCTAGCTTGCGGCGCATCCTACAATATAGATAGGACAGTTAGGAGCATAAAAATGAGTAGCCGACCCTCCGCAAGAGCGTACAACGAAATGCGTGAGATAACTCTTGAGCCGGGGGTTAGCCCCTACGCCGAAGGCTCATGCCTCGCTAAATTTGGCAACACGCATGTTATGTGCACCGCATCGGTTGAAGAAAATGTCCCACCCTTTTTGCGGAACTCTGGCAGCGGGTGGGTTACAGCTGAGTATGGAATGTTGCCAAGATCAACGCATACCCGAACCGGTCGGGAGGCCGCGCGAGGCAAGCAAAGCGGAAGAACGCAGGAGATTCAAAGATTAATTGGACGATCACTCAGGGCGGTAACTGATTTATCGCGCATGGGAGAACGTCAAATCAGGCTAGACTGCGATGTAATTCAAGCCGATGGGGGAACTCGCACAGCTTCCATTACTGGCGCTTGGGTTGCTCTGCATATTGCTTTTTCTAAACTCGTATCCGATGGACATTTAAAGGAAATCCCAATAAGCGATTCTGTGGGCGCGGTATCATGTGGTATTTACGGCGGCGCTGGCGTTCTCGACCTAGACTACCCAGAAGATTCGAATGCTCAGGCCGACGCTAATTTTGTGCTCACAGGCAGTGGTGGTATTGTTGAAATCCAAGGGACCGCCGAAGAAGAACCTTTTAGCCGCGATTTATTTAATCAACTGCTTGATCTTGCCTTCAAGGGAGTTAGCGAGTTAACCACTTTGCAGCAAGCCGCCATTCAATCATCATGATCTAATTATGCCAAAAGTACATCGCCAATTTTCCGGGTCACAACTTATTATCGCCAGCCATAATCAGGGCAAAGTCAGAGAGATAGGGGATTTGCTTCGACCTTATAATGTTGAGACCACCTCCGCAGCCTCCTTAGGTCTGGAGGAACCTGAAGAGACTGGAAAAACCTTTACTGCTAACGCTAAGCTTAAAGCACACCTAGCGGCTAAAATGGCCAAGCGACCTGCTCTGGCAGATGATTCGGGCCTGGTAGTTCCGGCTTTGCAGGGCGATCCAGGTATTTACTCAGCGCGATGGGCGGGGCCCGAAAAAGATTTTGATAAAGCAATGCAATTAGTTGAATGCCGCCTTGGAAAAAGCAGCGACAGAAATGCATACTTTGTCGCTGCACTTGCTTTGTGCTGGCCAGACGGCCACAGTGAAATTTTTACAGGGCGTGTTTACGGCACTCTGGTTTGGCCAAAACGAGGGACGCTTGGTTTCGGCTACGACCCTATGTTTCTACCCCAAGGGGGCACAAAAACATTTGGCGAGATGGAGCCAGGGATTAAGCACTCAATAAGTCATCGTTCAAAAGCTTTTGCGAAGCTGGTGCTAGCCTGTTTTAGCACCTAGCTTACAGATGAAAAGAAAACAAACTGACACTCTAGCACTTTATATCCACTGGCCGTTTTGTTTGTCTCGGTGCCCCTATTGTGATTTCAACGCTCACGTCCGGGAAATTATTGATCAGGATCGTTGGCGCGATGCCCTTTTAGCAGAGCTTTCTCACTGGGCAGCAGAGACCCCTGGCCGAACGCTCACCAGCATCTTTTTCGGTGGGGGCACGCCTTCCCTGATGGAGCCCACAACCGTTGCCAACCTAATAAATGGGTCTGCTAAAAATTGGCCATTTGCGGGCGACATCGAAATTACCCTCGAAGCAAACCCGACCTCCATCGAAGCCGGGAAATTTAGAGAGTTGCGCGCTGCAGGGGTAAATCGGCTTTCGATCGGCGTCCAAGCGCTAGAAAATAATGCTTTAAATTTCCTCGGGAGGAACCACGATCGGGATCTCGCAATTAATTCTATCAAACTAGCAGCAAAAATCTTCCCTCGGTTTTCGTTTGATCTAATTTATGCCCGCCCCAAACAGTCTGTAGATGCGTGGGCTAATGAACTTCGAGAAGGAGTTAATCTCGCAGAGGGCCATCTGTCACTATACCAATTAACTATAGAAAAGGGGACACCATTCTACAACGCTCAGCGAACAGGAAAACTCGTCGCGCCTGACGAAGAAAATGCGGCAGCCCTTTTTGAGGTAACGCAAGAGATTTGCGAAGAGTACTGCCTGCCTGCATATGAAATTTCGAACCATGCCCGGCCGGGTTCAGAAAGCCAACATAACTTAACTTATTGGACGGGGGGAGAATATATAGGCGTCGGACCCGGCGCACACGGGCGGATTAGGACAAAGGGCTCTTGTTATGCTACTGAGCAAATACCTGGACCAGAGAATTGGCTAAAAGCAACCGAATCTCAAGGGCACGGGACCCGCCACAAAAAAATAATCAGTTTAAACAACCGAATTAAAGAAATCCTGATTATGGGTTTACGTCTCACCAAGGGGCTNTCGCGGGCGGACTTTTTGCGTAGGACCGGCCTAGAGTTGNAAGACGCCTTAGANCCCCGACGATTAAGACCCCTACTAGAGGCAAATTATCTTGTATTGGATAACCGNGGTTTGCGGACGACAAAAGANGGTCGGCTAAGGCTTAACCCTATCTTAGNGGCTTTGNTGAGCTAAGGGGTAGGGTAGGGATTACCGGTGTTTGCTCTTGTTATATTTTAGTCTTTGGTTGCCACGAACGTATCTGGGGCACGGCTTACAACCTTGATGCCATCCGGTTGCACCTCGATCACAGAAAAGCGATGCTCAACTAGCCCGCCCCGGCGTAGTCGAAAAAGACCGGCGGTGCCCACAAAGCCATTTCTAACCATAAGCTCTTTAGAAGAAAATCCGCCACCACCTCGACTACCTTTTACAGCAGCCAACGCGGTAGCATCGTATGCCAAACTTGCGAGCGCGTGCGGAGAAGACTTGAAAACCGTTTTAAAGCGTTCAGCAAAATCACTAAGCGCATCAGAAGACAGTCCAACATACCAAGCTCCCGCCAGGCTTGGCTCACGTCTTATGGACCGTGAGGACCAATCATTGATCCCTAGTATGCGCATCTTTCGGGTATCAATCCCATAGTAGGGTAATAGAGGGGCTATTGTCTTAACCGAATCACCTGCCTCTAACAAAAATACTGCGTCGAAAGGAGCATCACCGAGCACTTCTTTTTTATCAAGCCGTTTTAAAGCCAGACGACTCCTTTCATCATTTTTTTCTTTCAATTCTTTTCGTTTAGCCAAAAGAGCGCGTTTCCGAGCATTATAGTTTCCTAAATTCTTCACTGCCGCAGTTAATGAAGAGTGATTTCGATCATACCGCGCAGATTTGACCAAAACCCCTCCCACTTGGGAAACCGCCTTCGAATAATCTGATAAAACTTTGTTGCCGAAGGGGCCTTCGGGTATCAGAGCCGCAAACCTCCTTATGCCCCGTAAAAAGGCATACGAAACAATTCGCTTCACGCGATCCTCCGGCAACAGCCCAAACACAAAGGTCGAGTCAGATGCCACTGTGCGATCGTTTGTAAAAGAAACCATATTAATTGCGGCCCTCGAGGCTAGTGGCGCAATGGCTTGAGCAGACCCTCCAAAGACGGGCCCCAACAAAATTTGCGCGCCCTCCTGGATAGCATCTCGTGCCGCCAACAATGCGCCCTTGGGAGTTCCTTTAGTATCACGAGGCAACAATAAAAAATTTTCGTCAGCCAACTCAAACATTGCTAATAAAGATGCCTGTAACATTGATTTTCCAAGACTAGAATGTTTCCCAGAAATTGGCAGCAGTAGCCCAACGGGCACTTGGCCAGAAGTTTCCTTAGGCGTGGTTAAAATTACTTTTGGAAGAAGAGGTAAAGCAGCAAGGGGACGCTTTAAGGTTTCTATATATTGCGATCTTAAAACAGGGGTGGGGAATGTTTTTACCTTAGGTTTTAGCGGCTTAATCGCCGGCCAGGCTTGCGCGCTTATCGGCGGGCTTTTAACGTTGTAGGGCTCGCAAGCCACGAGCCCGACAGAGAGAGCACCTAAAAATGCGGCAGGGACCATCCGGCGCAGACTACTATAGCGGCTCTGTGCGTTTTGATGCAGACAAAGAAACTGGTTTGCGCAATCCATCTAGCGATCTTCCAAACGAAAGGAAACGAAGCAGTTGGGCCAAAACCAAACCTATCGCCGAGGTACTAGCAAGTAAACTCTCAGCAACAAATATAGAAACCGGCCTACACATTGTTGCCACCCCAATCGGCAATCTAAGTGATATAACCCTGCGGGCCGTGGCTGTTTTGCGCGCCGCGGACGCAATTGCATGCGAAGACACAAGAGTAACGGGCAAACTTAAATCTGAATTCGGCCTCACCGCTAAACTAATTCAATATCATGAACACAACGCGGATCGGGTCACCCCAGGAATTATTAAGCGACTAAAATCTGGGGAGACAATAGCGCTTGTTTCAGATGCCGGCACCCCTTTGGTATCAGATCCAGGATACCGGCTAGTAAAGACTGCCCTACACAACGATATTTCAATAATCTCCGTTCCCGGTGCATCCGCCCTTTTGGCAGCGTTAACTGTATCGGGGTTGCCAACAGACCGTTTTGTTTTTGAAGGTTTTTTGCCAACTAAATCCATCGCCAGGCGAAAAAAATTAAATCGGATGACCGAAGTTGATGCCACCATAATTTTTTATGAATCCCCTAAACGCCTCGCCATTTCATTGGGAGATATGGCTAAAATACTTGGTAACCGCGACGCAATTATAGCTCGTGAGCTTACAAAGCGCTTCGAACGGGTTGCTAGAGGCACCCTTGCGGAATTAGCTACTCAAATTAATTCCGCCCCAAGGTTAAAGGGTGAAATCACAATTGTTATAGCCCCCCCTGAAGTCGCTGTACCGATATCAAATGAAGAAATTGACTCCTTGTTACGCGCTGCCCTTGTCGATCAAAGCGTAAGAGACGCCGCGAACATAATCGCCGGGGCAACTGGACTGCCGCGACGGCTGATTTATCGGCGCGCAATCAAATTAAAGACGAAGTTTTCATTAAAAAGTTAATAATAGGCGAAGAGACCGAGAATAAAATAAAGAAAGAATTGTGCAAACCTGTAGCTTTTTTTTATTTTTTGTTGTTTTTACAAAAGCGCAGTTGTTAACAGTCCATAAGTTTAAATTTTTTGTCTTACAAAGGATGCTTGGAGCGATTCATGTAGCCGTGCCAAACTAGCGCAGTAAGTTTACAAGGTAGCGATAAAAGTGATCCTCTTTAATCAAACAAAGATGGTAATTGCGATACTAATTGGGATCGCCCCATTACTGGGTGGCTGCTTTAGCGCCGCTGTGGGAACAGGCGCATGGATAGCAACAGCGACGTCCGAGGAGCGGGGCCTAAAAAGCTCCGCTAGTGATTTAGCAATCCGGACGCGCATAACCGGATTATGGATCGATCAAAACGAAGCTCTTTTAACGCGTGTAGATATAGCTATTTCCGAAGGGCGTGTTTTACTGACCGGCAGAGTCCCAAATCAACAGCAGCGTTTAGATGCTGTTCGTCTTACATGGAGAGCATCTGGGGTAAAGGAGGTTATTAACGAAATTCAGGTTTCAGAAACAGAGGGCGTATCCGGTTTCGCGCGAGACACCTGGATTTCAGCACAACTAAAAACCAGCTTAGCCCTGGATAAAAAAGTAAATTCAATTAACTACTCAATCGATACAGTGGGCGGCACAGTATATCTTATGGGAATTGCGGGCAGCCCCAGCGAATTAGCGCGCGTCCGCAATCATGCACGACAAATTAAATATGTACGACGTATTGTCAATTATGTAGTCATGAAAACTGATATCAAGCGAAAAGCGAGGGGTCCAAATAAGAAATGACTGCACAAAAAACCATACAAAATCAGGGGGTAAGGGACGCTCTTAAAAGAATAGGGGGAAAGGATGACGATGACTTCGAGATTGGAAAAGCAGCGCTTTTGCTAGCGGCATTAGACCGTCCGCGCTCAAACATTAATCCCTACTTAGAACATTTAGGCGAATTAGCAAATGAGGTTGGCAGCATAGTTAGTAATGATAAAAACCAAAGCCTTTCCAAAATAACGTATGCTTTGGCCGAGGTCCTCGCCACTAGAAAACAATATAAAGGAGATATCCATACCTATGAGGACCCCCAAAATGCCAACCTAATGGACGTCATTGATCGTCGCAAAGGCCTGCCGGTCGCACTGGCAATTATTTATCTCGACGTCGTTCACAGACTGCGTTGGGAAGCAACAGGCATAAACTTTCCTGGACAATTTTTGATCCGGCTAGAACAAGGAACAAATCGCGAGATCGTTGATCCATTCAATAATGGTGCCGTACACAATGTTGCGGATTTACGGGCTCTTCTTAAACAAATGGCAGGGCTAGCAGCTGAGTTACACCCGGAGCATTATTCCACCGTTAGCCGCCGAGACACATTGATCAGATTACTTAATAATATAAAACAACGCGCTATATCTGCCAAAAATTACAAAAGAGGGGCAGAGATTATTGAACGTATGATCCTAATCGCACCACGCCGTCTACCAATATTACAAGAAGCTAGCCTATTTTATAGCAGAATTGGGAATTTGCATCGCGCTGAGGCTATGCTGGAAACTTTCCTAACATGCTCGATAGACAATGCTGAGCGAAGCGAGGCCGAAATACTATTGCATAGGGTACGGTCCCACCTTAACTAAGTATAATATGACCCATTTTTTTCGAGGGACAAAATGAGTTTAACCGTCGCGATTCAGATGGATCCGATCCAGGGGATCAATATTAATACCGATAGCTCCTTTATGTTGGCTGTGGAAGCTCAAACAAGAGGTCACTCACTTTATTACTACAGCCCATCCGAATTAGCTTTTCGGGATGGAACGCTTTTCGCCAAAATTCACCCAATAGAAGTTCGGCGAGAAATGGGAAATCACGTTTCTGTGGGCGAACAGGAGCTCACCGATCTATCTTCGGTAGACGTCGTACTAATGCGGCAGGACCCACCATTCGACATGGCATATATAACCGCCACTCACCTCCTTGAGCACGTCCATCCAGACACCTTAGTCGTCAACGACCCCATGGAGGTGCGTAACGCTCCAGAAAAACTGTTCGTAACACATTTCGAAAACTTATTGCCACCAACCTTAATTACCTCAGATCAAGCAGAAATCTATGCCTTCCGCGACGAACACAAGGACGTAATCATAAAACCATTATTTGGCAACGGTGGGGCGGATGTTTTCCATATCACTCAAGACGACGAGAATATGAGCGCTTTGATAGAGATGTTCGCTGACAAGTATCGCGAACCTATAATTGTTCAGCGTTATCTCCCAGAAATACGACAAGGCGACAAACGCATAATTCTCGTAGACGGTTTTCCGGTAGGGGGTGTTTTGCGTATCCCTGTAGATGGAGACGCTCGTGCTAACTTTCATGCCGGTGGATCAGCTCTTAAAACATCCCTCACGTCGCGCGAGAAACAAATTTGTGAAATCATTGGCCCCGCCCTCAAGTCGCGGGGCCTTCTTTTTGTTGGGATTGACGTAATTGGGAATTATTTAACCGAAATTAACGTTACTTCACCAACAGGGATCCAAGAGATTAATGAACTAGACGGTATTAAAATCGAAAAACTAGTATGGGATGCTATTGAGGACCGCCTCGCCAATCAAAATCATCTCAAAACCCTATAAATTTAACGTTCTTCTAAAAGTTCTCGAGCCCTAGCCGCGCAACTATCATCGATATTTTTAAAGTGAAGAATGTCTGAATCAGTAAGATACGCAACGATAGCCGACTGAAATGATGGTCTCTGACGAATTTGCTCAAACCAATTAATGACCCTTGGTGCAACGTGTCTCCATACATCCAATAGCTTTAGTGCCTCCAAGCGATTTATATATGGTGTAACCGCCACATCCGCCAAAGAATAGTCCGGCCCCGCGATAAAATCATGGGTTTTGAGATCAAATTCCAGATCCCGGATAAAGTTGTCAAAAGTTCGAATTGCTGTGCCAACAATTTCAGCCCTCAGACCGTCACGGTAAACTGCCTCTTGGCGTGCACGCCTCGCTTTATCAGGTATTTTTGCTAGATGTTCTTTTTGTTCCTCAGGTGTTTTTTCAAGAAAGCTTGGCCGAAATGCTGTTGCGTGGGTGAGGATCCCCGCTGAAGGGTGGATTGGGTTATCAACCCGCTTGAGCCAAAATCGCATTTTAGCCCGATTAAGAGGGGTTTTAGGGAGTAAGGGGTTCTCATTCGTTAGGTCTTCAAGATACTGAATAATAATAGAAGATTCTAAAATAACCTCACCGTTGTCTACAAGCGTCGGCACGACTGCATTTGGATTAAGTTTGAGGTAATCAACTGCGAACTGCTCACCTTTTCTGAGGTCGATATTCCTGCTTTCAAATTCGAGCCCTTTTTCAGCCAAGGCAAGCCTAACCTTTATAGCACAAACTGAAGTCGTCCCATCGTAAAGAATAAGCATTAAATTTTTACTCCCTTAACAGNAAAGGANGNGGCGTTAGATTAGTCTTTTAACCCCTTTATCCTATGCAGTTAATAAAATAACAAAACCTAAGAATCATNCCGATCGCTGCCAACTTCCNTCAGGGGGGACATCGCCGCCTTCCAACATTGGCCCAAGAGGATGACCCCCGAGTATNTGGATATGAAGGTGAAAGACCTCCTGGTGCGCATGGGTGCTATGATTGGACAGGATACGGTAACCACCTTCTACTAAGCCAAGCTTTTTAGCCGTTTCACCCACCGCGCGCCACAAATCTACTACCTCTTCACTGCTCGCATTTTCAGAAAAATCGGCCATAGAAACGTACGGACCTTTAGGGATCACTAGCACATGCACTGGGGCCTGGGGATTTATGTCATAAAATGAGAGGGCAAAATTACTCTCCAAAACCTTTTTACTAGGAATTTCGTCCCTTAAGATTTTTGCGAAGATATTATTGCTGTCATAATTAGCCACAGCGTTTTCCTCCCTATAAAGGGTTTTTCCATACTAATTTGTGCGTGAGGCCTTTTCTGTAATCCCGGAGACACCCTCACGCGCCGCCAACTCCTTCCAAACATCGTCTGGCGTTACTCCGCTAGCGGCCCAAACTATCAGTAGGTGATAGAGCAAGTCAGCACTTTCGCCAACGATCTGTTGATTGTCCCCGATAGTCGCTGCAATCACAGTCTCCACCGCTTCCTCCCCAAACTTTTGCGCAATTTTTGCCGTTCCGGCGGCCAGAAGAGATGCGGTATATGAAGAGTCAGCGTCTACATCAACGCGCGATTGGATCACGGCATAAAGCCGCTCCAAAATTTCTATATCATTTTCCGGTTTTATCATAAGAACATTCCGTAAATTTAATTCGAATTAAAATGCAACCGGGCGAACAGCAATACCAGCAGAAGCCATGTAGGCCTTTACCTCAGCAATTTTGAAAGTCCCAAAATGAAAGATTGACGCCGCCAGAACCGCGGTCGCATGGCCATCCCTTACCCCTTCTACTAAATGACTCATTGAACCAACGCCACCGGACGCGACAACGGGTATTGTAACAGAATCGGCGACCGCTTTGGTAAGAGCAATATCAAATCCCGATTTTGTACCATCTCGATCCATAGAGGTAAGAAGAATTTCACCAGCGCCAAAATCCGCCATACGTTGCCCCCACTTTACAGCATCAATACCTGTCGCCTTTCGACCCCCATGCGTAAAAATTTCCCAATTATTAGATCCTGTTTTCTTCGCGTCGATTGCGACAACTATACATTGAGTACCGAATTTTTCTGCAGCCTCACGAACTAATTCAGGTCTTTGAACAGCCGCCGAATTAATTGACACCTTGTCTGCCCCTGTTAGCAGAAGCTTACGAACATCATCCGTTGACCGAACGCCGCCACCAACTGTAAGAGGCATGAAACATTGTTCCGCGGTACGCGAAACAACATCAAAAAGTGTGTCGCGATTTTCATGAGAGGCGGTTATATCAAGAAAGCACAACTCGTCAGCCCCCTCCCTATCGTAAAGCCTCGCTTGCTCTACTGGATCCCCGGCATCAACAAGGTCAACAAAATTTACGCCCTTTACAGTGCGCCCCTCTTTAACGTCGAGGCAAGGTATCACCCTCATTTTTAACATTTGAAAACACCTGAAGGTTGGGTGTCTCGTAACATCGCAATTGCCTTGGCCGGCTCAATACGACCATCATAGAGGGCCCGCCCACAAATCACCCCCTCTATGCCTGCGGCGGTGTTTTCTTTCAGTTCTTTAAGGTCGGCCAGAGAAGAAACGCCTCCAGACGCTATAACCGGTGTTGTCAGAGCGAAAGCAAGATCTACCGTGGCCTCAATATTCACCCCCCCCATCGCCCCATCCCGATTAATATCGGTATAAAGGATCGCTGCAGCACCACAATTTTCAAATCGTAAAGCAAGATCTAATACCCGCACACCCGAGTCTTTGGTCCATCCGTCTATCGCGACCCTGCCATCACGCGCATCAATAGCAATAACAATTTTACCCGGATGGTCATCACAAGCCTTATAAACAAAATCTGGATTAGATAGCGCGGCTGTCCCCAGAACAATACGGCTAACACCTATATCAATCCAATGATCAAGGATGTCTTTATTGCGAATACCACCACCGAGTTGAACCGGCATATTAACTGAAGACACTACTTCGCCCACAATTTCGGCATTCATTGGTTTGCCCTCTAACGCCCCATTTAAATCTACTAAATGAAGCCACTCAAACCCCGCCGCCTGAAATTCTTGTGCCTGCTGAACAGGGTCGGGATTAAAAATTGTTGCCTGACCCATGTCACCACGCAGCAAGCGGACACAGAGGCCGTCTTTTAGATCAATCGCCGGAAACAAAATCATTTCTTAATCGCTTTTTTACCCGAAACCTTCTTAGCCGAGGAAATCTTAGCAAGCGGTTTCAACTTTAAATTCTTCCTCAAATCTTTTGTATAATAGTGTCCGGCAATTTTTTTTCCGTTAACAACCGCGTAATTAGGGTTTGTACCCCAACATTCGTAACCAAAAGACTCATAAAGTTGAATTGCTGCTTGCTGAGTCTCTCGAACATCTAGGTTGATAAACCAAACGCCTTGCCGTTTTGCGGCGCGCTCACAAGCCATCGTAAGGTCCCTCGCAAGCCCATGACCACGCGCCCATGGGGCAACAAAATTTGTTGTTATGGTTGCAATTTTTTGATGCGCTTCATTGTTTTT
>PBOV01000036.1 GCA_002724505.1 Rhodospirillaceae bacterium | reverse complement strand
TACTCTTGAAGCTCCCGAGATTTATGTCAGCACGTCCGATTAAAGACAGGCCCTATTGCTAGGCTCATTAAATGTCCCAGTTGCGGGCGATGGGATATCATCAGAGCGTCACTGTCAAGGCCGAACAAGCGGTTTTCTTATCCAATTTCTATTATTAAATTTACAGTAATCGGAATATGAAAAATATTGAAGTGGTATCCAACAGCCTCAAACCGCATTAGCCTCACAACCTTTTATACGATAATATAAAGCAATGGATTTAGAAATTTGCATATGGGGAAGTGAAGAATGGCTAAAAAAATTGTTTTGGTTACGGGAACAGGGGGCGGGATTGGCGCCGCCTGCGCGCGCGGCTTACTTGAAGACGGCAATAAGGTAACAGCTTTAGACGTAAAGCCCGTCCATGCAACAGTCCTCAATGCCGCTCATGAAGATAATTATATTGCACTCGAAGTTGATGTCTCCTCATTGGAAGCGTGCCGCAATGCAGTCAAACAGACTATCGATAAGTTTGGACGTCTCGATGCGGTGTGTCATTTTGCAGCAATTCATTCGACGCTAAATTGGGAGGATGTTTCCAATAAAGAATTCAACAGAGTGTTGGAGGTCAATGTCGTTGGGTCCTTTAACGTCGCAAAAGCGGCCGGAGAGTGGATGAAAGAAAATGGCGGAGGTGCTATTGTCCTTACATCGTCTGGTTCGGTACAGGCTAGTGGTGTTGGGGGAGGAAGCGGCCGGGGCGGTCCGGCATATGTAACATCAAAGGCAGCTATTTATGGACTGAACCGCTCCCTCGCCCGCTCCCTTGGGCCATATAATATTCGGGTGAATACAGTGGCGCCCGGGGCAACCGAAACACCAATGATTGCCGAATACACCAATGCGGCAAGGGAAAATGCTGCGAATAAGTCAATGCTCAACCGGATCGGCGAGCCAGACGATATAGCAGATGTAGCACGATTTTTGATCTCAGATCAGGCGCGGTATGTAACCGGTGACGTGATCAGTGCAAGTGGAGGGGGCAGCGTATAAAAAAAACAAGATCCACCGCAAAAATGAGCTACAATAAAAAGTCTAAGTTTTGGGAACGCAAATCAACCATTAGGAGACTAATATGCATAATGCCTACATAAAGCCCGAGCACATCGCGACTATGCTTCGGCGTGGTGGTAAGGAGCACTCCGTAGAAACGCTAGACGGTCCAGCGACAGCGCTAGTAGTTGTTGATATGCAAATTTATTTCATGGGTGAAGGACAGCCCTCTGAGTGCCCGATCGCTAGGGAAATTGTTCCCAATGTAAACAGACTTGCGGAAGCTACTCGTCGCGCTGGCGGCAAAGTAATCTGGATACAAACCCACTCTGGCCCAGAATCAAAACAATTCTGGTCAGCTTATTACGATAGGATGACGCCAGAAAATGGTGAAAAACGGGTTACTGGTATGGAGCCGGGCGGGAGCGGATTTGATATTTGGCCAGAACTAAATGTCCTGGACGAAGACGAAATCGTACCTAAGACACGCTACTCTGCATTTTTACCTTCTCCATCCAAACTTGAAGCTGTCCTGCAAGAGAAGAATATAGATACCCTTCTGATTACTGGCGTCTCGACATGCACTTGTTGTGAGTCCACCGCGCGTGACGGAATGATGTTAAACTATCGGACAATGATGATCTCGGATGGGTGCGCCGCACCGGATGATGATCTTCATAATAATTCTATCAACCAGTTTTACCTTCAATTTGGTGACGTCCAATCAACCGATGAGGTCATAGCACTTTTGGATCAAAATGTTGCGGCCGCTGCAGCAGAGTAATAGTTGTCAATAATAAAAACGCGTTAGTTATCCCTTCGGGTTTTCGAATCCACGTAAGCAACTCGAATAAAAACAAATATAGAGGTTAAAATGTCTCGTATTTCGTCATGCTTGTTATCGGAAAATATCGAAAAAGTTACCAAGCGCGATGGTCAACCTCATAGCCTTACAAAATTCAATCCAAAATCAACCGCATTGATCGTAATCGACATGCAAAATTTTTATATTGCAAAAGACCAGCTTTCGTATTGCGAATATGCAGAAGGGATTGTCCCCAATATTAATAAGCTAGCGATGGCAATGCGTCAGTTTGGTGGGAAAGTCATATGGGTCCGCAATGTCACTAATCCAGAAGCTTTCAAAGGATGGGGCGCCCATTATGGGCGGATGACGCCTGAGCGTATCGCAACCCGAAAAAAAGAACTCGCTAAAGACGGAGAGGGGTTCAAGCTTTGGAAAGGCTTAGACGTCCGCAAGGAAGATCCAAAGATTAATAAAATCCGCTATTCAGCCTTTATTCCAGGCGCATCAAATATTGAAAATATCCTTGGGGAACATGGCATCGACACGCTAATCTTCTGTGGTGTTGCTACCAATGTCTGTGTTGAATCTAGCGCCCGAGATGCAATGATGATGAATTACCATACACTTGTCGTAGAAGATGCTTGCGCTGCAGGAACCATTGCAGGTCATGAGGCAACGCTAAACGCGCTCTATCTTAATTTCGGTGATGTTCAAATGACGGAGCAGGTCCTTAAAGCATTTAACACAAGTCCCGAAAATTTTATCCGTTCCGCCGCAGAATAGACGGCTTCGCCCGAATTAACTCCTTATAATTTACATGTCAGCGCCTTTACTGGACCGCCTCACGCCAGTATAGGTAATTATACAAAATTCTGGTGCCGGGGAGCAGGAAATGACAAACAAGCTGGTAATCAAAAATATCGGAACGATGCTATCTGGCGCATTGGAGGAGCCAATCCTAGACGCAAACACAGTTGTCGTTGAAGACGGAAAAATCGCAGCAGTTGGAAAAGAGAAAGACCTTGATATCGATAGGGCCGATACGACGGTAGATGCTAAAGGGTCAGCCCTTTCGCCTGGCCTAATCGATAGTCATGTCCACCCGGTCGCTGGAGATTGGACCCCACGCCAAACTCAAGTGAACTGGATAGATAGTTCAATGCATGGCGGCGTTACGACAATGATTTCCGCAGGGGAGGCACATTTTCCGGGGCGGCCACGCGACCCAAAGGGTGTCGTAGCTCTTGCTATCGCCGCACAGCGCTCCTTCAGTGCCTACCCAGGCAAAGTTAAGATGCATGCCGGCGCGCCAATCCTTGAAAAAGATATGGTGGAAGAAGATTTCAAATTTATGGCAGAAGCAGGGGTTACTTTACTTGGGGAAATTGGCCTTGGCGGTGTTAAGGCCGGCGACGAAGCGAAAATAATGGTTGACTGGGCTCGAAAATACGGCATTCAGAGTACCATTCACACAGGCGGCCCTTCCATCCCCGGCTCAGGATTAATTGATAAGGACGTCGTTCTTGAAGCGGGGGCCGACATCATAGGTCATATAAATGGCGGTCATACGGCGCTACCTCTAGAACAAATCCGTTGTCTCTGCGAAGACTGCAGTGCCGGGATAGAAATTGTTCATAACGGTAATGAAAAAGCCGCGCTTTATGCAATGCGAACAGCCTTTGAGCTCGGTGAGGAAAACCGGGTGATTTTGGGCACTGATGGTCCCGCTGGTTCTGGTGTCCAACCACTCGGTATAATCCGAATGATTGCAATGATGTCTTCCCTCGGCGATGTTGCTGCCGAGACTGTGCTTTGCTTCGCAACTGGCAATACCGCGAGGGTCCGGGAACTCGATTGCGGATTAATTGAAGTGGGCAGGGCCGCTGATTTGGTTTTCCTTGATGCACCACAACATTCGGCCGGAAAAAATGTACTCGAAGCCATTGGTCTTGGCGACATCCCTGGTATTGGGATGGTGATCATTGATGGAGAGATTGCCTGTAACCGGAGCCGAAATACTCCGCCCGCTGTCAACATACCGGAGGTAATCTAAAATTATGGCGCCAGATACAACAGAAATGCCTCTTAATTTTGGCATTGGCCAACCCGTTACACGAACCGAGGACCCCAGACACCTTACCGGAGGCGGAAACTATACCGACGACACAAATATTGATGGCCAGGTGTATGCCCGGTTCGTGCGCAGCAATGTGGCACATGGCAAAATTAAATCCATCGATACTACCAAAGCGTCGGAAATGCCGGGGATCATAGCAATTTTTACCGGTTCAGATCTCCGTGCTGACGATATTGGTAATATTCCGAGTGGTCTTCCACTAAAAAACCGAGATGGCAGCCCATACGTTGTTCCGCCGCGCTCTGGTTTGGCATTTGATCGGGTCCGCCACGTCGGAGAACCGATTGCCGTCGTTATTGGCAAAACTGTTGCACAGGCACAGGAAGCGTCAGATGCGGTAGTTGTCGACATCTCACCGTTGCCGGTAGTAACCCATGCCGAAGAGGCCGTAAAAGATGGAGCGCCACTTTTGCACACCGAGGCGCCGGGAAATGTATGCTTAGATTTTTTTGTTGGTGACGAGAGGGCTATAGAAGACGCATTCTCTAACGCTTCGCATATTACTAAAATGCGGATCGATAATACTCGTGTCGTGGTAAATGCTATGGAACCTCGTTCGGTGATTGGNGAGTACNATAGTAAATTNGAAAAATTTACCGTTCATATGCCGACGCAGGGTGTAATGGGAGTTCGTGGCGCGCTCTCTAATGCAATTTTCAAGGTTAAGCCCGANCAAGTTCGNGTTCTCTCTAACGACGTCGGCGGCTCGTTTGGNATGAAAGGAGCAGCCTTTGTCGAGCCCATTTCTATCCTATATGCCGCACGTAAACTTGGTCTTCCAGTCAAATGGACGGCCGACCGGTCGGAGAGCTTTGTTTCAGATCACCAAGGCCGCGACAGCATAATCAACGCCGAGCTGGCATTAAGTGCGGACGGAGATTTTTTGGGCTTAAAAGTTACCGGCGTAGGTAATTGTGGCGCCTATTTAACGGCAATGGGGCCNGCACCGATGACCAATGTCATTTGTCGGAATATAATTAGTGTTTATAAAACGCCCGCCTTTTCCTATGAAACGAAAGCCGTATTTACNAATACAGTCCCCACAGGACCATATCGGGGTGCAGGGAGACCTGAGTCCAAATATATCATGGAGCAACTTGTTGATAAGGCNGCGCGCGAAATGGGTATCGACAGAGTTGAACTGCGTCGTCGCAATCTGATTACTCCTGAAGCCCTGCCCTACAAAGCCCCAAATGGGCAGACTTATGATAGTGGAGAATTTGAGGCAATTATGGACGCCACCCTAGATAGGGCTGACTGGGCTGGCTTTGAGGCCCGGAAGGCTAGCTCCGCTGCGCGCGGTAAATTACGCGGCGCGAGCATTACCAACTACCTTGAGAATACAGGCGCCGCTGGAGAGCTCGCAGANATTCGTTTCCGCAACGATGGANCAGTCGCGTTGGTNACAGGNGCAAAGGATATGGGTACCAGTCATCGGACCCCATTTGCACAAATTCTCCATGAACGTCTCGGNATCCCTTACGAATCCATTGAAGTCATTCAAAACGACTCGGATGAGATGAGCCCCGGCGCCTCTGGATCCGGCGGCTCAAAAACGCTGGTTGGTGCTGGAAACGCAATCGCCGATTGTGCCGGCGAAATAATTNAAAAAGGTAAAGCCGCCGCCGGACACGTTTTAGAGGCTGCAGTCGAGGATATTGAATTTGCTAAAGGCAATTTTACAGTAGCCGGTACGGACAAGACCATCGACGTTATAACACTCGCCAAGTGGCTTCGTGATTCAAGAGACCTACCGGCCCACATACCAAACGACCTCGACACNAAGGCAGTCCANGANAAAAGTCCGTCAAGTTTTCCAAACGGTTGTCACGTATGTGAGGTCGAAATTGANCCAGAAACCGGCGTCGTTGAAGTCGTAAAGTACGTTGTCGTAGACGATTTTGGTCTCGTCATTAATCCTCTAGTCGTCGANGGCCAAGTGCAAGGTGGGGTCCTACAGGGTGTTGGCCAAATATTAGTAGAGCACACTATTTACGATGATGANGGCCAACTTTTAACGGGCTCTTACATGGATTATTGCATGCCNCGGGCAGACGATATTTGTAGCATTGACTTCTCCACCCGNAACGTGCCNTGCACTACTAATCCGCTNGGNGTNAANGGCTGCGGGGANGCCGGAAACGGNGGCTCTATGCCAGCTGTAATGAATGCNATTTATCACGCNTTNGAAGACAAAGGTATTACNGAGATGGATGCCCCNGCGACACCGCACAGGGTGTGGNAAGCAATACAAANNAATATTTAATTNATTATTAACCTGTCCTTCTCGCCTTCAGCCNGCGATGNCATACTCTGTTTAGCTATNATGTAAANTTTTTACTTTAGGTGCTAAAANATGTTCTTCGAACCCAAAAATGATGATCACGGCCTACCCTACAATCCTTTTAAAGCCTGCGTNGTGCCGCGNCCGATTGGTTGGATTACGACCCTTAGNTATAAAGGNATCATNAATTTGGCGCCATTTTCGATTTCTAATCAACTCGCCTATGACCCNCCATTTGTATTTTTTTCNGGNTCCGGAGCAATAGACGGTATGGAAGCCGAACCGCGACGCAAAGATTCNGTNGTGAACGCAGAAGATACAGGAGAATTTGTATATAATATGGCGACCTACGAGCTGCGTAATGAGGTAAACCTCTCATCAAAGCACGTACCCCCCGATGTTGACGAGTTGGAAATGTGCGGCCTAACCCCGGCTCCTTGCAAATTAATAAAATGCCCGCGTGTGGCNGAGAGCCCAGTCAATTTAGAATGTAAATTTCATTCTACGATTACTCTTCCTTCGAATTCAGCGAAAGGTGTCCACCACGTCGTTATCGGTGAAGTTGTTGGTATTCACATTAACGACGCGGCTCTAACGGATGGCAAAGTGGATTGGGTCAAAATACAGCCTCTAGCTCGAATGGGATATATGGATTACACGCACGTAACCAAGGTGTTCACGATGCCTGGCCCGAAGGGAGAAGAATTTCGGCCTGGACAAGTTGGCGAACATAGCGCTTCAAAACACTGGGATCGCGTCAAGGACGAGTGGGAAACCTATAAGGCGAAAGAGGAATAGGCCCTTTAAGTACAACACCCTTATCTGGACTGCTGCAAACCTGACAACTATTTCATCTTTTTCCGATCGAAATTTTACCGAAGCCCATCCTCACCAACCGCCTCATCAGCAGTCAAACCACCGACACGGGGGAAGGGCCGTCCAGAGTCCGTAACAGAAACCGCTACTAAAATCTCGTTAGCACGAGGGGCGTCGGCCATGCCGACTTCCATGCCGTCAAAGTGACTGCGCACGTAAGCGGCATCTTTATGTCCTAAGGGGACATCAATCCTCGTTCCCTGCCCACCGAGCTTTTTAACGGATGGCACTAAAGCGGCCCCCTTCTCTACCTCCTTGCGAAGTGGTGCGCCGAGCTTGGGATGCAAAATTGCTGCTGCATGCTCCCACTCTCCGTTTTCTTCACCGATGGCGGCCTTACCGTAACTTTCCGCCTCCTCTGGTTTTATACCAAGCGCGTCAACGCACATTTTACCAAGGTAGCCGCCAAGTTCTTCGCCGATTTCCATAAGATCTGAGAGATCTTCTTCGTATCGTCCTGCAAATGTATTTTCAATTACCGCGAGCGCTGACGCCTTGCGGGTCATAGGGTCGACCGGTCTACCTATATCGCTATGTGTTGTTTCAACAATTACTTGAGTTTTTCTAATCCTCGCCTTCATTTCAATCCATCCTCTCCTTGCACATCGGAATCCTTTAACCCACCGGCGCGGTCATAAATCCGTGCGCCGGTCGCCATAGACTGTATCCAGACGATTTCATCCGCCCGCGGTGCATCGGGAATTTCACACTCAATACAGTCAAAATGGCTTCTGACATAGGCTGCATTCACGTGGGCCAGCGGCACATCAACTGGGCGACCAGGTCCAGCAACTTTCTTAGTTGATGGTACGATAGCTTTTGAGGGAGTTATCAGTTGTCTCATGCCGTACCCTCCTGGCTCATGCCATAATGCCGCATGCTCCAATTCGCCATTTTCTCCTACAATCGCTGACTTTCCATAGGCGACAATTTTATTTGCTCCACCGAGCGAATCGATTAAACGTTGTGCCATTGCCAAACCAAGGGGCTTTAGTGCCTCCATCAGCGGCATCAAGTCCTCTACATAACTCCCCGCATAAGGGTTGGCCGCGACGGCAGCAATATAGCCTTTTAGCTGTGGTGGCTCAGCCGGAGGTCCAAATTCATGAAGTATTTCCTCAATATGGATTACAAATTTTCGAACCTTAACTAGGTCACCAAAACTTCCCTCCGGTGTCGTCTGTATACCTGATATATTTCTTGCGTCATCCATAGTTCACCTTTTACATCTTTTGCTCGACAAATCCGCTGGGTACCGCACCAACAACCCGAAAATTATTTTGTAATACCAGCACCGCAGCAACGATGTGTCCAGACAGCTTAATCTTTAGCGCTAACTTTTCACCAGCATTTAATGCGTCATCGACTGCCTCNTGATCTAGCTTTCCAACCCGTGTAGTAACCAGACAATCATTTAAATCACTATCAGGATCTTGTGTTGAGGCGGGTTTCCGTTCAACAGCAGGATGATCGGTATTAACTGCATTAGCAATCAATGTAGCCGCAACATCTGCAGAGGCCCCATCGCCAGCGAGAACTGTTACNGAATCCGCTATTCCCAAAGAAAAACTGCGCCCTTTCCATCCGCTTGTGGCTATCCCTCTAACAGGCATCTCAAAGGTCAGCAGACATTCACCATCCAGATGTGGNATGTGATAATCCGTNACCAGCCCTGCCGTTAAACTTTGTCCTCGAGTTAAATGGAATGCAATATCACCTCCGTTATTAATATAGGCCTTCTGAAGACACCCCCCAAAAANCATTTTCTGCAAGACCTCATCAGCCACCGCACCGGCCACGGCCGCCATCGGNGTCAAAAACTCCGAACAATACTTTGAACAGGCCCTCTGCATTCGTCGAGCAACAGATCCCTCNGGTTGCCAGGTTTCGTCAAACGGCTTTCTGAGGTGGGATAGTTCACTAACCAATGTCGGCAAAATTTCTGGAAAAAAGTCTTTCGCCTGGTTATAGGATAGCTGGACGTCGTCTGGATCCCCAACAGCCTGAATAATTAGATCAATGGGGCCATGGTTAAGATGCAGCCTTCTACCATCCGNNAAAAATTCCATCTGAGCGGGGGCAAACATTCAATTTTCTTTTACGTCTTCCATANCTTTGCCAACGNTNANAGGCCACGGGTGATTTTCGTTCCAGGGAACCGATCGAATTTCTTCGTTTTTGAGGACGTCTTCAAGCGNCTGAGCACGATCTATATAGCCACCGAGTTTNTCATATTCATCCGCNGCTATAGTAAACTCAATTGGCGCGACTAGTGCNGGGGTTGGTACATACCCGAAGGATTTTTCCGGCATCTCATTTACGTCCACTAGCAATGTAATTCCACCCCCGGGCCAAACAAATACTGGCGCNCCCCCNCACGTAACCTGAGTAAGAGAATTTTTAACTGAGCGTGTGAGCCGGACTGGATTGACAGTTACACCCGCACGAAGGCTTCCGCCTGCACCGGCCATGAACATTACTGANCATAATGCTGGCTCGCAGTTCTCACCAATTCTATCAACGACGACCTTTACAGCCTCTGGCATACTTCGCTGAATTGGTTTGAGATCTTGATCTAATTCGAAAAACGCCGAGTCCTGCCCGGTCGTTGAAACCATCAATAACCTTTGTCCAGCCCACGCAACATCGGGGTCGATTTTCTCNATTATATCAAGAGGGTCTATAATGTCTGTCCCACCCCAACCGGAACCATGATCTGCAACTTGGAAATATCGCCCGGGTGTTGACCGNCGGCCACGCACTTTGATCCCCGCTGGCGGCATATCGATAAATTTTCCCGCCTGATGCTCGCTTAGAACCGCTGTAATGTGATCATCAACGACAATCACCTCATCAANATGATTGTGCCATTGTGGAGCAAAAATTCCAACCGTAGCCGACCCACAGCCAACACGCATTCGTTCTTCTTGAATACCNTTGATTATTGGTGGTTTGCCAGACTGAACAACGATCTCCGCACCGCCGTCCACTGTCATCTCAACAGCTTCTTTATTACACAACCGCATCATTGTATTGCAAGTAACATTACCTTCTTTTTTACTGCCACCGGTTAAATGGCGAACACCACCTATTGCTAGCATTTGAGAACCATATTCGGCCGTTGTCACATGCCCNACTTGCTCTCCATTCACTCGGATTGGTGCAGGTTCAGGCCCGACATAGGCATCGGTATCGATCTTTACCTTCACGCCGCAGTAACTAAAAACTCCTTCACTAACCACTGTAACCATATCAACCCCCTTATGNTCACAAGAGACAATAAAAGGTGCAGGTTTNTAATCGGGATAAGTAGTCTTCGAACCGATACCAGTCAAAAAAGTTGGCGCCTGACTGAGGAGAGATCCATCCCAATTTTCTGACGCCTCCGCAAATCGAACCATTTCTCCNTCTNTAGCCAAAACTTTCTGNGCAACTACGAGTGGGTCCATCCGAACTAATTTGCCGTCTACATTACCGTAGCGATCGCAGGCGCCGGTCCTACCCTCCCGAATTCGACAAAGAACTGGGCATGCATCACACCGTATAAGGCCATCACTTTTTTTATTNGCACTGTCGGACATAACTTCCCTCCCAGTGAAAGCTCTATCACAAAATATTTGTTTGTATACATACAAATATCCGTGAGCGGCTGTTTTGTGTAAAGGAGGATCAAACACCATAATTTTGTGCAAAATTTTAAGTTTTTTTTGTTTTGAAATTCTTAGTGATAGTCTTGACAATCTCTGGACTTAGCTGATACTGGCGTCATAATAATTGTACGTGTACATACAATTTTTAATCGGGTATATCTTGAGAGCTGAAGACATTTAAATACACCAAAACTCTGGCCTTTTCGCGATAAATCTAATTGGAACCATGGCTACATTACTAAAAGAAACCGACGATAGCGGCCGCGAAGTTCTAGAATCTGTGGTCATTCGTTTTGCGGGTGATTCGGGCGACGGAATGCAGCTGACGGGAACACAGTTTACGCAGTCAACCGCT
>PBOV01000035.1 GCA_002724505.1 Rhodospirillaceae bacterium | reverse complement strand
CCACGTTTTTAACTTTGATGTGCCACTTCATGCCGAAGACTACGTGCATCGAATAGGACGGACTGGGAGGGCAGGTCGCGAAGGCCGAGCGCTAACCATAACAACTTCGGCAGACAATAAATTTTTAGCTGCCGTTGAAAAATTTATTGGAAAAAAAATTGAATTCATTCAAATCGAGGCCATCGAAAAACCCGATTTCATTCTGGAAAGATTACAAAGCGCTGACCGGAAAAACGGTTCAACCAAAAAAACCAGCAAACGCAAAGACAAAGCTGGCAGACGTAAATCTAAAAATCGATCTAAAGAAACCTCGACCTTGAATAAGTTATCTGACCAAAGCTCTAAGAAAAGTATAGAGAAAAACGGTCCAAAACATAGGTCAGAACCGCAGCAAAAAAATGACAAAACAGAAGTGAATATTATCGGAATGGGATCACATGTCCCTGCTTTTATGTTACGCTCCTGTGTAGATAAAGAAGAATAGAGGGACCTATGCAGACAATTTTCGTATTTTCGAAGTGTGAACTAGGCCAAGCCTACAAGGTCGCTGATAAGGCTATCTTAAACGTCAAACAGGTTTCCGAAGTTCATTCAATTTCTGGGGAGTATGATCTTCTAATGAAGTGTTATTTAGAAGACGAAATCGATATCGGTCATTTTGTTACCGAAAAAATTCAAACTCTAGCTGGAATTAAAGATACTTTTACACTAATTGGTTTTAAAGCATTTTCTTGAAAAAATCTTCAGTCTCCACGACAAATCGTTGGGCATTTAGAAAGAGACGGAAATTTTTTTAGTGATAGCATGTGGTATGTCCGTACCATCAGCTTCAAGTCGCTCAAGAGACACTTGCAAGCGGCGAATTAATTTTGATAATCCTCATCACCGAGATTCTTTCATATTAATTCTTCATCGTTTCCCCCAGAAACTGTCTCGCCTGCAATTCAACAACAATGCTTCTTGTTGAAACAGAAAAATGTGCTTTTACGAAGGCTAGGGCAGCTACAAAAGCGGAAACACCTATATATCCGTCGTCGTTGATTACCGCGTTTATACCAATCAAAAAGCCCTTACCGAGATTGTACCCACGAAGAACCGCATCGTGTTCAACATTAGCTGCATCGTCCAATTTGGGGCACCCGCATCTACCCACAAAAGTGTGTGCTATACTCCCATCTTACATATTGGTTTCAGGCTTTAAAAATTTTTCGCAAATTCCAGCGGAGAAAGCATTGAGACTCACATAGAAATTTTCACAGACTATAACGTCTCTAATCAAAACTAACGTTGAACGAACATATGCTCTTACGCCAATAATCGGCACAACACCACCAATCAAATAAATATTTTCTATAGAGACTATTAATTTTATACGTTAAAAGATTCACCGCACCCGCAACGTCCTGACTCATTTGGATTACGAAAGACAAAGTTAGAACTGAGTTTTTCTTTGATAAAATCCATCTCGGTACCCACTAAATAAATTAGCGCCATAGGGTCAATAAGCAAACTCACACCATCTAGTTCCATAACTTCGTCTGCCGCATTTTTTGTTTCGGCAAAGTCCATTGCGTACGTTAGACCATTACAGCCACCTTCATTCACTGCCAAACGAATACCGACCGCCTTCGGACTATGGTTTTCAATTAGTTTCTTGAGTTGAGCAGTGGCTGCGTCAGTAACTTTTAGAACGGAAGGAATTTTTTGAGCTTCATTTGTTATAGTCATTTCAGTCTTCCCTACATAAAGCCAAGTTCAAGTTTGGCACCTTCGCTCATACGGTCTGGGCTCCAGGCTGGCTCCCAAATAAGTTCAACCTTAACACCGCCAACCCCCTCAACGGTTTTGACAACTCTCTCCACATCACCTGGCAAACTTTCAGCAACCGGGCACGCTGGTGAAGTTAGCGTCATATCAATACCTACGTCATTCATACTGTTTATATCTATATTATAGATTAGCCCCAATTCGTATATGTTTACCGGGATCTCGGGATCAAATACCGTTGATATGGCCTCAATTACTTTAATTTCAAATTGGCTCTGAGATTTTTCAATATCGGAATCATTAGCCTGATTTAATACCGGAGGCTCTGCGTCCTCACTGGCCGACCCTTGAACAGGATCGCTAGTCTTTATTTGAGAACTCGTCGATATAATAGGTTTCTCAATTGCCTCTTCGGTTTCCGACACTAATTCTGAAGCTGATTTGGAAATATTTTCAGTTTCTGCTTGTGCTTGTTTCTTCGAAATTAAATTAGCCCGAGAAGCGGGCATGCTTGTAAATGTCATCTTTTAATACTCATTCTGTCTTTATTTCTTCATCAATTCCATTAAGCGCTCCGACCATAGCATGCCAGGACAATGTGGCGCACTTAATACGAGTGGGAAAGCGGCTCACTCCAGAAAGTGTCTTGAGGTCAGCTAAGTCTGGCCCTGCTCCTATTTCATTTTCACCCGTTACCAAAGCAAGAAACTTTCTGAAAAGCGTCTTAGCTTCCTCAATTGATTTACCCTTAATCATTTCAGTCATCATCGACGCAGATGCCAATGAAATAGCGCAACCTCGCGCATCAAACTTTACTTCTGAAATTCTGTCACCGTTGAGTTTTAAAAATATCGTTACCCGGTCTCCGCACAACGGGTTGTTGCCTTTAGCGCTTAGATCAGCTCCCTCCGCGGGTCCAAAATTTCTGGGATTACGACTATGATCGAGAATTACCTCTTGATATAGATCGGTAACTTCATCGTTCATTGACCAAATATCTCCCGTACCCGCCCAAGTCCGGACACAAGAAGATCTATCTCTTCACGCGTATTATACATGCCGATCGAAGCTCGGATCGTCGCGGCTAAGTCGTATCGCTCCATAACAGGTTGGGCACAATGATGCCCAGTACGAACGGCTATTCCCTCACGATCTAGTATTGTCCCTACATCATGGGGATGTATTCCTTCCATCACAAAAGAAAGAATTGCTGCCTTTTGCGGTGAGGTACCTATTATTTTTAAACCGTTTACCCCGCCGAGCTTAGCCGTACCGTATTCAAGTAAATCATCTTCATGCACCGCAACTTTTTCTAAGCCAACCATATTGATGTAATCAATCGCGGCACCCATTCCTATAACACCAGAAATATGAGGCGTTCCGGCTTCAAATTTAAAGGGCAAATCTGCGTAGGTTGTTTTCGCAAATGTAACAACATCAATCATTTCGCCACCGCCATGGTATGGCGGCATTGCATCCAGAAACTTCTCTTTTCCATAGAGAACACCAATACCACTGGGCCCATAAATTTTATGTCCAGAGAAAACATAAAAATCTACATCTAACGCCTGCATATCGAGTGCCATATGCGGCGCCGCCTGGCATCCATCAAGCAAAACTGGCACGTCTTTTTCATGGGCAATGCGAATAATTTCATCAACGGGCGTCACCGTTCCCAATGCGTTTGATATATGGGTAATTGCGACAATTTTTGTTTTTTCCGACAAAAGTTCTGCATAGGCGTTCATATCGAGAGAACCATTCTCACTGATAGGCACCACCTTCAACAATGCGCCAGTTTGTTGCGCGATTAATTGCCATGGCACAATATTAGAATGGTGCTCCATCACAGAGAGTATGACTTCATCGCCTACCGACAAGTTGTTGCGTCCCCAACTTGAGGCAACCAGGTTTATACCTTCCGTGGCCCCACGGACGAAGATAACCTCCCGAACATCCCTAGCATTGATAAACGCACGCAATTTTTCACGGGCACCCTCCATCGCGTCTGTCGCCAACTGGCTCATATAATGAACCCCACGATGTACATTTGCATACTCAGTCTCATAGACATTAGAAATTGCATCAATTACGGCGCGTGGTTTCTGAGCGCTCGCGCCGTTATCCAAATACACAAGCGGTTTGCCATAAACTTCTTCAGACAGGATTGGAAAATCTTGACGGATCTGCTCAACATCAAACGCCGAGCCATGGATAGAGTTTTCTAATTTTGTTGCCATTGCTAGGCAGCCCTCTCAATCGAGTCCAGTGGTTCAAGCCACGACATAATAACCTGCTCAAGATAATAACGAATGTCGTCTTCGGGCATCACCTCAACTAACTCAGCAGCAAAAGCATGTACCATCATATTTCGGGCGTCTTCAGGGTTTATTCCTCGGCTTTGTAAATAAAATAATGCTTCCTGATCAAGGTCACCAACTGTCGCGCCATGGCTACATTTAACATCATCGGCATGGATGATTAGTTCTGGTTTGCTATCTGCCTGCGCATTTCGGGAAAGTAAGAGATTCCGGTTCATCTGCTGTGCATCGGTTTTTTGGGCGTTTGGGGCGACATGAACGCGTCCCTGAAAAACGGTATGCGCATGGTCATCGAGAACATTTTTATAAATCTGGCTGCTATGGCAACACGATTTTGTATGCTCGACATCCGTTGTATTGTCACAATGTTGTCGACCCCGAACTAAAGCAATACCATTGATCGAACATTCTGCACCTTCTCCAACTAATCTTAGGCGGATTTCATTCCGGGCTAACCTTGCTCCTGACGACAATACAAAACTGTCCAAGTGCGCCTCTCGTTCCAAACGTGCTCCTGTCAAACCTATATGCCACGCCATCTTACTTTGGGCTTGATAAAGAATGTTACGGAGATTGGCCCCTTCCCTTAAGACCAATTCGGTCACAACATTACAAAAACTAGATGATTCCCCTAGTGAGACAAACGACTGCATCACGGTAGCTTTACTATTAGCACCGGCAACGACCAAATTACGCAAATGGAACTCAGCAGAGGCTTTATCTGTTGTCACAAAAATGAAGTGAATTGGCTCTTCGACCGAAACATTCTCTTCAATCCGACAAACCCCACCGCCCTCCATTAACGCGGTATTCACTGCCGTAAAGCCTGGCTGCTCAATATCCACAGCTTCACCCAGGCCTGTAAGAAGATCCTCGTCGCCTGATTCCAATGAATCAGCTAACGAAAAAACTTCTAAACCTTTTGGAAAACCGTCAATCCCAGAAAGCGTTGGTACAAAATTACCATCGACAAAAACGATAGTGTGGGTGTTTTTAAGTATGAATGGTGCAAGATTATCAAGAACGTCCACGCTTTGCTTATTCATAAACTTTGCGCGATATAAACTTCGTAAATCGGTATACTTCCAGCTTTCGACGCGGCGCGTCGGGAGACCGTTTCGAGAGAGCACTGAAAGGGCGTCTTCTCTCAGCGAGGCAACCCAACCATGTGCTGCGCCAGGTAATTTAGGACATCTAATAGAAAATTGCTCTTGGTATTTTGTTACCAACGGGTCCACAACAGATTGTAAAGAAGTTGTCACAACAGATAACCCCAGTTCACGCCGCTTCTGTGTCTTCTAGACCAAGCATAGCATAGCCCTTCTTTTCAAGCTCAAGCGCCAAACTTTTGTCACCGGATTCCGCTATCTTACCATTCGCCAATATATGCACATAGTCAGGTACTATATAACCCAACAAACGTTGATAATGCGTAATAACAAGTGAAGACCTATCAGGTGTACGCATCGCATTGACGCCGTCGGCTACGGCTTTCAACGCATCTATGTCTAGACCAGAATCTGTTTCNTCGAGAACCGACAGGCTTGGTTNCATTANAGACATTTGGAGNACTTCATTACGCTTTTTTTCNCCCCCAGAGAAACCTACATTGACTGGGCGTTGCAGCAANTTGTNATCCATCNGNAGNGACTTNGCNGTNGCNCGNACAAGTTTAAGAAANTCNACACCNGATATTTCCTCTTCTCCGCGATAGCGGCGTACAGAATTCAGNGATGTACGCAGGAAGTTCATGCTGGAAACACCNGGAATTTCAACCGGGTATTGAAAAGCNAGAAATATTCCCTCTCCAGCTCGCTCGTGAATATCAAGCTCCAACAGGTTTTTCCCTTTATAAATAACTTCACCGGCAGTGACTTCGTAACCTTCACGGCCAGACAAAACATAGGACAGCGTGCTCTTTCCAGAGCCGTTTGGTCCCATGATGGCATGCACTTCTCCTGCGCCAATCTCGAGATCGATACCGTTTAAGATTTTTTTATCATGAACGGTTGCGTGGAGGTTCTTTATTGAAAGCATCTTTACTTAATCCCTTTAAATGCGCTCTTAGCCAACACTTCCTTCGAGGCTAACAGCAAGAAGTTTCTGTGCCTCAACCGCAAATTCCATCGGAAGTTCTTTAAGAACTTCCTTACAATAGCCGTTAACGATTAACGAAACNGCNTCTTCCGCCGACAAGCCACGCTGCATCACATAAAACATCTGATCTTCACTAATCCTCGATGTCGTAGCCTCATGTTCAACCTGAGACGACGGATTGCCAGTTTCGATATAGGGCACAGTATGGGCTCCGCATTTATCGCCNATCAGGAGTGAATCACATTGGGTGAAGTTNCGTGCACCTTCAGCGCGCCCCAAAACCTTAACNAATCCACGATATGTATTCTGNCCTTTACCCGCAGAAATTCCTTTTGAAATAATGGTGCTCGAAGTGTTTCGGCCGATATGAATCATCTTGGTTCCGGTATCTGCCTGNTGGCAATTATTGGTCAATGCNACCGAATAAAATTCTCCAACCGAATTGTCTCCCTCAAGCACGCANCTNGGATACTTCCANGTAACGGCAGAGCCTGTCTCAACCTGGGTCCAGGAAATTTTTGAATTGCTGCCACGACAAACACCGCGTTTAGTCACAAAATTATAGATGCCACCCTTACCATTTTCGTCACCCGGATACCAATTCTGAACGGTTGAATATTTGATNTCTGCATCTTTATGAGCAATTAATTCGACTACTGCCGCGTGAAGCTGATTCTCGTCGCGCATGGGGGCTGTGCAGCCCTCTAAATAGCTTACGTATGAGCCTTCTTCGGCNATNATTAAGGTGCGTTCAAACTGACCAGTCTTAGCCGCGTTTATACGAAAATATGTTGATAGCTCCATTGGGCAACGTACCCCCTTGGGAACGTAAACAAATGTGCCATCGCTATAAACAGCAGAATTAAGAGTGGCAAAAAAATTATCGGACTGAGGTACGACTGAGCCAAGATATTTGCGTACTAGTTCGGGNTGGTCTTTCACCGCCTCACTAATTGGACAAAAAATAACGCCGACCTCTTCGAGCTTATCTTTAAAGGTAGTGGCAACAGATACACTGTCGAATACGGCATCAACTGCAACNCCAGCAAGAGCTGCCCTNTCATGAAGCGGGATCCCAAGTTTCTCATAAGTTTCCAAAAGAGCAGGGTCAACTTCATCGAGGCTTTTTGGAGCATTTTCATCAGATTTTGGAGCAGCAAAATAATATGCGTCCTGAAAATCAATCTCAGGATATTCCACTNGCGCCCATTTTGGTTCTTCCATTTTAAGCCATTGGCGGTATGCNCTAAGGCGCCANTCAAGAAGCCANTCAGGTTCTTCTTTTTTCTTTGAAATAAATTTGACGATATCTTCGTTTAACCCCTTAGGNGCAAACTCAGATTCAATTTCGGTAATAAATCCGTATTTATATTCACTATCTTCAGCAAGTTGCTCAGCAGTCTGAGAGGNTACATCAGGCATTNTCATCNCCCCCCAGTCAAATTATTTANNATTGGTTCATAAGGTCGNTGGGGTACNAATGGCNCCATCTGCGGCGTCATGTCGGCTAGAGTTACATCACGAAGCGCACCAATAACGGCCTCATTTATCTTGCGCCAGTTTGTTCTCGTCGGACATAAAGACTCGATTTCACAGACACCCTCTTCATCGACAGTGCAATCCGTCAANGCAATCGGNCCATCTACTGCTGCAATAATTTCGGTAACTGGAATATTGGCAGCGTCGCGGATTAGTNCATAACCACCCTTAGCGCCNCGCTGCGACTCAACAAGCCCGGCCTGNGCAAGCTGTTTCAGGGTTTTTGCTACAGTCGGGACTGGCAGACCAGTCACCAGCGCGAGATCCGGTGCCTGCATCAAGGATGAAGGACGACCAGCGAGCTGGGTCATNAGGACGATGGAATAATCTGCTAGGCGGCTAAGCTTAATCAAGGGGCTCTCTCTTTCGGGCTAATTAGAACCAGGCCAGCCATTAAACAGGACTGTTTTNGTCTGAATTGATAAATAAGGATTTTAAACAGGAAGTCAATAGTTCCAAAAAGCTTTGTTTCCNGAAGATAATCTAATTAAAATCNTNGTGACGACGAAGAACCTGACCNGCAAGCGCCCCTGTATGCTCACCACCCTGCAAAGTGGGAACCCCATTCACTAAAACAGTATCAAGNCCCGCGGCAAACTGGTGCGGTTCCTCATATGTCGCCTGTTCNGCAATCGTGTCGGGNTCAAATATNGTAATATCAGCNCGAAACCCTTTNTTAAGAATACCTCGGTCTCTTAGCCCCAANGCTTTCGCGGAAGCGCCGGTCATCTTATGAACTGCATCTTGCAGTGACAGCAATCCCNAATCCCGACTGTAATGNCCGAGTACCTTCGCAAATGTTCCATAAAATCTCGGATGGGGCCTTCCCTGACCCGTTNTTCCTTCAGGTGAAACAGAATTTCCATCAGAACCAATCATAACCTCAGGAGAACGNACAAAATCGCGTACGTCGTCTTCAGAAATAGAGTTTACTAGAACNCGGGTCTGCCCGTGGTCTTCAACGATGTAATCCATCGCCATATCGAANTGATCAATGCCACGTTCTTCCGCGAGGCTGGCAATGGTCCGNCCNGCAAATTGGGGCAAATCNGGNGAAATAGAAATACGCACAGCCTCCCATGATGGAATACGGCCAAAATTATTCAGTCCTTCAGCATCCACCTCCCGGCGCAGCCGGGCTCGTATACTTGGATCAGAGAGCCGCTCTAATGTGCCCTCAATTCCTCCTTCCTGAAGCCAAGCAGGCATTAAGTTTCGCAGTGGATTGCTGGCGGCCGTATAAGGATAAATATCGCAATCAATTTTGATACCNCGGTTACGAGCATCAGAGAAGAGATCCATCGCCTTGCGAGCATCACCCCAATTATCTAAGCCAGACAATTTCATATGGACAACCTGAACGTGGACGTCCACCTGTTGAGCAAACTCCATAGTCTCCTGAATTGCATCGAAAACCGTGTTACCTTCATTTCTTAAGTGTGTGAAATAGCGCGCACCATGCGAGGCCAGCACCTGTCCTAAAGCAACCAGCTCTTCAGTATCTGAAAACGACCCCGGTGCTGTGAACAAGCCTGATGACATTCCAAGCGCTCCAGCATTCAACGCCTCTGTAAGAAGCAGCTTCATATGATTTAATTCAGCCGGCGAAGGCGGACGGTCTTTCATACCCATTGTCATTAGGCGTAATGTATTGTGCCCAACTAGATGGATCGCGTTCACCGACAAAGCCGGGTAGCTATTTAAGTAATCGGAAAAGCTAGTCTCACGAAAACTGAGCCACGGAGCGCTAGGACTAAGATATTCCGCCAGTGCGTCGACCTTTTCCGGGAGAGCNGGCGCGCATGAGTATCCACAATGGCCAATCACCTCCGTTGTGACGCCTTGTCGTATTTTACTTTCTGCCTGCGGCATCAGAGGCAACGTCCAGTCTGAGTGGGTTTTAATATCAATAAAGCCTGGCGCGACAACTTTANCTGTAGCGTCAATAGTTTCTGCNNTCCCCGTGGAAATATCGTTCCCAATCTCGATAATTCGCCCTTCTTCTACCGCAACGTCCGCCCGAACCGGTTCGGCACGTGTTCCGTTAATTACAGTTCCATTGCGTATCACGATGGCACTAGCCATGGAATTTCCTAACTCGCGAGAAATTTTTCAGCGTGGATAAGTTTATCGTCGACACCATTATCAGCAAGCCAGCTTTCCGCCGCCTCTATCATCGGTGGAGGTCCACAGAGATATACATTTGGTCCACCGGCAATAAGTTCACTCCGCAACAAGCTGGTCACGTGACCGGTTTCACCATTCCACGCCTCATTGCCTTCAACGACAGCGACCTCCGTTGTAAGCGAAACCCCCTTCAACCTATAATCTTTGAGAAGATTTAAATAAAACAATTCCTCGACGACGTTTGCCCCGATAAGTAAGTGCACCCGCTGCGATGTCATACCTCTTTCAACCATATGACCTAACATCGATAACATTGGAGCCAAACCCGTGCCGCCTGCCACCATCAAAATAGGTCCTTCAGGATTACGGAGATAAAAATGACCAAATGGGCCAGTCATAACAACTTCATCGCCAGGTTTTGCTCTATCACGCACGTAATCACTCATCGCGCCCTGCTCTAGCACCTTAATGAAAAACTGATATGTATCGGTTTCGTGGGGTGGAGTAGCGAATGAATAGGAACGTTTCTCTCTAGTACCTGGCACGGAGAGGTGAACGTACTGCCCAGGCATAAATTCCGGACCACCGGCTTCTTGCCTAATAATTTTTAAATCCAGTCTCTTTACCGTTGAGGAGACATCCTCCAAACAGTCCACCCGGCACGTCCAACTTTTTGTTTCCGCTTTGATCGCTAGTCTAGCTTCATAAGGAAGCTCAATAATGCAGTCAGATCGCGCGTGCATCTGACAGGTCAAAACTTGACGTTCTGCTGCCTCCTCTTCAGAGAGCGCCTCTTCGGAAACGTCGTCCAGATTATACTCCCCCTGAACGCAAAACCCCTTGCAGGTAGCACAAGCACCCTCAAGACAATCAGTCAAAATTCGGATTTTATTCCGGAGGCANGCCATATAGATAGTATCGTTTTCGTCAACGANAATTCTTTCGCTGCGACCATCCTCAAATACTAGGGTAACGTTATATTTGCTCATGACTTTTATGTAATACGGGTTTTATCTCGGAACAATAAGAGGTTTCAATGCTTTGCCTTCCNTTATNANTTCAAANCCTNANGNCCCNTCNTCTATAGAAAGNGAATGGCTGTGAATTGGCCCTANATCNACANNNCCAGAAGATANAAGNTCTGACGCTACCTGCCAGTTNTCCCANATNNGACGCCCNTGAATATTTTGCATTTNAGGGCATTTAACCACCCAGTGCGTAAAATCAACTGGGATTGCTTTTGGTGGAGGACCGACAAGGCAAAAATCTCCGCCCTTAGCTAGTGCCACAAAG
This sequence comes from Rhodospirillaceae bacterium, assembly GCA_002724505.1. Classification (GTDB taxonomy): domain Bacteria; phylum Pseudomonadota; class Alphaproteobacteria; order MPNO01; family UBA2964; genus UBA2964. Next base: position 27,506 of record PBOV01000035.1, on the reverse strand, counting down.
CAGGCATTAAAACCTACCTCCGCACCAGAATATTCAATAGCAACATCCACGCCATCACCGCCCGTTATATCCTGAATAACCGCCTGCAAATCTTCCTCAGAAGCGTTAACCGCCCGATCTGCTCCCATTTTCTCCGCCGTGGAAAGCCGCAAAGGGTTAACGTCACAGGCAATAATTCGGGTAGCGCCCAGCGCACGTAAAGTTGCCACATTCATCAACCCAATTGGCCCGCAACCATTAACTAATACAGTTTTTCCCGAAACTCCTGAGCCAGCGAGCGAGGCATGAACGGCAATCCCAAAGGGCTCCATCATTGCTGCAACTTCAATGGGAAGCTCGGGGGAATTTTTCCATGCAATCTGAGATGGCACGGTAACGTACTCGGCAAACCCCCCATCGAAACTGACGCCGGGATAGGTGGTTTTATTACACAAATGCGCTTTACCTAAACGACAGGGCCGACAAACCCCACAATAGACGTGGCTTTCTAGGCTAATATAATCACCAACTTCAACGTTCGAAACGCCATCGCCAATTGCCTCCACACTCCCGCATGCTTCGTGCCCTAGTATTCTTGGCAGCACCATGCGACGCGCCATACGCGGCGCCCAATAATAAATCTGCATATCCGTACCGCAGATCCCAGCCGCTGCCACTTTCATTAAAATTTCACCGGGCCCAGGATCACGCGGTTCGCGTTCTTCGACAGCGATGCCCCCAACGCCTTCCCTAACCTTACAGACTGCCAACATTTCACAATTGCCTTATAAATGATAAATATCGACCGGCCCTTCTAGCATGTCATCGATCAACGTAATCTTTTTTTGCGTTATTTTAAGTTGTGCATCAATTTTCCGAAACTTAAAGTCATATAGGCTCGCGCGGGTTTGGCTCCCATGCTTACCAAAAGAATGAACCAAGCAATTTGCTGTTGCAATAATTTCACCCTTATCAATTCCGGATACCAAAATATTACTCACAATATGCACCGTTCGATCAAGCGGAAGAGAGGCGTAAGAATCTCGAGATTCAATTCGAAACACCCGGTCTTCAATCCCTCCCCTATTCCGAAAATACATCAAATTTAGTTGTGTCTCAGGTTCACTGACAGTTTGCTCCTCGTCTGCCCAGCTCGGCACCCAATAGACAGCATCCTCAGAAAATAGATCGACCCAGGCGTCCCAGTCCCGACGGTCAAGTAAAGTCGTTTCCCAATTTATGAGTTCAGCAACCTCATCTTTTACATTAGTATCGACATTGGCATCCATTTTTTGTTGTTCTTTTATCTATTCTGGGCGAGCATCATATCACGCCACCGACGGTAAAAACCAAAGAACAGTGTTTCGTTTTCCCAACTTTCACTGCTCGAAATCGGTTCAAATCCGACGGCTTTCGCCCCTTCATCGGCGCCATGGGTCATCGTTTTAATGCCACGGTTAAAATCATTCCATTGAGCTCGAGACGCCCAACTTCCTGCCATCGTATCCTCTAGGGCAGCCATATCATCGGATGTCGCCATGCCCGCTGTAAGGTAAAAATCTTCAAACTTACGAAGACGAGCGGAGCGCGCTTCTGCATCCTCACCAATTGGAGCGACGCAATATACAGTCACCTCGGCCCGATCCGCCGAAATTGGTTTAACATAGCGAATTTGTGTAGACGGGTTGTCCATCAACATGACGTTGGGAAAGAGGGCGAGATTACGCCCCTTCTCCAATATCCACTGGACGTGTGCAGCGGGCAAATTTTCTTTTAGCCAATCTTTTTTCTTATAAATTGGTCGCCTTTCCGGTGTGGTGTGTTGCGCCCAAATAGACATATGCCCGTTGCCCAAATCATAGGCGCCAGAAGGAACGATGCCGACGAGGCGTCCACCCTCGGTCTGCTTCAACCCCTTAAGACTTTCGCGCTCTTCTCTATTGCGAACCGTTGAAGCAAAGACCCGATGAACTGTCGACACATGATACCCATCGACACTGTTTTCCAGCTGCATCTTCCAATTTCCACGGATGACATAGGTCGAACTCCCGGGCACGACCTCAAGCCCTTCGGGAGATTGTTCAACCATCAAATCAATCCATATTGCTGCCGCACCCAAGTATTCTTCGATTGGCTCCACATCGGCGACTAAAGACCCAAAAACAAACCCTCTATAATTTGCAAGCTTTGCTATAGGTTTTAGATCGTATTGCGAACGATCAAATTTATCGCCGCCAAATCCCTCTTTTTCATTTTTAATTCGAACACAACGTCCGTTACAACTGTAGGACCAACCATGAAAACGACACGTTAGTGTTGCCGCTTTACCCTGTTTTTTCGGCGTCAACAAAGCTCCACGATGAGAGCAAACATTAATAAAACAGGAGAGGCTTTTATCTTCTTGGCGAACAACCACTACGGGATGACGCCCTATGTCAGAAGCGAAATAACAGTTAGCTTCAGGGACTTGGCTTTCATGGCAAAGATAGACCCACCCCTTTTCAAAAATTTGTTGGATCTCAGAATCAAAAATCGATGGATCGGTATAAATCGACCGGTCAACTCGGAACACGCCCTCGTCTACACGATCATCGACAAGCGCCTCTAACCCCTTCTTTTGATACGCTCCATCCATCTATAATCTAACCTTGACCCCTAATTGTTGGGTCTATTATCGTAAAAACATAACACAAACGTATAGCGCGGCCTGTCATCCAGGGAAACAGCATTAAACCAAATTATTAAAGTCAAAACAAAATTAATCTGGCCTTTACAGAAATACTAGCAATGATGCAATAATAGGCGTTAACAAAACATGATTGAAAATCATGTTTATAAAAACAGGAGGAGGCAGGCGTTGAGGGGCGCCACGATTTTATTTACAGAGATGTCACCCGACGAAGATTGGGAAGACGACTTTAACCACTGGTATGACACGCATCATATACCCGCCCGAACCCGGGTGAAGGGGTTTATCGGCGCCCAGCGGTATCGAGATCCGGATAGGCCTACCTACTTGGCAGTATATGAAATTGCCAAAGAGGATGTCCTTGAATGTACAGACTATCAAAAAGTCAGAGCTCAACCCAATGCCCAGACAGCTTGGATGCTTTCAAATGTGCAAAATTATAGTCGCTACATCGGCAATGAAATATTCTACAAGTTACAGGATGGCGCTGACGACACAGCGCTCGATGAGGCTTATATCTACGCCGTCTTTTTTAGTGTCCCGGATGACCGCGCCGAAGAGTTTAATAAATGGTATGATGAAGAACATAGCTCGATGCTTTTAGAATGCCCTGAGTGGAAGGCTGTACGACGCTTCGAAATAACGGATGGCGACCCGCAACCTTGGACCCACCTTGCATTGCATTACCTTTCTGATGTCAAAGCCGCGCTTTCTTCCACTGAAAGAGAAGCTGCCAGCAACACGGAATGGCGTAAAAAACTCATGCAAGAATCGTGGTTCCAAGGAAGCACGCACATATACGAAGCGTTTGGCAACAGATTTACTGCCTGATATACCGTGGATCTTGCCTATTTATTATTTTTGACGTCTTAAACTTTTGCCCAATTTAAGTTTGCAGTTTGTTGGCTGGGCGCCACTTAAAGGCAGCATGTTCAAGCCTAGCGAAAACCCCATGCTCAAGAATTAGCATTAAAATTACAAACATTATTATCCAGGCCAAGACTAGTTCCATATTGAACTGCTCGAACCAGAAAAAGAACATATAGCCAATGCCGTACTTAATTCCAAAAGTCTCTGCAAGCGCGACAATCTTCCAAGTCATGCCAAAGGCAAACCTGAATGCGGAGAAAATATATGGAAGAAGTTGCGGTACATAGACCTTACGGATCATCATCTTTTTATCAGCACGAAAAACGGTCGCCATATCAATTACGGATTTATCCATTGCCTGTGCACCCTGAAAAATATTCACGGCGACATACGGCGTCACAACTCCGACCACAGCAACAAGACTTCCAATTTCATTAAAGCCAAACCACATGACGGCTAGGAAGACCATAAGAATTGTAGGCATAGTTAATGCTAAGGGGATCAAAGACATCATTGAGTATTCAATGGTTTTACGAAGACCCATGGCCAAACCAATAGCGATGCCTAAAAGCATCGCAACGCCAAAGGTGACAAAGGTCCTACCTAAGGTAATCCCAAGATGAAAAAACGCCGAACGCCCTTCCGGTCCAGGCTCAACCAAAACACCAATAATTGCAGTGGCTATAGCAAATGGGCCGGGCAACACCTCCGCATCTGCCATCATAACAGCAGCGCAGTACCAAATAAAAACCAGAACGAAAATAGAGCCAACTCTTATTGAAACGGCCGAAGCTTTCTCTGACATTTAGCCGTCCTCTAACAATTGGGCATCCAACACACTAAAGAACTCCCTTACCAGTTCTTTTTCTAAATCAAAAATTTCAGGATCTTCCGGTTTCCTTGGCCGCGGAACGTCAACATCAATCTGCTTGAATATCCTCGCGGGCTTTGTGCTCATCATGTAAATGTTGTCTGCTAGGAAAACAGCCTCGCCTAGATCATGCGTAATAAACAATATCGTAGGTTTGGCATCCATTAAGATTTGCATTAAATCAAAACGCATTTTTCTCGCGGTAATTTCGTCTAAGTGGCTAAAGGGCTCATCCATCAACAGAATATCGGGCTCTATTGCAAGCGCACGCGCAATAGCAACCCGTTGTTGCATACCCCCTGAAAGGTTCAGCGGGTAATTTTTTTGCTGACCTTCTAACCCAACCATATCAAGATATTTATCTACCCGTTCTTTCCATAAATCCTTTGAAATTCCCTGGGATTCCAGGGCAAAAATCATATTGTCTTCGACCGTCAGCCAGTTCAGTAGACGAGCATTTTGAAATACATAGCCAACCCTTGGTTCCGCCGCATCGGAATGCGAGTAAACATCCAAGGTGCCACCATCCGATGGATCATGCGTTTCGATACCGGCGATAATATTCAGGAGAGTTGATTTACCGCAGCCTGACGGGCCGACAATACTAGCAAAATTACCTTTTTTAACACTCAAGCTGATAGAATCCAGAACCACGAATTCCTCGCCGGTCATCGGATCCGGAAATTTTTTTGTTAAATTTTTTACGGCTACGACGGTATCACCGTGGCCATTATTTTGATCAGTTGGCAATTTGATGTCTCCAAGCAAAAGTATGCCGTTCCCAAAGGCGGAACACTAAAATTTCTATGAGGACCATGAGGACCATAAAACTTAATCCCCAGGTTAGCATCATATCGACGCGGGTTTCCTCAAACCAATAAATGAGTTTTTGACCGACCCCACTACTAACTCCAAAAGCTTCTCCAACGAGCACGATTTTCCATGAGAGCGAGAGAGCGATACGCATTGCTGAAAAGATATATGGCATCAGTTGGGGAATAAGAACCTTCCGCAACATACTCCATCTATCAGCTCGGTAGACTGTCGCCATATCCACCAGCTCTTTTTCGAGTGCCTTCGTACCCTCCCAGATGTTCATCGAAACAAAGGGGAAAACAATCAATATAACGGTAAGCATGGGAGCCCATTCCGACAGCCCAAACCATAGGACCGATAGAAAGGCCCAACATATAGCCGGAAAGGTAAGGAGAACCATAATCCAACTATCCATAAAGGATTCGAAATTCTTCCTAATTCCCATCAAAAGTCCAATGGCCGTCCCTATAAACATACACAGGACCAAACCATTAAAAATTCTAACAAGGGTTTTCCATATCACAGCGTATGATGCCGGGTCGCTGTAAACCGCGAATATTAAATCAAGGAGATAAAGCGGACCCGGCAAAAATACTGGGATAAAAAACAGGGAAGCCAACTGCCACAAAACCAAACTCACAAGAATTGTAACAACGCCTGGTACTAACCCAGGTTTAATTTTTAATGACTTCACTGCTCTTTACTCAACTATCAAGTTTCAGTTATGGCTTACTTTAAAATCAAGCCGTATTTTTCTTTACTAGGTATCTTTTTCAAGATGCCATGCTTCTTAGCCATATGAAGAAAGTCCCACTGCTTATCGCGTGTTTCTTTATCCCAATCAATAATTAGCATCTTATTTTTGGACAACCAATCCTCATAGACCTTCCTTTGTGCATCATTTTTAACTGCGGCGAGTTTACCCCATTTCTTGACGGTTTTTCTTAAATTCTCGGGTTTACTGAGCCATCTATAACCTTCCGTCCATGCTTTCACAAAGGCTGTTGCGCGGGCTTTGTCCGCGTCCACCCATTTTCTCCAGCAAACNAGCGGAGCAGACCAAAGAATTGCCTGTCCAGTCTTCTTTTTCCAATAATCGTTTGGCGCAAAGACCGAACGATATTTATCTGGCTGAGCAGCCGCTGCGATGGTCAAAGAACTGATATTAAACATCGAGTCAACCTGCCCACGGTCCAGCATTTTTAGCAGAGCCGGGGGAGCNGCCTGAACAAATTCTGTATCTTTCAGAACATCCATTCCATAGCCATCAAGAACAGTGGCGCGCATTGCCTTAAAGGCACCCGCCCCAGTTGACCAACTGGCGAACTTCTTACCCTTTAAATCAGTTATTGTCTTAAAAGGAGAATCCTTCAGTACAAAAACCTCCTGCATGACCGTTAAGCCACCCCCAACAATGACCCAATCCAAGCCTTTATTGATCCGAGCAATTGCAGCAGTACCTGCATAGGTAGTACAAGGAACCTCACCNGCNGGAAGNCCNGCCATGTGACCTTTAAAGGGTCGCATATCGATCTCTAAATCGATACCATGCTTCTTGAAAATCCCCGCTGCTTTTGGTCCTTGCGTATAAAGGATCAAAACACTATTGCGCGCGGCCGTAACTTTCACCTTGTGCAATTTACCGGCATCAACCGAAGTTGTAACAAAAACGGAAACGACCCAGCAAAGACAGGCAAATAAAATCGAATTTTTCATAAAACCCCTCCTGTTAAATTAAAAATTATTTAATCAAGCGAGAGACCGTATGACTTGTGGCCAAATTACGCAAGCCCCTCTTCCTCCTTCTTTGNATGTCTTTTAACAATGAGCNATTAAGATGGCAATAACGCGTGGTAAAGAAACCAGCACACCAAAAAATTTTATCTGTTTTTATTTTTTTGCACCATTAGATAGGGAGCAATTATATCNGCTCCTAATNACTCGAGGCATCCCTGCCTATTCAAGGTTCNATTTCAACTACCAATGCCTGAGCAACGGTTCACCAAAAAAATAGAGTTTTGAAATTCNATTTTATACAAAATTGGGGTCGCACCTTGTTCAACCGGCCCTCTGTAGCTGGTATCCGGTTGGCAGGTGCCTTTTCTTCTGCGACAATAAANTCAAACATTTTCCTAACAATTTGGAGTCCAACATGTACCGCGCTGTTTTTGCGGGCGTATATTGCGCCCTCGTAATAGGTTTAACTTTTCAATCAAGAGCGGAAGTCAAACCTGTTAACGTCTCCGAGGATTTTGTCGTAGCAACCATCAACGGCATGCCCATTATGGAATCTAGCATTAAAAATTTTCATACGACATTGCCTCCGCAATATCGCCAAGTCCCTTATCAGCNAATCAGAGGACAACTCATTGAAAGAGTTTTAGAGCAGCAACTTATCGCAGATGCCGCTCGAAAAAGAGGCTTGCACAAAACTCAAACCCATAAAAAACGTATTGCCTCTATTGAACGAAGCTTACTTAACGAGGCTTATATGTCTCAAGCATTAGAGTCAGAAATCACAGAGGCAAAAATTCGCGATATTTATCAAAAATCGATAGCCCTCCAACCCAAAAGCACCGAGGTTCGTGCCCGTCACATCTTGGTCAACACAAAGACTGAAGCGATGGAGGTAATATCCCAGCTACGAAATGGCGCTGATTTTTCAAAACTTGCAAAAGAAAAATCAACTGGACCCTCAGGCAAAAATGGAGGTGACCTTGGGTATTTTGGCCCCGGACANATGGTGCCCCCTTTTTCAAAGGCCGCATTTGCGCTCAACAAAGGGGAATTTACTAATGAGCCTGTTAAAACTCAATTTGGCTATCACGTCATAAANGTTGAGGATCGTCGGGTATCNGGAAAAACNACGTTCGAGGAGGCATCCAAAAATATNCGAGCCANCCTNCAAGAAAAAATTTTTAAAAGGATAATTAACGGTCTTCGCGCCAATGCCAAGATTGAAATGAAGAGCAAAACCAGTAAGATACAACTCTTGCGTTAAACAACATAAGAAATTTGAAAATGGATGAACGCCCGGCAAGCTGGCGTGCCAGAATAGGTACAATAATCCCGGTAAGTAACACNACTAATGAGACTGAATTCAACCGAATGAAACCTGANGGTGTCACAGTCCATTTCACGCGTGTCCCGCTTCATAGTAANCCAGCCGAAGATGACTTTNAGCAAATGTTATCCCATGCCGGCGAAGCATCTGANGAGCTCGCTGCCGCCGGTGCTGATGTTATTGCATATGGCTGCACATCAGGCAGCATGATTTGTCCAGCTGAAAGGCTAATCGGAAAAATGAAGGAGGCCTCNGGGAAACCCGCGATGTCAACAGCGGNAGCNATTTTGCAGGCACTGAAGAAACTTGGCATCCAACGACTTTCAATGGCCACNCCCTATACTGATNCAACAAANGAAAAGGAGTGCGCTTTTATTGAAAATNACGATTTCAAGNTTTCCAAAGTAAAGGGTCTAGGTCTCGGAGGAACCCTAGAAAAAATTCAAAAAATGTCCCGTGTTTCNCCATCTGAAATATATANCCACGCGAAATCTGTTGACAGCCCGGATTCAGAAGCGATTTTGATTTGTTGCACGGACTTTGGTTCTGCTGGAATCGTCGAAGATCTAGAACAAGACCTCGGAAAACCCGTAATTACCAGCAATACGGCATCGTTTTGGCGTGCCCTACGCCTACTAGGTATAGACGATAGAATTGGGGGTTACGGGCAGCTCTTGCGTCAATAGCGGTCGTTGCGAACTTATTTATTCTTGATCGGCTTCCCAGGCATCAATCGCCTCTTTAGCGTTTCTAAAAGCATCAACACCAGCAGGAATTCCACAGTAAACAGTGGCATGTATTAAAAGTTCGCGGATTTCTTCGACGGTACAACCGTTCCTCAATGCACCCCTGGTATGCGCCTTTAATTCAGTTGGCTTACCCAAGGCGGTCAGCATTGCGAGGACTAACATTGAACGTGTCTTGCGATCCAAGACACCCTCCCGTCCCCACCCCATACCCCAACAGTATTCGGTGACTACATCCTGAATGGCTCCATGAAAGTCATCTTTTGAAGCCTTCTCTATATTGGGATCAACATACTCCGACCCGAGAACTTCGCGACGAATATTCAAACCCTTGTTATATGTATCCTTATTGGAAATCGCCAATTTTACTCTCCTTTAAAAAAATTTTTGCAATCAGTCAGATTTAAGAAACCGCTTTTTCCGCCGTAAATAAGTTGCGACGGTCGGATCAAACCAATTTTCAAGTGCAAGCTTATTGCGCCATTCCGTATTTGATGCAGCCGCACGCTCCGGAGCATCCAACGCCTGCAAATCTCTGAGATAATGAATTATTAAATGGGTTCGAGGTTCGGGATCTTGTTCAACAATCTCAAGTCGCCTAGAAAAAAACCAGCCCGCATTTTCCTGGAGCATGGGCGCATGCTCTTCATCAAACCAATCTTCAAATTCGACGCGGCGCCCTTTCGGCACGGTGAACAACGCACAAAAGATAACCGCTGCATCAATAGTTTCACTCGGTTCGTCATTACGCCCCAAAGCAAAACGCTCTTTGGCGATATAGCGCGTGAACCCTGAGACTGATTTCAACATCTGGTAAGTTGGATTGTCCGGCGTCAGCTTACGTTTTTTATACTCTTCGTGCTCCAACGCCTCAGGCCCCGTCAACTCATAGATCGCCAAGAAATGGGGCCCGGTGGGCGCCTGATAACGCATTGCGCTAATAAAACCCGGAACACCCTGAACATGGCTGGGTGAATGATGACCGTCATACCAATCATTAAATTCATCTTCCCGCCCGGCAGGTGGCGTCATCTCAGAAAAAAGGACCGCGTTTCCTTTAGTGCTATTCATCTGAGAACGCCCCCTATCTAAAAGCGCGACAAGCTGCGTCAAGCGCGTCGACGGTATCTTCAAAATCTTGATCAGAATGAACTGAAGACACAAAGCGCCTAACCGCAGGCAGGACATATAACCCGTTTCTCATCTGATGGAGGTCTAGTTCGCGTGTCGAACCCATATCAGCCTGAATAAAATCTCCGAAATCTTCTGGCTCCTTTTCCATAAATACAATTTGCCATAATGAACCACGGCCAATCGCCAAAGCGGGCAAACTATGCGCATCCAGAACCTCTTGACATCGGCGTTGTATTTCCGACGCCCGGCTATGAAGTCTATCATAAAATCCCGGAGTATTTAATTCATCCAATGTGGCCAATCCCGCCGCACAGCCAATCGGGTTTCCATGGAGTGTTCCGTTAATGTATGCATAATTCTCTTTACCTCGGTTGACCGGGTTGCACTGCTCCATGATCTCTGCGGGACCAGCGACACACCCAACCGGCCCTCCTCCTCCTACGATCTTTCCATAGCTCGCCAGATCGGGCGTCACGCCGAAATAAGCTTGGGCTCCTCCATAGGCCAGGCGGAAACCTGTCACGACTTCATCAAATATCAAAAGGACATTATTTTCATTGCATATGTCACGAAGCCCCTCCAGAAATCCGTCTTTAGGAAAAATTATCCGCTGTGCTGGCTCGATAATTACTGCCGCCAAATCGTCCTTGTGCGCCTTGACGATCTCCCGCACAGCATCAAGGTCATTATACGGACTGATTAAAACATTCTCACTCATGTTAGCCGGCATACCAGCGGTATCGGGTTGGCCAGCCGGGAAATTCGACGCTGCGCGCGGCGATACTGAAAAAGTTGAATAGTCATGATTGCCATGGTAGCCGCCTTCGCATTTCAGGATCTTACTTCGACCAGTGTAAGCTCGTGCTATCCTTAAGGCGTAAAGCGTTGCCTCAGACCCTGTCGTCGTATAGGCGATCTTGTCGGCGCAGGGAATGGCCTCGACCAATTTTTGCGCCAGTTGGATTGCCCGCTCGTTTAAGGTCCCAAAAAAATGCAACCCATCCGGTACAGCATCCCGAGTAGCCTCTACAACGGACGGAAAGGCATGCCCCAAAATTAGCGCACCCGCACCGCCAACATAATCAATATGCCATTTTCCCGTTACATCTTGGAGACGGCCCGCCTCACCTTTATGGATAACGAAACGCACATCTTTGGGAAGGGAATACCCCCCCAAACCACCGCCCGGCAAAACACCGTCAGCGATCTCATAATACTGTTCTTGGTTCATCTCATCCGACGCACTCTGATCTATCGCCACTTCGGCAGATGTCATTTCATGTTCCTTCTCTTTCAATCTTCTTACTTAAGGAAAACCTAATGTGCCGCCTGCGTGAGTACAAGTCGTTGAATTGTAACTTTCAAAACCACTTAGCACTCCCCCAAAGAACGTTTTGCGTCTACACTCACCAGCGACAAAGGATCCAAAAAGAGGGGCAAATCAAATGAATGCTCACGCTATTGGCACGACAGGTGCTGACATTCGTGCAAAGTTAGATCACCCGGTTGTTGATTCTGACGGTCATATAATCGAAACCACGTTTGCTATTCTTGACTTTGTTAAACAAGTCGGTGGTGGAGAAATTGCCAATAGATACGAAAAATATCTCAAAGCTGATTCCAGCGCTCCTGGCCGAAGAGCCGTTTGGGTCGGCAACTCTGGAAATTCAAGTATCGACCGAGCAACCGCTATGCTTCCCAAACTTTATATGGAAAGGCTAGACGAAGCCGGCATTGATTTTGGTATTTGTTATGGCACTCAGGCTCTGGGGGTTTTACGTGTCGGGGACGATGAACTTCGGCCCGTTGTCTACCGGGCCATGAACACTATGTATGCTGATATGTTCAAAGGTTTGGAGTACCGGCTGACACCGGCTGCTGTCATTCCGATGCACAAACCCGAAGAAGCGATTGCCGAGATGGAGTTCGTTAAAAAGCAGCTTGGTCTAAAGACAATCGTGATGAACACGCAAATTCAGGTCCCACACCCGAAAGTTGTTGAGGAAGCACCGCACTTGGCAGGTTTTTCGATGGCGCCGACTTCTCCCGCCATCGACCAGGGCGACAAGTACGATCCTGTCTGGGCCAAATGCGTCGAGCTAGGCCTAGCTCCAACATGTCATAACTCTTCGCGTGGACGTGGGACCCTAAATGGTTCTCCGACGAACTACGTTTACAACTCACTCGGAAGCTTTGGGAAAGGGAGTGAATACTTTTGTCGTTCTATACTTCTTGGCGGTGTGGCTAGCCGTTTCCCAACGCTAAAATTCGCATTTCTCGAAGGCGGCGCAGCCTGGGCAGCCCAGCTCTACAATAGCTTGTTTGAGTATTGGGAAAAACGGAACGTCCGCGCCCTAGCCGAGAACCTTGACCCGGCCAGGCTAGATGTCGACCTTTTAGTCCAAAAATTTGAGAAATATGGCAACGAATATTTAACTCCAGAACGGATCCGGGATGACCCCAACCACCCAGCCTCTACGCATTTATCGGTGCCACCAGAGGAGGTCGATGATTTCACGCCGGCAGGCATCACTAAACCAGGCCAAATCCGCGATATCTTTGCCAATAATTTCTATTTTGGCTGCGAAGCAGATGACAGTCTAAACGGCATAGCCTTCGATACCCGCTACAATCACTACGGAATCACCCTCAAAGCAATCCTCGGCTCAGATATTGGACATTGGGACGTCCCGGATATGACTAAGGTTATGGTGGAGGCCTATGAGATGGTTGATGATGGGTTGATGACAGAAGATAATTTCCGAGACTTTACCTTTGGCAATATCGTTGACATGCACTCAAGCATGAACCCCAACTTCTTCAAAGGTACTATCGTCGAGGATACCGCAGCGGCCTATATGCAAGAGAAGGCCGCTGCTTGATTCTTAACCTTGTCACCCTCTAAAAATTGATGACTGGCTTCACCACCTCGAAGTTTGCCATCGCACTCATCGCCTCATTGACTTGCTCCAGCTTGTAGCTCCGGCTGATCATGTCATCAAACGGAAAGCGGTCACGGCGTGACGCTAAAAACTCAACTGCCTGAAGCCAATGACGCGGCTCACCAGAGCGTACGGTCAAATAAGTCATTTCCTGGGGCATTGCCTCAACCGCAATCGTTCCCTTACCCCCCGCCCCTATATCGAGATAACGCCCACCATCACGAAGCATAGTCAAACCCTCCGGAACAGCGGCATTGGTTGCCACCTGGATGACAATATCTGCTCCGCGGCCATCGGTGTGATCTTTAACCCACTCCTTCCGATCCTTGGGATCCGTGACCTCCTCAATATTCAAGACGTCGTCTGCTCCCATTTTTAAAGAAACTTCAAGACGATGGGCAGGGGCGCCCAGCACTAAAACCTTCTTGGCCCCATGATCCTTGGCTACCGCTGTTGCAAAATTACCTAAAGGTCCACTGCCCTGGATAACCACCGTTTCATGATCTTTGATGGCACCAAGCATGTCATAGCCATGCATAACAGTCCTGTAAGCGCATGCTGCCGCTGCGGCAGAGCCGGAAGAAACCTCATCTGGCACTTTGATGATAAGACATTCAGGCGGGACATACATAAACTCCGAAACGCTGCCGAGGAGATAAGGAAATTCATCACATCTATTGTGGCCCCAACTCGCCCGCCCCCGACAGATGCAAGGTTGAACGGCGACGCTACAGTAATAACAAGAACCACAGGCAACGTAGGACCAAACGACCCGATCACCTCGTTTTAACTTATTACCGAGGATATCGGTGCGGTCACCGTTAATTTCTTCAATGACGCCGCAGGGCTCATGACCAGTAATAATTGGCAAACTGTCTTTTCCGCCAAGAGGTCCGTGCCATCGATGGACGTCAGTGCCGCATAGGGTTGATGCTGTAATTTTAATGAGCAAGGCCCCAGGATCCAGATCTGGTATTGGTACTTTTTGTATTTCCAGAGGCTTATTATGTTCAGTTATTACGGCGGCACGGCATTCATGCATCGATTATTCTCCCTATTTGGCCTATCCAGCAATTAAACACCCTAAGGTGCTTCGCTCATAGTCTCTTTATCGCCCTATCTCTTATTTTTCTTTTCACTCATTGCCGCTGCGGAACGAGGCCCCATTGGCTCTGGTTGAAAAGGTCCGTCACGCTTCTGCAGATAAGCGCGCACTCCATCTTCCTGCATTGTCTTATATAGGTCTTCACGATGTTCGTTGTGCGAGGAGTGTGCTAGTGCACCAAGTGAGCCTTCTAACAAGAGTGACGCATAAACGCCGGATGCTTGAAGCCCCTGCATCGCGATAGCCTTGTTCATACGCACTGCGGGTTCTGGAACCAAGGCGATGCGCGCTGCAAGTTCACGACTTCGTTTCATCAACTCGTCGTGGGGTACGACCTCGTTAACCATCCCAATGCGGTAAGCTTCCTCAGCATCAAAGTGATCTCCGGTTAACCCCCAACGGTTTGCGGATTTCCATCCACACAACGCAGTGAAAAGGTAACTCGTATTGGAAATGTGGCGCACCTCCGGCTGAGCAAAAACCGCTCTGTCAGACGCAATCGTTAGATCAGCAGCAAGTTGATACCAGAAACCACCACCCATTGCCCAACCATTAACAGCTGCAATTATTGGCTTGCCTAATTTCCACATGTGGACCCATTTATCAGAAATTTTACTGTCATTTCGCTGCCAGCCCTCAATAAAGTCTGCTATGGAACGGCCGGTGGGGTCGCCTTTTTTCTTGCCATCTTTTTTTGGGCTTTGGTCATAGCCAGCACAAAAGGCGGCACCCTGCCCGGTAAGAATTATTACTCGAGCTTCCGGGTCCTCATCGGCTTGATCAAATGCCGCATGAATTTCTCCTTCGAGATTTTCCGAGAGCGCATTCATAACATNTGGACGGTTCATTGTGACCGTCACNATCCCGTCCTTAAGTTCATATTCGATATCCTGATAAGCCATTTNCGTCCTCGTTGTTTCCGACTGTCGATATTTGTTAATCGNGCCATTGTGGGGCACACTAAAGTAAGCCTACAGGNATAAAAAAACTAGGGANATNACTATGACACGTATNGCCATTCTATCCCGTGAAGAAATGGACGCGGAACAGGGCGCAGTTTACGACGCNGCAAAGGAAGCCGGCAGACCCCTCGGTGGACCATACTTTGCCTATATTCGTATTCCTGAATTAATGCGGACAACACAGGAGGTAGGCACCAGCCTCGCTCACATTCCGCTGACAAAACGCGAACAACAAATTGCGATCCTTACAATCGCTCGGTTCTGGGGCGCAAAATACCCTTGGGCGGTTCAGGTTCGGAGTGCCCTAAAGATCGGCCTGGAGCAGGAAATTATTGACGCAATAAACGCGCAAGAAAAACCACCTATTACCGACATACGTGAAATGCTCGCCTATGAAATTGCCAAACAAATGCTTGAAAACAAAGAGATTAGCAGCGAAACATATGCCACGGCCGAGGAGGCATATTCCGAAGTCGAGCTCGTTGCTTTAGTGGCAAGAATTGGGGCGTTCACAATGACCTGCTGCACCGCAAATGCTTTCGATGTGACGCCCCCGGCAGATGCGCCGTCACGACTTCTATAAGGGGGAGAGTATGACAGATATATTCTCCAAAACTCGACGATACGATGCAGCTAGGGGTTAGTAAGATAATTCGCGACGGCCTTAAACGAGGCGATGTTTCACCGGTCACAGGGGCTGCTCGTGATCCCGCGGGGCGATCGCCCTCCGTTTATCCGACGAAGGCGCAAACATAATGCTTTAGGTTGTGATTGACGACGAAGGCGAACAAACGACGGCGCTATACTGCCGGCCTAGCCTGCAAGAAAAAGTTTGCCGATGCCTGAGGGAAGGACTTCATAGGCGTTGCCTACGCCGAGCACTCTCTGAACGCCAGCCCAAAGAGATGCCTGAACGCTGGTTACAACAGGTTTGCCAAGTTCTTTCTCAATCTGCTCGACAGCCTCAAACATTGTAGTATTAGACCCGCTAAGGAAAAATCCGTCGGCGCCAACGTGGTCGTTATTTCTAGCTACGTCGAGCCAAGTATCCGGAGGAATAAATGCCGACTGCTCTTGGCGGCCAAGCCCTACAGCGTGTATGACTGAAAAACCGGATGCTTCAAGATAAGTTTTTTCTCGTTGCATTGGGATATCGCCAAGCGGGTGGATTAACACAATTCGCTGCATCGCCATCGCACGAAACGCTTCGACCACGGCATGCGTTGCAGTATATGTAGGCGTCTTTGTGGCCTTACAAATAGAAGATATTAAATCTGCTTCACCTGACGGGCCTCGTTCCATAATAATTCCCGTACCTTGCAAGCAGATTAAATTAACCTTAGCGTCCGTAAGAAGCTTGCCTGCTAAAACTGCATCATTTGCAATTTCATCGAGGGTTCTCTCGCCGCCAGAGCCCATCCGTATACGGGTGACAAAAAACCCTAAATCTTTAGGGCCGAATTGCCGGAAATAGGGTTCAACCGTACGATTTCCTGCAGAGATAATAAGGCCCACGCTGCGCGTTGGCAGGATGGCCATCCTTAAACGTCTACCAGAGGATTAGCACAATCAAGGGATCCAGCCTCTAAAACCGTTACTCTCCATCCTGGCGGTACGATTGAGGTGCCGCCGGCCTCCTCGATAATCCCCGGGCCGACAAACGAAAATCCTGTCTCCATCCGATCTCGATTATAGATTGGACAGTCTGTCCAATCATCTCCGAACCAGACCTTCCGTTCCTCGACAATCACGTCAACTCCGTCACCACCGTTAAAGGCCAGTGTTGGCTTATCCACAACACCTAGTGAGACTAACCATATATTAACTATCTCTGCGTCATTATTCGCATCGGCATGCCCAAAAGTTTCGGTATGACGTCGCGCAAAAGCATCACGCACAGAATCCCAGCTGGAGGCATTCTCATCTAGAGATACACTCAAAGTAAATGATTGCCCGACATACCGCATATCAACCGTAAAGGTGTGTTTCTGCCTTTCAGATTCAAAACCAGCGTCCAATAGAGTCTTGCTGGCAACGGTTTTCATCTCACTAGTTGGACCCCTAAGTTCTGCCGGATCAACCGCGCTGAGCTTGCCGCCCCAGGCCCGCACAGCGTCCAACCTTTGGTCTGCGAGCAACTGTCCAAGGGCAGAAAGGTGGCCGGGATACCTTGGCACGATAACCTGCGGCACTGCTAATTCTTCTGCGACAAGAAAGACATGCATCGGCCCAGCGCCACCGAAACCCAGCAGTGCAAAGTCACGCGGATCAAAACCACGATGAACCGAAACTTCTCTCACCGCCCCGGCCATTTTAGCAACGGCAATCCTAAGAACACCGTCAGCGAGTTGCACAATATCCCCATCACCGAGTTTTTTAGATAGTGAAATAAAGGCCGCCTCTGATGCTGCTTTATCGAGACGTAAACCGCCAGAAAGCGTGCGCTCGGTTGGTAGCCGACCGAGAATTAGGTTCGCGTCAGAGATTGTAGGTTCTTCACCGCCTCGCCCATAACAAGCTGGTCCTGGAAGCGCACCGGCGCTTTGCGGTCCCACTTCCAGGGTTCCATCATCTTGAACCCAAGCTATGGAACCTCCGCCTGCTCCAATCGTGTGAATGTCAAGCTGCGGAACCTGAAGCGGGTAGGCATCAATCTGATTGTCATGGCTGATCCGTGGGGTACGCTGATAGATCAACGCAACATCTGTGGAGGTTCCCCCCATATCAAAAGTTATACAATCGTCAACATTCGCCATCTCGCAAATTCGGACTGCGCCACCGGCGCCACCCACGGGTCCGGACAGAAATGTTCCAGCAGCAAACTTAGCGGCCTGCGGCAAAGTCATCGCCCCACCATTCGACCCCATAATATTTACCGGCGCCTTGACCCCTTTATCATTCAGCTCCTCTGATAGCGTCTCAAGGTACTTTATAACCACGGGTGTAAGGTAGGCGTTCAAGACGCAGGTGGAAAAACGATGAAATTCGCCCTGTTCAGCCACGACATCTGTTGAGAAACAAATGGGAACATCATCCAATAACCTGCCGAGCGCTGCGGAGGCGTCGCGCTCCGTTTTATTATTTGCATAAGAATTTACAAAACCGATAGCAACAGCTTCTACTTCTTCATCCTTAAGGAGTTCTGCAAGCGGTTCAAAATCATAGCCGGCTATTTCATTGAGAATTTCTCCATTAGCCGCTGTCCTCTCTGGGACTTCTATCCTTAGCGGCCTGTCAACAAGCGGCTTCGGACGCACAAATTTAATATCGAACAAGCCGCCAATCAAACGACGCGTGCGGCCAATCTCCAACGTATCGCGAAACCCTTCCGTGGTCACCATTGCAGTCTTGGCCCCTTTGCGCTCGAGTAACGCATTCGTCGCGATAGTTGTCCCATGCACGAAAGCCCTTATGTCACCGGCGCTAATTCCAAGTTCACTTAACGCGTTTAAAACGCCCTCCCATTGCTTACCAGGTAGTGATGGCGTTTTGGCAGACAGCAGGCTTTGGTTTTGAATATCGAGGCACAAAATATCAGTAAAAGTACCACCGACATCAATACCGACGAGATAACGCTGTGGATTATCACTCATTAGACTACTCCCTCAGGGGCAGTCTGAACGGTGCGTATCTCTAACTGGTCGCCGTGATCGGCGTCTAAAAGTCTCATGCCCGTTGGGCCCAAGGAAATGATATTATTGGCGACATCTACGACACGGGCCCATCCCCTTAACGGCGCAATCGCATTGCCTCTAAGTTCGACTAAATCGCCATCGACAATACATAGGTCACTCGCCATTGCCCTGGGAACTGATATGCGGCGGCGCGAGCCGTCGATATCATCTTCATTGGAGGCCTCTAAGGTCGCAGTTACACGCGCACTAGCCAAACTCAATCGCCTCGCAGAGGTTGATGCGGCATCCACTCCGCCTCCACTTTCAAAGACGACCCCGTAGCGTGCCTCTGCCTGTTCAGCGGTTAAATAATCAAGTCGGACATCTTCGGCGACTAACGCAGGGTCGCGGTTTAATGGATCACCAAAACCGCCGCCTCCAGCGGTCTCCTCTCTGACAAGGTCCCCTGCTTGAAGTCCAAAACCCGAAACCTTTCCGGGGACATCGGATGGCTGGATTAACTTGCCATTTCGGACCACCACAAACCGATTAGCGGCTCCGTTGTTTCCACCGGCAACGCCGTATGGGGGAATGACGTTTTTTTCAGAAAGGACGGACAGCATTGCAGTTTCATCAAGGACCTTGATATCACGCCTTAGGCCAAAGCCTCCTCTAAAGGCTCCGTCACCGCAACCGCCATTCCTTACCTCGCAGCGTTCGACGCGCAGAGGGTATTGTGATTCAACAGTTTCAGCCGACTGGATCGAGTTGAAATCACCCTCATTATAGCTTCGCACCGCGTTACTACCGTCCACACCGGCTGAAGCGCCTGTACCTCCAGCTGGCCATTCGTAATGAATATATGTCCCGCCGCCTTCGCGCGGTCCGGCAATATGGATATGGTTCGCGCCCCCCTTGAGATCGCCAACGCTCATCTCGGGAACCACCTGACCCATAGCCGCTGCAACAACAGAATCGATTAGAAATTTAACCTCTGCCATGCCACCGCAAGGGGCAGTCTCACGCGCATTAATAAAACTCTTCTCAGGGGCCGTAACGCTAATCGGATTAAATGAACCATTATTAATTGGAGTTTTCGGATCAAGGAAAGCTTTAACAATTGTGCCTACAGCATTAAACGCCATCGCCGGCCCGCAATTAGTTGGACCATTGGTTTGCGCAGATGTACCGGTAAAGTCTGCTTGAATGGAATCTCCATCGATAGTCAGCTTGAGCCTAACAACTAAGGGTTCGGGATTGGATCCATCACTTTCGATATAACCTTCAGAAAAATAATCCCCATCAGGGCAGTCGGCAATTCTTGAACGCATCTGACGTTCCGAACGCTCAATTAGCGTTTCAACACCTTCTAGTAGCCCTTCACCTCCGAAGCGCTGAAAAAGCCGTTAAAGGTGTTCCGCCGCCTTCCGACCGGTACCCAGCATAGCGTTAAAATCTCCAATTCGCTCTTCCGGGCCGCGCATATTGTTAAACATCGCATCAAGAAAGGCTTGATTCATTACCCCCTTTTCACATATCCGCGTTGGCGTGATACGAATACCTTCCTGATAAATTTCTTTTACCCGGCCGGAAAGAGACCCTGGCGTCATGCCGCCGACGTCATTCCAATGGCAACGCATCGCCGCAAAAAGAGCCAATTTTCCATCATGAAAAATGGGATGAAGCAGTAAAACATCATTTAGATGGGTTCCCCCTGTGTAGGGGTCATTGTGAAGAAACAGGTCACCCTCATGGATGTCGTCTTTAAAGACCTTTACCACCTCGCGCGTCGAATAGGGTACAGCGAAAATATGAATAGGGTGATCAGCCAAACCCTGAGCCACCTGTCGGCCATCCGCAGACATTAGGGCACATGAAAAATCGTGCCCCTCATATATTATAGCTGCGTAGGATGAATGTATAATATTTGCGCGCATCTCGTTGACCACGGCAACGAGAGATTCGCGTATCAATTCAAGCTGAATGAGTGAGTTCATTTTTTCCTATTTCTCAAATTTGCGCGCAAGCTATCATTCGCCCCAGTGCCAACCAACCCTTTTTGTACTAATGTGCACAAAGTATTTTGAAAAGAGGTCCAAAGTTTAAATGTCTACAGCTCACATCGACACTTTTATAATAGACAATATGCCACCAGAAGACCTTTGGCCGGAGATGGATTACTCGGTCTTACCGGAACTTGCTGCCTATCCTAAACGGATGAATGTGGCGGCGGAACTCCTCGACAAGATGGTGGCAAGCGGACACGCTGAAAAACCAATGATATATTTTGGTGATGATATATGGACGTATACCGATCTGTTGGAAAACGCCAATCGCATCGCTAATGTTTTGGTTGAGGATTACGGCATGATCCCCGGCGAACGGGTCATCTTGAGGTCAGGAAACCACCCGATGCTGATCGCTTCTTGGTTCGCTGTAATTAAGGCGGGTGGCATTGCTGTTGCAACCATGCCGGTACTTCGTGAGCGCGAATTAATTTATATGATGGAGAAAGCCAAAGTAAATTTAGCAATCTCTGATATTAAATTATCCAAGGATATCGCAGGCGCCGGAGAAAATGCGGAAGACCTCCGCGATATTCTATATTTTGGTAACGGTAATACCGCGTCTCTAGATAAAGCGATAGCAACAAAATCCACTGCCTTTAATAATGTCGACACTTCAGCCGATGACCCCTGCGTTATAGGTTTTACTTCAGGGTCAACGGGCACGCCCAAAGGCACACTGCATTTTCATCGCGATATTCTTGCCGTTGCTGATACCTTCATTCGCTACGTCGTTAAAATTAAACCCGAAGACATAGTCTGTGGAAGCCCGCAAATAGCGTTCTTATATGGTCTTTGTGCTTACATGACTGACACTATGCGTTTTGGTGCATCAACTGTAATAGTAGAGCGGGCAACCCCCGAAATCCTACTTCAAACAATTGAGAAGTTTAAAGCAACGGTCTGCTTTTCTACACCATCAGGCTACAAGTTGATGTTAGAGGATATTGATAAATACGACACATCGTCACTAAGGCTCTGTATCGCGGGCGGCGAACCCCTTGCACCTGCGGTATTTCACAGTTGGGAAGAAAAGACAGGCGTTCGTATTATCAATGGCCTCGGCATTTCTGAACTTTTGCATATCTTTATCTCCGCCTCTGGGGACGATATTCGTCCTGGGTTGATTGGCACTGCCGTCCCAGGCTTTAAAGTTCGCGTGGTTGATGAAAATTTTAAGGATACTGCACCAGGTGAAGTTGGCCAAATGATCGTAAAAGGCCCCAATGGATGCCGCTATCTTGACGATATAGAACGCCAGAAGGCTTACATCCGGGATGGCTGGAACCTATCCGGTGACCTTTGTATTCGCGATGAAGAGGGCTATTTCTCATACGAAGCTCGGACTGATGATATGATCTTAACTGGGGGATACAATGTATCAGGTTTAGAGGTCGAGGCTATCCTAATGGAACACTCCGCAATTCGAGAAGTTGCCGTTGTTGGCGCACCAGATGCAGACCGTGGTCAGATCGTTAAAGCCTTCATCGAATTACGAGAGGAACGTGCTGCTGACGAAATGCTAATCCGCGAGTTACAGGACTTCGTCAAATCGCAAATTTCTGCTTTTAAATATCCTCGTGCAATTGAATTTGTCGACGAACTACCGCACACGCCAACGGGTAAAATACAGCGCGGGGCTCTACGTCAACTTGAGCGAGACCGATCTCAAATAAATAAAACTTAATGTTTTAAAACAGAGGTTTATAAATATGTCTTCAGAAAATGATTTCGATTTAATTGATACGACTATTGCCGATATACATGCCGCCTATCAGGATGGCAGGCTGACGGCACGTCAGCTAGTTCAACAATATCTAGACAGGATCAAGGCGTACGATCAAGACGGTCCAAAGATTAACTCGATAATCTCGTTAAACCCTCAAGCATTAGAAGACGCCGACCGGCTTGATAAAGCACTTGGAGATGGCAATATGGTAGGTCCACTGCACGGCATCCCCCTGCTAATGAAAGACCAGGCAGATGTAGACGGCATGCCGACGACTATGGGCTCTGTTTTGTTCAAAGATCATAACCCTGGCCGAGATTGTACTATTGCTGTCAAACTGAAAGCCGCTGGCGCGATATTCCTCGGCAAGGCCACTTTGGGCGAAATGGGAGCGGGAGACTCCCACGGGTCGCTTTATGGCTCTACTCGTAACGTCTACGATTTAGAGCGGACTGCTGGGGGCTCCTCTGGGGGATCTGCCGCCGCCGTATCTGCCAATTTTGCAACGGTTTGCATAGGCCAGGAGGGCTTCGCTTAAATTCGTCGACCCTCTATCTGGAATGGGGTTGCGGGAATGCGGCCTACTGCGGGGCTCGTGAGTCGTCACGGCGTCTACGCTGGTTGGCCGATGATAAATGGTTCCCTTGGCCCAATGGCCCGCACAGTCACCGATCTCGCAAAGCTCCTAGATTGCATGGTGGGCTATGACCCGGCAGACCCAATTACCGCCCGCGGAGTAGGAAAATGCCCGGAGAGTTATGCGAGCACATTGAATAAAGACGCGCTTAAGGGCAAACGCGTTGGCATTTTGCGGACACCCATGGGACATCGCAATGAACCAGATTCGGATGATTTTGCAAAGATCACCAGCCTGTTTGACCGTGCAGTAAATGAGCTAGCCGATGCGGGTGCGGAAATTGTAGATCCCATTGAAATTCCTGGAATGAATGACCTCTTAGGCAAACGAGCCCGAAATAACGAAGACGAAAACCAGTCCTTCGCGGCTTACGCTGCGGGCACTAAAAATTCGCCCTTTAAAACACGTGCCGAGATTATGGGATCACCACTTTTTCAGAAGACCGTCCACGGCGTCCGCACACGCTGGAAGAATGAAGACACTAGCGCAGAATGGGGGGAGTATCTGCATGCCCGCGACCAACTGATGACCCGGTTTCTGTCCGTCATGGCCGATTACAATTTAGACACGATAGTGCATAAAGCAGTTGAGCATCAGCCGACCCTTATTAAAGACGGCATAAACCCGCCCTACATTGACCAATGGGGCGCGCCACACATCAATACATTTCTAATTTATGTGCCGTCTGTAGTTGTGCCCGCCGGTTTCACGAGTGACAACCTACCCGGTGGTATTACATTCCTCGGAAGGCCGTATGACGATGCAAATATGATCAACTACGCCTATGCCTACGAACAAAAGACTAACCACAGACGCATTCCAGAGTGCGCTCCATAAAAAGAGCCAATCAGGCGGCTGCCGTTTTAGCCGCAGCTAAGTCAAGGTCATAAAGTGTGGCGGTGCCATGCCAAAGTATTTTTTCCTTGGCCTCTTCAGGAACATCGGGGCGGTTAAGTACATGCTTAGGTGAATCAACCAATCGATGGGCATGCGGAATATCGCTGGCATAAACCCAACATTCCGGACCGTACTTGTTGATCATGTAGGGCAATAGGTCGTCGTCGACCTCAAATCCGATAAAGATCCGTCCAGCCTTAATATACTCTTCGGGTGTCATCTTTGGGAGCCCTCGTTCGATAATCGGCATATGCTCCGCGCGTAACGCGTCATGTTCAATACGCTCGCGGATACTATCCAGAGTGAAATCCATGACCTCGATAGCAAAATCAACCCAGGTGCATCCTGTCTCCAAAAAGGAAACTTTGACATTGGGGTACCGGTCCAGAATTCCGGAGCTACAGACCGTCTTAAAGCCGCGAACAACCGACATCAGAAACTGGTCAGCGGCGACGCTCGGATATTCTTCCCAAGCCTTTAACGCGCCGGTGCCGGGGTGCACATTAACAGGCATCCCAATGTCGTTGGCTGTCTGCCAAACAATCTCAAAATCTGGGTGATCAAGACCCTTTTCATTATATTCGCCTAGCACCATAACACCGACAGATCCCATTTTCTTTGTACGGATCATTTCGCGGGCAGCTTCCTCTGGATCACTGGGGCAAATTACCGTGACCCATTTCAAACGATCTGGTGCCTGGCTAGATATGTCGGCTACCCAGTTGTTATAGGACCTCGTTAGCGCTTGATTTAGCTTAGGGTCTTTAGCGATTGGCCATTGCAAGAGAAGTGTCGGGTAGTTAACAGATATCAGGGTATCTTCTGCATCCATCACTTCTAAACGGTGGGCCGCACTATGAAATTCTCCGCTTTCATGCGAGCCGCGCCACTTTGACATTTTCTCATATTCGAGAGAAACAACGCCACCTTTACTCGAAGGAGAACCACCAATACGAAAAGTTTCACCGTCAATTAACCACTTGTAGTCCCGTTCGTTCTCGCCAGTATCGATGACTACCGGACGCCGGTCACGGAATTCCGCGTCTAGATACTTATCGGAAAATGTCTCTTCCCATTCTTCAACGTGGCCGTCACCATCATAGGCATTGATATTATCCATTACAGACCCCCGAACTATTTCGATTCTTGTATTCCAATTAATAGCTATATTGACGGACATTGTCCCTCTTTGTCCAGTTTCTGCACATGGAAAATTTAGGCTAGACTTTGATGCCGAGCTTAAATTGATATAAGGAGGGGTACAAATATAGAAAATTAGAAGGTAATTTAATGCCAAAATTAGTCATGCCGACCCGCAGCTATGGCTTGATGCGGGAAATGAAGACCAGAACGTCAATTAATGACGACTTGGAGTTGGAGTTCCCCGAGGCTGAGAATATTCTTGTTTGGGCTCGAAAGATGGTTCGTGAACGAGCATACGATATTTGCGAAATGCCTTTTACGACCTATCTCGCAGCCAAGGCAGTGGGTATAAAGATCACCGCAATTCCGCTGTTTATTACGCGAAATTTTCACCATCAAGCTATTCATGTCGATACAACCGCCGGTCTCAGTAACCCGCAAGACCTAGAAGGAAAAACTGCCGGGATTGTTCGCGGCTACACTGTCACTACGGGTGTTTGGGCACGCCATGTTCTCAGTTCAGAATATGGTGTCGATCTCAGCAAGGTTCATTGGACCTGCACTGATGACGAACACGTCGCTGAGTACAAACTCCCGGCGTTCGCCGACTACGACTCAATGGGCAGAGACTTTAAAGATCTATTTGGTAATCGTGAAATTGTCGCGGCATTTGGTACTTTGCCTGAAAAAGTTATCGGTGTTGAACCTCTCATTGGAGACCCCAAGGCCGCAGGCTTTGCCTCATACCACAAGACTGGCGTCTATCCGGTCAATCATGGCATCGTCATTAGAGATGAGTTGCTTGACCAGTATCCTGATCTTGCGGTTGACCTATTCGGTGCTCTTAAATCATCAAAAGACGCCTATCTGGCGTCTATCAATCGAGAGGGCAATCTTTCCAAAGAAGACTCGCTTACTGTAGAGTTAGAAAACGGGGTCAAGGGCGACCCCTTTCCTTACGGTATTGAGCCAAACCGACCAGCATTAGAGGCACTCACGCAGACCGCCTTCGACCAGCTGATAACGCCACGTAAGTTTAACGTTGAAGAACTGTTTGCCGACGGCACGCATGACCTAGTAGGTTAAACACAACAATTTTATAGGAAGAATCAAAATGCCTGTCGACTTCCATCCAAAACCCCGCCCGTTTCATACAGCGATTCCCGAGTTTCAAAACGGCAACGACACACCCCGCAGTTATCTGGAGCGGTGTATCGAAATTATTGAAGCACATGAAGAATCCATCGGCGCCTTCGTGGCAACTAACCTTGATAATGCTCGCTCAGCCGCAGACGACTCTACTGCCCGTTGGAAAAGCGGGACCACACTATCAGCAATCGATGGCATGCCGATTGGTGTCAAAGACGTCATGGAAACTGCTGATATGGTCACAGAGCAGGGGTCACCGTTGTTCACAGGCTGGAAAATGGGACGAGATTGTGCAGCGGTCGCTGCTTTACGCGAAGCTGGCGCTGTCGTTGTGGGGAAAACTGTAACTACGGAATTTGCTGCGACCCAGCCACGCGGAACCCGCAATCCCTATGATACAAATCGTACACCGGGTGGCTCGAGTAGTGGCTCTGCGGCGGCGGTCGGCAGCGGAATGCTGGCAGGTGCGACAGCATCCCAAGTCATTGGCTCGACTATTCGGCCCGCGAGCTATTGCGGTGCATTTGGTTTCAAACCAAGTGTGGGCGGGATCAATCGGGAAGGCAGCTTTGACGGCTTTAGTCAAAGCTGTACAGGAGTTATCGCGGCAACATTAACAGACACATGGACAATGGCACGAGAAATCTCGTCTCGTGCCGGCGGCGATGCCGGCTATGTTGGCCTTACGGGGCCAATGACGTTACCAAAGCCAAATAAGCCCCGCACAATCGCTATGTTGGAAACTGCTGGTTGGGAGACTGCAACCGAAGATGCAAAACAGCAACTACAATCGGCAAAAAATACTCTCGAGGCAGCGGGTATCAACGTCATCGACAGATCAAATAATGAAACTGTTGAAATTACCGAATTAGCCATCGCCGACTCAAATTCACTTTCGCGAGGGATTAATGTGTGGGAGGGCCGCTGGCCTTTAAATACATACGCGCGGGATATGGACGTTAATAAACTCAGCGAAAGCTCGCGAGAGCGCCTTGAGCAAGCAAATGCGATGAGCCAAGACGAATTTAGGGATCTTCTTGAACAGAGGAATACGGCAAGACAAACTTTTGCGTCTTTGGCAGATCACTGCGAA
>PBOV01000034.1 GCA_002724505.1 Rhodospirillaceae bacterium | reverse complement strand
GAGCTTGAAGCCTATGAGCAAGATTTAATTAAGCTTCGGGAGGTCATGGAAATTACGCTCTCCTACGAAGGCCGGTGGCCATTAATGATGTATGCAGACCGTAATCCTGAAAAACTTGGGGACCGTGTTCTCAATCGAGCACTTTCTTCCGCGGATATAAGCCCGGAAGAATATGAGAAAACCCTAATTTGGAGTGCCGACGCTAAGGCCAGGCACGAAATGCTTTCAAAGAAATACGACGCCCTGGTCACATTAAACGCAACCGGACCCGCTCCTGAAGGTATGCCCGTTGGAAACGCTGTATATGGAGAACACTCTTCCCAGCTTGGAGTCCCTGCGCTCAACTGCCCCCTATTGGCTCAAACTGGAATGCCACTTGGAATACAGCTCATTGGTTACTACCGCCGAGATTATGACCTTATCGCGATCGCCCACTGGCTTATACATGCAGTGTTGCGTGACGAAGATTAACCTATTCATAACTCCTACTGGATAACAAAGTCGGTTTGAGCCATGATAACAAAATTTTTATAAACTAACTCTTAAATTCATAAAGTTTTTATCCAAGGAAATAAAAAATGACACGAAGTGAGGTAGCTAGAGTTCAATCGTACCTTCGCAAAATTTTTGGGAACAATGGGATAGAAATTGATATGCCAGAAAAAACTGGCCAGCCGGTGGAAGTCCGAGTCGATTCTGAATTTATTGGTGTACTGCATCGTGACGATGAAGAAGGAGAAGTGTCATATTCTATGATGATGTCGATCCTGGAGGAGGATTTACCACCCGATCTATCGCGTTAATAAAAGGCTACCAAACATAAGACAAAAAGATAGGCATTGAAAAACTGTATCCCCTAACAAAAACTTTAATACGCGTAATCTTCAAAAACCGGGTCGATATTGCCGTTCCATGCACCATTAAATCTAATAAGTTTTTCCTCTGCAGCCGTACACCCACTGTCTACAATTTCATACAGTGCCCCCAAATAACCAGTTTCATCTGTTCCCGCAGCATCTAGACGATTTCGTCGTCGTAAACCAGAACTCGCAATCTCAAGCATTTCGTGAGCTACATGCTGAACTGTTTTATCCCGGAAAGGAGTTTTAAGCGCTTGCTTTGGAACAGCGCCCCTGAGGTACTTATGTTCATCTGGCGTCCAATCTTTTACAAGGTCCCAGGAAGCATCGAGTGCTGACCCCTCATACAAAAGGCCCGTCCACAAGGCCGGCAAAGCACACAATCTTCTCCAAGGGCCACCGTCGGCGCCCCGCATCTCCAAAAATTTCTTAAGCCGAACTTCCGGAAATACCGTAGTCAAATGATCACCCCAGTCGCCAGTCGTCGCTACCTCTCCAGGCAAGCTGGGCAAGTCTCCGTTGAGAAAATCTCTAAATGATTGTCCGGATGCATCAATATATGAACCATCACGGTAGACAAAATACATCGGTACATCGAGCATGTAATCAACATAGCGCTCAAAGCCCATGCCACCCTCGAAAACGAATGGTAAAATTCCGCAGCGATCCGGATCAGTGTCTTCCCAGATATGGCTGCGGTAAGACAAAAAACCACTCGGCTTCCCCTCTAAAAACGGGGAATCAGCAAACAACGCTGTAGCTATTGGTTGTAATGCCAACGATACCCGAAACTTCTTCACCATATCGGCCTCAGACAGGAAGTCTAGATTAACCTGTACTGTCGATGTCCGAACCATCATATCAATTCCGAGCGAACCGACCTTTGGCATATAACTTTGCATAATCTTATAGCGACCTTTGGGCATCCAAGGAATGTCGTCGCGCTTCCACTTCGGATTAAAGCCAACGCCTATAAGGCCAACACCAATTTCTTCTGCGACTTCTTTAACTTGATTAAGGTGTGAATGTACTTCGTTACAAGTTTGATGGATATTTTCTAGCGGCGCCCCCGCAAGTTCTACCTGCCCACCAGGTTCTAAAGTTATTGAACATCCATTCTCGTTCTGTAATGCGATAGGATTCCCGTTCTCAAGAACCGGCTTCCAGCCGAAGCGTTTCAATCCTTCAAGTAACGCGCGAATTCCCCATTCACCGTCATAGGGTGCCGGTAGGAGTGTTCCCTTTTGAAACACGAATTTTTCATGCTCCGTTCCGATGCGCCACTCGGAAGCCGGTTTACAGCCTGCTTCTAGATACTCCACAAGCTCACTCTTGTTGGAAATTGGTGTTCCCGGAGATGTTGGTGGTGCTGCCATACTCAATCACACTCAGCCGTTACAGTTACTCATCATTCCAATCCCCTAAAACAGATAACCAACAAGACAGTGCTGCTATGGCAGCGGTATCGGCCCTTAGAGTCCTTGGCCCCAGATCAATTGCCGTAAAATTGTTTTTTTCTTCAAGGAGGTCAAGCTCAGAACTTGAAAAACCACCCTCAGGTCCAATTAAGATTGCGGTGGGCGCTGTTCTAGATTCTGTTTTAGCCAATTTCAAATAATCACCAACCCTAGTTCCCTTCCCGGTTTCGTCGCAATAGAGCAAGGCCCGATCCCCCAGCCAATTTTCGATGATTGAAGAAAGATTTTCAGGTTCATTCACCTTTGGTACCGACAATCGGCCACATTGTTCGGCAGCCTCCACGGCATTTGCACGGAGACGTTGCGTATTAACCCGTCTAACATCCGTAAACTCTGTAAAAACTGGCACAAGCCTAGAAACACCAAGTTCGGTAGCCTTAGCCGCAATGAAATCGATACGCGCGCGTTTTACCGGTGCAAAAATCAGCCAAAGATCCGGTTCATGTTTTTGTTCATAAACTTGTCCCTTTAGGACAGCGGAACATCGACGCCGGCTCATCCTATCGATAACACTGCGCCATTCCCCATCCCTTCCATTAAACAAATGCACAGGGTCGCCAAAACGCATTCTCAGAACGTTCTTTAAATAGTGGGCTTGAGCTTCTGAAAAAGAGATTGATCTATTGGCGGAGAACGGTTGATCGATAAAGAGCCGAGTTACTCGCATGAGAACCAGAAAGATTAAAAAGTTCGAAATAAAGTTATCGTCCAAATACTTGAGACAATCTCATAACAGCGTTAGAGCTTACGTTATGACAGAGCAAGCTAGAAATGAAAATGATAGTTTAGCAAGCGATATCCCCACCGATGGTTGGGTGGACCGGTTTATACCGCAGTCATGCCGGCCATACATTCGGTTAGCTCGTTTTGATAGGCCAATTGGTACCTGGCTTTTACTTTTTCCATGCTGGTGGTCAATCTCGATGGCCTGGCCGGAATGGAAAAACGCTACAGAGGCACTCTATCTTTTCTGTATCTTTGGCATAGGGGCACTCGCTATGCGGGGTGCCGGCTGCACCTTTAACGACATCGTCGACAAAAATTTCGACGCACAAGTGGCACGAACAAGGAACAGACCTTTACCGAGCGGTCAAGTAACGGTCAAGCGGGCTATCGCCTTTCTTATCGTACTGCTGGCGGTTGGTTTTTATATTCTGATTTCACTTAAACCATACGCAATTATGTTGGGAAGCGCATCGCTACTTCTAGTTTTCAGCTACCCGCTTATGAAGCGAGTGACTTACTGGCCACAGTTTTTTCTTGGCTTAACATTTAATTGGGGAGCTCTACTTGGCTGGGCCGCTGTTCACAATGGTCTCGATGCCCCGGCTATTATACTTTATGCAGGCGGCGTCTTCTGGACCCTTGGTTATGACACTATATACGCCCATCAAGACCGACGAGATGACCCAAAAGCCGGTGTAAAATCGACCGCACGACGCTTAGGTCTTGGCAGTAAGCCTTGGCTTTACGCCTTTTACGCCCTAGCGGTCACTTTATTCGCATTTGCTGGGTATATCGGGGATTTCATCTGGCCTTACTTTGTTGGACTCAGTCTTGGAACCTCACAACTCATTTGGCAGGTTTGGGGTGTTAACCTCGACAACCCCAAGGATTGTCTTTCAAAATTTAAATCAAATCGACTTTTTTCATGGTTTTTCCTGAGCGGTATTATCACCGCGCAATTGATTAACTCGAATAATTTTTGATTTTCAATACAGACAATGTTCTCGACGGTTTTGGTAATCGCAAAATAGCAAAAGAGGAAATTTATGGTAAACATTCAGCAAATGAACGCAGATTGGATATGAGTATGAAAAAGCCAACCTCCCAGCGTGTTGTGATAACGCAACAAGACCCTGTTGCCATTATCACCCTTAATCGTCCTGAAAAACTTAACGCCATAGACGATCTTATGCGGATTGATCTTGTGGAAGCAGTGGACTGGGCAAGCCAAGAAGATGCTATTCGCGCTATCGTTCTCACCGGCACTGGTAAAGCCTTCTGCGCAGGAGGTGACATTGCCGCCATGCGGGAGCGCCTAGATGCGCCGGTCGGTAGCGTCGCCATGAATGGCTGGAAACGTCAACGTCGGACACATCACGCTATCACAATGCTGCACGGATTGGCTAAACCAACCATTGCTGCAGTCAACGGTCCAGCGGCAGGCCTAGGCGCCGACCTAGCCCTTTGCTGTGACTTCGTTGTTGCCTCAGAAAAGGCGATGTTTACCATGAGTTACCTGTTGCGAGGCCTTATACCGGATGGTGGGGGTATGTATTTTCTACCACGTCGCGTCGGTCTAGCACGAGCCAAAGAGCTAATTTTTTCCGGCCGTCGTGTCCTCGCCGAGGAAGCTCTAAGCATAGGGATGATAGAAAATATTGTACCTCCGGAAAAGCTTTTGGACGATGCTATTGATACCGCTGGCCGTATGACGGTGGGTTCTCCAAATTCTTTAGCACTGGCTAAATCAATTATGGATCAGAGCTTAGAGCTTTCTATAGAGGAGGTATTCGCGCTTGGCTGCCAAGCGCAGGCTATATGCTATACCACGGATGAGCATCGCGATGCCGTAACGGCTTTTCTTGACAAATCAAAAAAATAAAGCTGTGTCCATCTCTGCTATCGAGAGACTGTTTCGTCCAAAGTCGGTTGCTATTATTGGTGCATCTACCAATCCCGCAAAAACCTCTGGGCGGCCATTAAAATTTTTACGCGAATATGGATTCTCAGGTAAAATTTGGCCGGTCAACCCTCAATCATCGGAAATCGAAGGGATACGGTGTTATGCCAGTATTGATGATCTGCCCGCCGCACCCGACGCCTCTATAATTCTACTTGGCCCGGCGGGCACAGAAGATGCTATCAGAAAATTGTCAACTCTAGGCGCTAGTGCATCGATTGTGTTAGGCGGAGGTTATAGCGAGACCGGTCCAGCGGGCATAAAACGTCAAGTTGCTCTATCAGAAGCCGCAAAATCAATGCGTGTTCTTGGTCCCAACACGATTGGCCTTTTAAATCTGCAAGACCGGGTGATCCTCTCCGCTTCTGGCGCACTCGACGCAGGGCAACTTACGGCAGGAAAAATCGGCGTCATATCACAATCTGGCGGCATATTAGGATCGCTTCTCTCACGCGCAGCCGCAAAAGGTATAGGGCTATCATATCTTGCTGCCACCGGTAACGAAGCAGACCTTGAAACATGCGATATCCTTGAATGGATGATTAACGAAACCAAGACTTCTGTCATAACTCTCTATCTGGAGGGGCTGCGCAACACGAAGCGCTTTAATTTTTTGGCCAAAGCAGCGAGTCGGGCTGGGAAATATCTGGTCGTTTATAAGGTTGGTAAGTCGGATGCAGGCGCCCTGGCCTCTGCCTCTCATACAGGTGCTATGGCCGGCGACGACCGCCTCTACGACGCCTTATTCGCTCAATGCGGGGTCCTACGGGTAGACCGCTTCGATGATCTACTAGATATCGCGATGGCTTTAAGTACAGGCAAAAAAACCAGGGGAGGCCGCGTTGGAATTCTCACCTCAACTGGTGGTGCTGGTGGCCTTGTTGCTGACCGCTGCGGTCTTGTCGGACTAACTACACCTGTTCCAAGCCGCAAGACAGCTGCTCGTTTAAGCTCCTTATTGCGTCATGTTGGGTTTAACGCCAATCGTAATCCTATCGATCTGACACTGGCTGGACTGACCCCTGAAATCGTTAGAGGTTCAATCACAGCATTACTCGAAGCAAAGGAGTACGACATAGTGATTCCCATTATTGGTTCCTCTGCTGTGGGAAGGCCGGAATTAATCGCTGAACCTCTGATCCAGGCTGCAAACGATATATCAAAGCCTTTGATCGTCTATTGCAGCCCAGATGCACCCGATATTCTTTATCGTCTCAATAGTGCCGGTATCCCTACCTACGCCGCACCTGAAACTTGCGCTGAAGCGCTAAGAATACTTAGAAAAGGCTAAAACGATTTTAGCGTGTCGCGTGGATAATCAATCTCGATAGCATCGGCGCGCATTTTAGCAACGCGCCCCACACGAATAACATTATCCGTAATTTGTTCCTCAACGAATTCATCCAAATCCATTCGATCCGCAACTTGGTTTCTCAAAAAACTTTGTGCTTCCGTTTGTGTTGCGGAAAAGAACTTCCTATTTATTGCTGGAATTTCGGTCAGACTTAAACAACAGCCATTATGATTGTAGCAACCAACCTTAGCTGTATAAACGAAGACCTCTTGCGGACTTTGCCCAAGATCAGTCTCGAGACAAAAATTCGTTAAGCGGTCAAAAGTATAGTTAGCTTCAGTCGCATGCATGCGGCTTAGCTGTGCCTCCGTAAACCAGGCCAAAAATACAGAAACCGTTGTTCCTGGTGAATTTTGGAAAGTAGCAGGAATCGAGCCATAACCCGCTATATGCGCTGCATAAACCACGTCAAAATCAGTTAAATAACCCTTAACCAACGGAATTGGACCGATCTCCGGCAGATCGGCATACTTTCGAGCTAGTTGCTCTGGCGACTGATTGGACCCTGCTGCAAGGACCGGTGTCCTACCACTAACATCAAATTCGTCATTTTCTAATGCGGACCAGTTTCCAGCCTCGAATAGGTAGGAATAGTCAGGAGCTGGAAAAGGATAAGCTTTCGCATGCTCTACCGGATTAATCAAAATTATCCTCCCATTCGTTGTCCGCCATACCATACCTTGGCGAAATTAAAAATTCACTGTGGAAAAATACCAATGCGTTTGCCAACTACCCCCAACAACGTGCTAAACAGTTGCGCGCCCGTATTTTATTCGGGTCAAAGGGGTGAAGGAACGATGCCATTTTATAGCCTGCGTGATTTTATTGAACAGCTTGAACAGGAAGGACAGCTGTGTCGTGTTACCAAACCGGTCTCAACCGTGCTGGAAATGACCGAAATCCAAACCCGACTTCTCGCTGAGGGCGGCCCAGCTGTGCTATTTGAAAACCCACTATCCGTTGATGGGACAACCAGTAAAATTCCTGTCCTGATAAATTTGTTTGGTACGGTAAAACGCGTCGCTGCGGGAATGACGCGGCGGCCTGAGGAGCTAAGAAAATTTGGTGAACAGCTTGCCTTCCTCCGTCAGCCCGAGCCTCCAGGTGGCTGGCGTGAAGCATTGCAAATGTTACCTATGGTTAAGTCAGTCTTTGCAATGAAGCCCAAGATAGTTTCTGATGCCCCCTGTCAAGAAGTTGTATTGACAGGCGATGATATCGACCTCGCACAACTCCCAATCCAGAGTTGCTGGCCCGACGAGCCCGCTCCCCTCATCACTTGGCCATTGGTTGTTACCGATGGAGCTTCCGGTGCCAATCTTGGCATATATAGAATGCAGGTTACCGGACGCAATACGACATTAATACGCTGGCTAAAACATCGTGGCGGCGCTCAGGCACTGGCAATGGCAAAGGGCGATTCAATTCCTGCAGCGGCAGTTATTGGCGCGGACCCTGGAACAGTTATTGCAGCCGTGGCGCCCGTCCCAGAATCCGTTTCAGAATATCAATTTGCCGGTCTCCTACGAGATAAGAAGGTCGAGCTTGTAAATTGCAAGACCGTGCCACTAAAGGTTCCCGCTAATGCGGAAATTGTGCTCGAAGGCCGTGTTTCATCAACTCAGTTTGGAAGTGAGGGGCCCTACGGTGATCACACTGGCTACTACAACACAATTGAAGATTTCCCGGTTTTTACAGTAACCGCAATGACTATGCGACGCGATCCAATTTATTTGTCGACTTTTACAGGTCGGCCACCAGATGAGCCTTCAATTCTTGGGGAGGCACTTAACGACGTTTTTGTCCCGCTGCTGACCCAGCAGTTTCCTGAAATCGATGATTTTTGGTTACCACCAGAGGCTTGCTCTTACCGAGTTGCAGTCGTCTCAATCCGCAAAGGATACCCGGGCCATGCCAAGCGGGTTATGATGGGAGTATGGTCATATCTTCGCCAATTTATGTATACCAAGTTTGTTATTGTCGTGGACCATGATATTAATCCTCGTGATTGGAAAGATGTGATTTGGGCGATATCAACAAATGTTGACCCAGCTCGCGATTGTACTTTCGTAGAGAGCACCCCAATCGATTATCTCGATTTTGCATCCCCCGAAACAGGGCTAGGTTCCAAAGTTGGCATTGATGCCACAGCAAAGATACCTCCCGAAACAAAGCGCTCCTGGGGCCGCAAGATTAATATGAACGACGACATAATTAATAAAGTTACTAGCAACTGGGAACAATATGGCTTGCCCGGCTCCGGCAACCCGATCTGGAAAAGGACTTCTGATGACTAAACAGGTAAACCAGCTGGACCTCCTTGCTAAATTGCTAGACCTAGCAAAAAAAGAGGGGGCAGAGAGCGCTGACGCTTTAGTCTTCGATGCCACTTCAATTGAAGTGGCGCAAAGGCTTGGCGCACCAGAGAAGTTGGAACGCGCCGAATCTACCGATATGGGCCTGAGGGTCTTTATAGGAAAACAACAGGCTATCGTTTCCTCGACTGATCATTCAGATAATGCCCTGCGAGAAATGGCTAAGCGGGCGGTAGCAATGGCAAAAGTTGCCCCCGAAGACCCTTGGTGTGGGATCGCCGAACCAAGCGAGATTGCTAACACCCTCGCCGAAATGGATAGTTTCGACCCGGTAGAACCCGAAGCTCAGAACCTAATCGATATGGCAAAAGAAGCCGAAGATGCCGCGCGCGCAGTGAAAGGTGTTACTAACTCCGAGGGCGCAGAAGCGGGATATAGCAGAGCACGTATCGCCCTCTCCGCGACTAATGGTTTTGCAGAGGACTACTCAGTCACTAGCCATAGTTTTTCGGTATCCGTCCTCGCGGGTGAAGGAACAACTATGGAACGAGATTACGATTTCACATCAGCTGTTTATGCGGAAGATTTAAAATCGCCTGCCGACATCGGCAGGAGTGCCGGGGAACGCGCTGTCTCTCGTATCAACCCACAGAAAAAAAAGACTTCGCATGTGCCAGTAGTTTATGACTGGCGTACATCATCAAGCTTACTAGGCCATTTGACAGGCGCCATCAATGGCGCCGGAATAGCTCGCGGCACTTCATTTTTAAAAGAAATGATGGGCGAGCAGATCTTCAACAAGGACATTACCATACACGATGATCCACATCGTAGGCGTGGCCTAAATTCGAAACCCTTTGACGGTGAGGGTATTGCCACTACGCCCAAGAAAATAATTGAAAACGGAAAGCTCACAACATGGCTTCTCGACCTGGCATCTGCCCGTCAACTTGGCTTACCAACAACAGGAAATGCCGCGCGAGGCAGTAGCGGCCCACCAAGCCCCGCATCAACCAATGTCTATATGGAAGCGGGAGACCTCTCCGTCAAAGAACTCATCTCTGATATCGAAGAAGGGTTTCTAGTCAATGAGCTCATCGGTATGGGGGTCAATGGCGTAACGGGCGATTACAGCCGAGGGGCCAGTGGTTTCTGGATTAAAAATGGGGAAATAACCTACCCGGTCAGCGAAATGACTATTGCGGGCAATCTAAAAGATATGTTCGCTAGTTTAACCCCAGCAAACGATCTTGAATTTCGCTACGGCACCGATGCACCAACTCTTAGAATCGATGGGATGACAGTTGCTGGGTTATAATTGTTATTGGAGGTGAGGCAAAATCGATTTGAACACATTTAATTGGCGCAATTACGGCCATATGGTATGATATCAAGCCTTAAATTAAGAGTGTATGCCCATTCCTAATAAACAGATCGTGGCAAATCAGCACAACCCAGCCACAACAAAGTCACTCGTCACGCGGCTTGTGAATGAATATGTCCGCCCGCATCGTGGCAGATTGATTATGGCCGTCCTTTGTATGGCGATTGTTGCCGGAACGACAGCCGCAAACGCGTATCTAATGAAGCCTGTCTTTGATGACATATTTATACTGCGCGATAAAAATATGTTGTTTCTGATCCCTATGGCCATCTTGTGTATCGCCGTCATCAAGGGTACAGCGACGTATGTGCAGTCGGTTCTGATGAGCTATGTCGGACAACAAATCGTTGCAACAATTCAGCGTGAAATGTTTTCTCATCTGATGTGGGCCGATATTGCATATTTCCAGAAAACTGCCACGGGAAAACTAATCTCAAGATTTAACAATGATGCAAACATGTTGCGAGCGGCAGTTTCTAATGTCCTTGTTGGTATTGCAAAAGATACGCTGACCCTAATCTTTCTTCTGGGATTGCTTTTATATCATGACTGGGCACTTGCACTAATAGCCTTCATCATCTTCCCAACCGCGGTTTATCCAATTGTTAAAATCGGCCAGCGCATGCGTAAGGTTTCGGATAACACCCAGGTACAAATGGGCGAGCTAACTACTGTCTTAGACGAAACCTTTAGGGGAGCTCGTCATGTCCGCGCCTATAGCATGGAAAAATATGAAATTGATCGAGCAAGCGGGATCATAGAAACTATCTTTCGACTAGTGCAAAAAGCGGCCCGCGTGCGATCTGCAACCCACCCAATCATGGAATCGCTTGGTGGCGTCGCTATAGCGATCATAATTTTTTATGGCGGCAGCCAGGTCATTGTCGGCGCCACTACACCGGGTACTTTTGCTTCTTTTATAGCTGCCTTACTGATGGCTTATCCGGCAATGAAAAATTTGGCAAACCTTAATGCTAATCTTCAGGAAGGCCTCGCAGCGGCGCAGCGGGTTTTTACTCTTATAGATACGAGTCCGACTATTCAGGATAAGAAAGGTGCAAGAAAACTCGAAAATATTCGGGGTAATGTAAAATTTGAAAATGTAAGTTTTAGCTATGAGAATAACCGCCTTGCCCTATCAGATATCAACATAGATATTCCAGCGGGAAGTACAGTAGCATTGGTTGGACCATCGGGAGCTGGCAAATCAACTATCTTAAATCTTATTCCACGGTTTTACGATTGCGATAAGGGGTGCGTTTTAATTGATGACGAAAACATAAGTAATGTCGCGATATCCTCGCTTCGTGCAAATATCGCTTTAGTCTCTCAAGATATCACCTTATTTGATGATACCATCCGTAGTAATATTGCCTACGGAAAACCGAACGCCCCGGATGATGAAATCGTCAACGCTGCAACCGCGGCTGAAGCACATGAATTCATCACCAATCTACCGGATGGATACCATACCCATGTTGGCGGCCGCGGACTAAAGCTCTCAGGCGGCCAGCGTCAGCGAATAGCTATCGCCCGGGCTATGTTAAAGAATGCTCCTATTTTGCTA
The DNA here is from genome assembly GCA_002724505.1 of Rhodospirillaceae bacterium. Lineage (GTDB taxonomy): Bacteria > Pseudomonadota > Alphaproteobacteria > MPNO01 > UBA2964 > UBA2964. The sequence continues at coordinate 53,939 of PBOV01000034.1, read as the reverse complement.
CTTGATGAGGCCACCTCCGCGTTAGATACGGAGACCGAACGTCAAGTTCAGTCAGCTTTAGAAAATTTGACTAAGGGACGCACAACAATTGTTATAGCGCATCGTTTATCGACTGTTACGTCCGCCGATATAATCTTTGTCATGAATTCAGGAAAAATTATTGAAAAGGGGACTCACGCTGAACTTATGGAACAGGGAAACTCCTACGCACGACTATATGCCGTGCAATTTGCTGAGCAAGCCGAAGAGCATTCAACGGCTGGAACCATCACTTAAATCATGGGACTGTTAAAAAGGATTATGCGACGCCCGGGTTCACGGGCAACCGCTTCCATATTAGCGGCGGGTTATATTCGGTTTGTCAAATTAACTGGCTACTGGAAGGTTATTGGGACAGACATTCCGCTAGCATTATTAAACGAAGGCAAGCCATTTCTGGTAGCTTTTTGGCATGGAAGATTACTGATGATGTCGTTAGCATGGCCTTATTCGCAAACATTTAAGATGGTAATTAGCCAACACCCCGATGGGGAACTGATCGCAAGAACAATAAAATTCTTGGGTTTTGACTCTATTACTGGTTCTTCTTCTCATGGTGGTTTTGGCACAGTGCGATCGATTTTAAGAGCCTTGGAATCGGGGGAAAGTGTAGGCGTTACACCTGATGGCCCTCGAGGTCCTCGAATGCGCGCGGCAAAAGGCGCGGTATTTGCAGCACAACGCGCTGGTGTACCGATACTGCCTCTCTCCTATACGGCAAAACAGTGCAAAATTCTCTCAACTTGGGATCGTTTTTTAATTCCTCTTCCATTTTGCCGCGGTATTATGAAATGGGGCAATCCTATAACCATCCCCGGAGATTCTAATGATTCGGATGTCGTTCGTATTACCAAAGATTTAGAAAAACAGCTCAACCGTTTAACACATCAGCTAGATGCCGAATTAGGTTTAAGAAAAATTTCTAAGGCCCCGGAGACGGCGCAATGATCCTATCCGTGTACCGAGGATTATCATATGCAGCCGCACCGCTACTTCGTAGTCTTTTAGAAAAAAGAAAATCCCAGGGCAAAGAGCATCCAGACCGAATTAGGGAAAGATTTGGTCATCCAAGCCAAAGCCGTCCTGCGGGTTCTGTCGCTTGGGTTCACGCCGCCAGTGTTGGGGAGGCGATTTCTGTCCTTTCTTTAGTAAAAAAAATCAACTGTGAATACCCTTCTCTTTCAATCATTATGACCACCGGCACCGTTACTTCGGCAGCTATTATGGCAGAACGTTTGCCAAAAAATATTGTTCACCAATTTATTCCTTTCGATCAACCTATTTGGGTTCAACGTTTTTTAGACCATTGGCAACCAGACTTGGTACTCTGGGTAGAATCAGAATTCTGGCCCAATCTCCTTAGGGCCATAAAAACAAAGAAAATTCCAATTGTACTCATTAACGCCAGAATTTCGCTCAACTCATTTCGGAGGTGGCAGCGAGTATCAAGAACGATCTCTCGCCTATTAGGGCATTTTTCTATGTGTTTGGCACAAAGCGATCAGGATGCAGAAAAACTTTTGCGGCTTGGTGCCAATACTGTAAGGGTCCCGGGCAACCTTAAATATGCTGCCGACCCTCTACCGGTTGACGACGGCATGCTTACAGCTTTTTGGAACATCATTAGCACACGCCCCGTTTGGATTGCGGCCAGTACCCATAAGGGCGAAGAAAAAGCTGTCGCAAATGCTCATCATATAATCGCTGAAAATCACCCCGGTTTACTTACAATTATCATTCCTCGCCATCCCATTCGCGGAAAAGAAATCGCACTGTCTTTAGCCAATTTGGGATTAACCGTCTCATTGAGGAGCGAAAATAGTCCTGTGCAACCGAAAACTCAAATCTATATTGCCGATACATTAGGAGAATTAGGCTTGTTCTATCGTATCTCACCGATAGCATTTATTGGGGGTACACTAATTCAGCATGGGGGACAGAATATGCTGGAAGCAGCAAAACTTGAATGTGCTATTATCCACGGCCCATCGACTACTAATTTCACTTCTATTACCAATAAATTTTCCGAAGTAAACGGGGCAATAAAAATTAAAAATGATATAGAATTAGCAGATGCAGTTAACATTCTTCTCAACGACGAAAAACGACGAAAAAAGCAAATTTCTGCTGCACTTGGGGTAGCAAAAAGCCAAAATAGTATTCTCGATAACATCATGGAAGAGCTATTGCCCTTCCTTGCCCCTTTCAAAACACCTTTATCCACAAAAAATGAAGCTCAGAAGAATGCAAGCGCCTAGTTTCTGGCATCGACCAAGTATGACGGGGAGGCTATTGTCGCCCCTTTCAATATTTTGGCATGCCGGCACAATGGCTCGAAGGTTTTTTGCAGCACCACCGTTTGTTGCATCAGTCCCCGTAATATGCGTCGGAAATTTTACTGCTGGTGGTGCTGGAAAAACTCCCCTTGTAATTGATTTAGCTCGCGCATTGTGTTCGTCCGATCAGAAACCGCATTTACTAACTCGAGGTTATGGCGGCTCTCTAAGGGGGCCGGTATTGGTAGATCGACAAACCCATGTTGCTTCAGAGGTAGGTGATGAACCTTTACTCCTGGCCGCGACTGCTCCTACCTGGGTTTCGCATAGTCGTGCTCAGGGCGCACGGCAAGCCACAAAAAACGGGGCGTCCATCATTTTAATGGATGATGGTTTTCAAAACCCTACGATCGTTAAATCGCTTTCGATTATAGCAGTGGATGGGGGCTATGGATTTGGTAATGGTAAAGTTATTCCCGCTGGCCCATTACGTGAAAATGTTAAAGCAGGGCTGCGCCGATGTGATGCAGTTATTATAATCGGCGACGACTGTCATAACATCGAAAGGTTTGTAGCTTCTGAATGCCCTGTTTATCGAACAAAAATCGTTGCATTTCCTGAGAGCTCTAATACCGATAAAAGAGTTATAGCATTTGCCGGGATTAGTCGACCTTCTAAGTTTTACGAAACCCTCTCAGATTTAGGGTATGAGGTCGTTGGGAAGTTTGATTTTTCTGATCATCACCAATTCAAGGAAGAAGAAATTACCAAAATATATAATTGCGCTCAGAAATTGGGGGCAACACCAATTACAACTGAAAAAGATCACGCACGCTTGCCGATAGAAGCTCAAGCTAAAATCAAGGTCATAAAAATAGGCATAGAATGGGAAGATTGCGATGCCCGCGAATCTATCCTTAAAAAAGTTAATGAAAATGGCTAATTATTCTTTGGCTAAACGACACATTTACCAAACAATTGGATATCCGATTGAAGCCGCCGGAGCAGCTTTATTATATGGTTTATTTGCTCTTTTACCCATTGATGCAGCATCAAGACTAGGTGGCTGGATCGGCCGCTTTGTTGGCCCACGACTATCTTATCACAAACGCGCCATAAAGAGTTTAAAATATGCTTTTCCTGAATACACCCATAACGAAATCCTTAAGATTACGATGGATATGTGGGACAACTTTGGTCGGGTTTTAGCCGAATTACCTCACCTAGAGACAATAATTAATAATCGTCTCGAGATCCTAAATGAAGAACATATCATTTCTGTGAAACCAGAAGGCAATCCATGCATTTTTCTTTCGGGTCATTTCGCTAATTGGGAGATTTTACCCCCGGCCGCACAGAAAGCCGGCGTAGCTTCCGCACAGGTATATCGCGCCGCCAACAATCACTTTGTGGATAGTATGCTTCGAAAAATCAGAAAGCTAAAAGACATAGATAGTATCCCAAAAGGTTCGCAAGGTGCCCGAGAGATTATCGCTACACTTAAATCAGGTCGCCGGCTTGGCATGCTGGTTGATCAAAAAATGAATGATGGCATTCCTATTAAGCTTTTCGGCCGGATCGCGATGACCGCGCCCGCCGTCGCTCAGCTTTCAATTAAATATGCCTGCCCAGCTATTCCTTTGCGTATTATACGAACGGATGGATGCCACTTTCAGATGCAATTCTACGCCGCAATGGATAAACCTATCGACGGTGACGTGACTAAAATGATGCGTGAAATCAATATGCTATTTGAAGAGTGGGCAACAGAATACCCAGCTCAATGGCTAGGATGGCTGCACCGGCGTTGGCCAGAGGATTAGTCTAAAAGTCCTATTTAGGATTAACGGATGGCATCGGACCTACCAGCAATGACGGGTCTAGTCGCAACGTTTTCCAAGTAAGTCCCCAATGCAGGTGCGAACCCGTCGCGCGTCCAGTCTTCCCTACGCGACCAATTACCTGACCTTTCTTTACTTTTTGCCCTTTCTTTACCATGACTTTACTAAGGTGAATATAAATCGTTCCTACACCTAAACCATGGTTAAGTTGGACTGTCTTACCCGTAAAAAACATGTTTTCGTGGGTAAGAGAGACCCCCCCGTCTGCGGCCGCCACAACAGCCGTGCCTGAAGGTGCAGCGATATCAACACCTAAATGCGGCGCCCTAGGTTCGCCGTTAAGTATACGGCGGCTACCATATACACTAGAAATAATGCCAAATACGGGCCAAACGAAACCATCATCGAAATCGGCGTCATAAGTCATGAGACGCCGCGCGACGTCGATTAGGCCGCGTTCGTGTGCGATACGTTTATAATCCCGTTTTTCGGGTATGACCTTGCGTTGCGGCAACCCAAAAATTTTCTGTTCTTTATAAACCCGCTTACGAACCTTCAGCGTTTGTTTCTTAATTTGACCATTTTTATTGCGCACCATAACCAACACCGTAGGTCCAGAATCACGCGATAATCCGAAGACAAATTTACCGTTCGGCAATATGGGTAAAGGATTACCATTAAGCGTTACCAAACTTTCCGGTTCTGCTGTTCCAATTATCAAAGCCCCTTGTGTAAATTTTCCTTTAAGCTCCAGAGCGATAGCCCCCGCACTAAAAAAAACCGAGATGACAAATAAAAATATTCCAATCACAGAAGGGACCCTTGCTTACCGTCCGTTGAAGACGCATCTTTTTTGAGCCTCGTCTTGTCTTTGTCTAGCTTCTTTGACTTTTTATTCTCCTCATCTCCGTCGTTCCAAATGGCTCCGCGTTTACCGTCGGCGAACTCAATTTCAATCCTACCGCCGGCAGTGGAATTCTCTGCACTCATAACAGGCTTACCCGAACCATCGCGCACCAGGGCAAAACCCCGATTTAAAACTCCCTTATAAGAAAGACTTTCCAGTAGATGGCTTTGAGCAACAAGCCAATCCTGATTAGTCTGGAATATTCGTAAGATAGAATTTGGCAACCGGATCCCTGTATCAAGCCCTTCAAAGCGGCGTAAATTATCATAAAGCTTCGCCAAAATTGCCAAATCGAGACGTTCAAGGGTTTGGAGAAGTCGGTCACCAGTAAAGGCAATAACATCACCGGGATGCCGCAAACGTGCATGAAGCCCATCAAGACGTTCGGCGTTTTGTGCAAGTCGGTTGTTTAATGATAAATCAAGCCTATCTGTTTCGCTATCTAGGCGCTGAACAGCTTCTTCAAGAAGATGCTCAGGTTGCGGTAGACCTCGCGACAGCCCCTCAAGTTTTATTTTTTTATCCTCCCAGAACCGCCCCAGTCCGGTGATTAAACGCCGTTGGTTGTCAAAAATCTGAACTTCGAGGTCCGCGCGAACCGGAACAGCCATCTCCGCCGCCGCCGTCGGTGTTGGTGCCCTGACATCAGAGGCTAAATCAATCAACGTTGTGTCGGTTTCGTGACCGATAGCAGATATCAATGGGATGTCACTCGCTCCGGCAGAACGCACGACGACTTCTTCGTTAAATGCCCATAAATCTTCGAGACTTCCCCCTCCCCGGGCAACGATTAGTAAATCCGGACGTGGAACCAAACTATCTGAATCACAAGCATTAAAACCTTCAATCGCCGCCGCCACTTGCTCCGCAGCACCATCGCCTTGGACTATTACAGGCCATAACAGAACTCGGCGCGGAAAACGGTCAGATAGCCGATGTAAAATATCGCGGATCACGGCACCGGTAGGAGAGGTAATGACCCCAATGACCTCAGGCAAAAATGGTAAATCTTTCTTACGATCCGTTTTAAAAAGTCCCTCCGCTTTTAGTTTCTTGCGACGATTTTCTAAAAGTTTAAGAAGGGCCCCCTCTCCCGCAAGTTCAACGGAATCAACAACAATTTGGTATTTGGAACTTCGTGGGTAGGAAGAAATTCGGCCTGTACAGACAACCTCCATACCTTCTTCGAGTTTGATACCGAGCTTACCAACGGAACCGCGCCAGCAAACGCCATCCATAGCAGCGTCTTCATCTTTCAACGTNAAGTAAAGATGCCCAGAGCCGTGATAGTTCGGACGGGAAACTTCTCCNCTCACCCTTATTCGGCCAAACGCTCCCTCAAGCGTGCGTTTAACGGCATTAGAAATTTCCCCAACTGAAAATTCATTAATATTGTGCTCAGGTTCTACAGAAACTGCAGTCCCGGGATCGAGCGGCAAAGTATTTTCGATGTTGTTGTCAGTCATAGCGACTCATATTCTATGCTAGACTCGTGCGCACAGACCAGCGGTGTTGTGGACGAAAAATAATTAAGGAGAGTCTAGAAGTGAAGGTTTTAGTCGTAGGCGGCGGTGGGCGAGAACACGCGCTATGTTGGGCAATCGCGGGATCCCCGCTGGTTACCGCGCTTTATTGTGCCCCAGGAAATGCTGGAATTTCTCAAGAAGCAGAGTGTGTTCAAATCGCTGCGGAGGATATCGACGGCTTAATTCGATTCGTACAAGACAACCAAATCGACTTTGTAGTCATCGGTCCAGAAGCCCCCCTAGTTGCAGGCCTTTCCGATAAGCTTGCCGAAATCAATGTTAAATCATTTGGACCAAGTGCTAACGCGGCAGTGATGGAAGGCTCAAAGGGTTTCATGAAAGATTTCTGCGCGCGACACGATATTCCAACCGCTAACTATGGACGTTTTACCAATAGCAAGTTGGCGAAAGAATTTATCGCCGAAAACGGTGTGCCGATTGTTGTAAAGGCTGATGGATTGGCCGCGGGGAAAGGTGTGATAATCGCGGAGACAATTGAACAAGCAAATGCAGCCGTTGACGATATGTTAGAAGGTGATGCCTTTGGTGCGGCAGGGGCAGAGCTAGTAATAGAAGAATTTCTAGGTGGGGAAGAAGCTAGTTTTTTTGTCCTATGCGACGGTGAAATTGCCCTCCCTTTAGCTTCAGCCCAAGATCACAAGCGTGTCGGCGATAGTGATACGGGACCCAACACGGGTGGTATGGGCGCATACTCCCCGGCTCCCATTATAACGCCGTCGATGACCGAAAAAATCATGGAGCATATTATCCAGCCGACTATATTAGGTATGAAATTAGAGGGTAAACCATATAAAGGCGTTCTATATGCTGGGTTAATGATCGAAAATGATCAGCCTAAACTTTTAGAATATAATGTCCGATTTGGTGACCCCGAATGCCAAGTACTAATGATGCGTCTGATGTCAGACCTATTACCTGCACTGATAGCTTCATCCGATGGCGTATTAAAAGACTTTGATTTGCGCTGGTATGAAGAAACCGCGTTAACGGTCGTCATGGCGGCCAACGGTTATCCGGGAAGCTATGTCAAAGGAAGTATTATTAGGGGATTAGATGATACGAACAATCACAGGGGCTTGAAGATATTTCATGCAGGGACGTCGATTGATGAGAATGGCGAAACAGTTGCAACAGGGGGCCGAGTTTTAGCGGTCACATCACTTGGAAAGAACGCCGCGGATGCACAAACCAATGCTTATAAAGGCATTAACGTTATCGACTGGCCAGAAGGTTTTTGCCGCCATGATATAGGATGGCGGGCCGTGGAAAGAGAAAAATCTCGATAAAATTACCTATAGAACCCGCTGAGCAGAACGTTCTCTCAATAAAGTCATTTATTAAAATAAACTTTATATTCGTCTTCTGTTTGGTCTTGTTTCCAAATTATTTCGATGCCAATTCATCGGTAGATTTGGTGTTCTAGGTATTTATTTTAATTCAGCGTAATGCTGGTTCCAGGGTTGAGCAGAAACCTCCAATCCCGCAAAATCTTTCTATAATCAGTTATGTGATTGGATTAGTTAACATGGAAATTCGGATAGACGGTAAGGCTGCATTAATTACTGGCGGGAGCCAGGGGCTTGGTAAAGGTATGGCCCTAAAATTTGCAGAGGCAGGGGCTGATATCGCAATCATTGCCAGAGGACAAGAAATGCTTGATAAGGCGAAGAGAGATATTGAAGTCGCCGGAGATGGAAAAGTTGTCGCTATTTCATGCGACTTGATGGACCAAAGGGCAACAACAGACGCCTTTAGAAAGGCTGAAAGCGCGTTGAGTAAAGTCGATATTTTGGTCAACAATGCTGGCGCCTCAAAAGCTGGACCATTTCTCAATATTACTGACAAGGAATGGCATGATGATTTTGAACTCAAATTGTTTGCCGCTATCCGACTCAGCCGTCTTGCACTTCCCGCTATGCAATCGCGAAAATGGGGACGTATAATCAATGTACTAAATATTGGGTCCAAGGCTCCTAATGCTAATGGCGCTCCTACTGCAGTTGCGAGGGCAGCAGGGCTATCATTGACTAAAGTACTCGCAAATACTGGCGCACCCGACAATGTTCTTGTGAATGCTCTACTGGTTGGGTTTATAAAATCCGGTCAATGGGAACGCCTATATACCGACAAGCAGCCAAATCAATCTTACGAAGACTTCCTGCAAGACATGGTAGACATACGAAATATTCCATTGGGACGAATTGGAGAAACTGAGGAATTTGCCAATACAGCGCTGTTTCTTGCGTCAGCAGCGGGCGGATACATCACTGGCACCGCAATAAATGTCGACGGTGGAAAATCGCCGGTCGTTTAGTTATCGTAAAATTTTTCAGGATCAACAAACTCATTTTCCTCAAGACCGCGGAGTGCAGCCTGCGCCATAGCAACTCGGGTCTCTTCGGTGCTTGCACCAATGTGCGGCGTTGAAAGAAAATTTGGCAAATTGAGTAGCCGATCATTATCTGCTGGCTCCACAGCAAAAACATCAAAACAGGCTGCCCGCAAAGCTCCGGTTTCAAGCCGATCAGCTAGTGCCTCTTCGTCAACAATTTCTCCGCGACACGTATTTACTAGAACAGCTTCGGGACGCATGCTTTCCAGCACTTGCCGTGCATACAAACCCCGGGTGGATTGAGTTTTTGGCAAATGGAGTGTGAGGACCTCAGATTGATGTAATAACTCCTCAAATGATACAGGCGTTATTTTATTTTCGATATAAAACTCTGAATAATCCTTTAAGTCGCAAGAAAGAATTCTGCAATTAAAGGGCTTAAGCAACCGAACAACCTCTTTACCAATATTACCGCAACCATGAATGCCAACCGTGCGGCCGGTCAGAAGTTCTCCATTTCTGTATCGTGGTCGGTCCCCTGCCCTCATCGCCTGATTGAGTGGCGTAATCCAGCGTAGAGCATTGACCATAAAGCTCAACGCCAATTCAGCAACGGACAACCTGTTGACACCAAAAGTGTAGCCAAATCGTATACCATGGCGTTTCAGGGCATCAAAATCGATTGTCTCACACCCTGCGCCAAATTTAGAAATTATTTTCAGTTCTGGTAAGGCTTCAAGCACCCGATCTGTGACGGGTTCAAAACCAACAATAGCAGCGTCACATCCTGATAAATACTCTATCAAACGGTCTTCATCAGTAATTCGTTCATCATCCACTAACCGGGCATCAGGATAGGCATCAGTTAGGATTTTTCTCATTACAGGGTGCGTACAGGGAGTGGTAGCGGAAACGCCAAGTTGCTTAATCATAAGAAATTCCTTACACGCAATTATTAAATATCCAATAGAGATTATGCTGCCAAACGCATTGTATCAACAGATTGAACTACGCCCATCATTGACAGGGTTTTCCGTCCGACTATAGTTCGCGGCGATTCCAAACAAAGCATGTGCTATAGAAGATGTCCTCCCTAGAACAATTTAAAGATTTTAACATCGCCTATCAGGGCATGTTTTACCCGATGGAAACAGACCATATGGGCCATGCAAATGTTCGTTATTACAGCCGGGCTTTCAACGAGGCAGCTTATTTCACTTTTACGACAGCGGGAATAACGCCAACGTACATGCGAACGAATGACCGTGGTATGGCGGCTGTAACAGAAAATTTCGAATACAAGCGTGAGATCATGCCCGGTGATCTAATTCAGATTCGGACGTGTTTCATTAACTTTACGCCGAAAAGCCTGCATGTATGGGGTGTGATGATCGATGCATGTACTGACGAAATTTGTGCAATTAACGATCAGGTATGCGTGTCACTGGATACCATCGCGCGAGAATCGACACCCTGGCCCAGGGAAATCCTCGAGAAGGGTAAAAGTCTAGTGAAAGAGCGACCAATTCCCTAAATAAATCTAGATCAAATTTTTATTCTTTAATACTGACTTCAGAATTTTCTTTCCGATTAGCTAGGTAATCTTTATCCACCAACAGTATTCAAGAAACATAACACTGCCTGATTAAACTTTGCTGGGTCCTCTGTTGCAGAGTAATGGCCTACACCAGGAATAAGACAAAATTGGGCATCTGGAAGAGCTACCACTACAGATCGACAAATCTTTTCCGGAGCAATAGGGTCATCGGCACCACACAATACAAGAGACGGGACGTGAATTAAGGCCGTGTCTTCAAATAAATTTGCAGTGCAAAGCATTTCTACAGCTTGACGAAATCCAGCGGGATTTACGTTAGCCATAATACCTACCGCCACCTCCCTTGCCTCCTCTGAAACATCAGGACTCATAATCGCGGGACCTTTTTCACGAGCAAAACGTTTAGGGCCCAGGGCTTCAAAAATTTCTATTCGGCCACGTTTGGCCTTGTCCCTAGCTTCTTCCTCCAGGCTCCCGAGACCGGTCAAACCATGGGCAAACAAATAGCTTTTGATTCTATCTGGGTTTCGAACACAGAATCGGGCGGCAACCAGGGCAGCGATGGACTGACCCAATATATGGGCTTTTTTTACATCAAGGAAATTAAGTAATGCTGCGAGAGTGTCCGAATAGGCGTCAACATTAGGTGTAAAAGACCCAAAACCGTCAGACCCGCCATAGCCCGGCATATCCCAGGCAATAACCCGATATCGATCGCACAATTTGTTTAGTTGTTCTTTCCAACTTTCTGAATTACCCCCGATACCATGCAGTAAAACTAGAGCGTCTCCATCACCAGCCTCGCGCCAGGCGACAGTTTTGCCCTCTAATAATATTTTTTGGAGAACTGGTATCGACACCGCGACTAAGCCGCTGGTTCTCGTTCTTCAGGCGGTTTTGTATACATTGTCGCAACCCGGTCAAGCTCAGAAAGGCACTCGGGGTCCCAATCCTGTCTAGGAGTCATATCCTTACCCCAATGGCCCTCAGTGTCTTCACCTCGCATCACCATAGCTGAGGCCCCTGGAAACCCCGTTTCCTTAATCGAAGGCGAAACATAATGAATAGAGAGCCCAATACGCCTATCGTCTGATCTGTTTGGTGCAGATCCATGCACACAATCTTCTTTGTGAAAAGAAAATTGGCCAGCCTTCAGGATCATCGATTGGGCCTGAGATTCATCTACGCCAACAATTGTTTGCCCCCGGGAGAGTAAATTGTCCTTCGACTTAAATTCTTCATGGTCATAAATCCCCTGATTATGAGTCCCTGGAAGGAACTCCATACAACCACTTTGCAAATTACTATCAGAAATAGCCAGCCACGCGGTCAATGTATCCGGTGGCTCCAATCCATAATAGGTCGAATCTTGATGCCAAGACACAAAGCCTGGGTCACGCGCTTCCTTCTGAAAAAAGCTGGAGCCCCAACATAAAATGTTTGGACCAATAATATCTTCAACTGCATCAAGCAGGGTTGGGTGGGATATGACATCACATAGGAACTTAAAAGGTAGATGGGCCTTAATTTTACATCTTTGCTGAATTTGCATACCCATTTCAGCCTCCACATCTTCCACCTTGCGCCGCAAATCCGCTGCCTCTTGGGTCGTCAGCAAATCTATTGGTCCTACAAATCCATTTTGTTTATAGGCCTCGACCTGTTCCTGAGAGAGGTGTTTAGGCATCTTTATTCGCTCCGAGAAAAATTTTAATTTTTAATTTTGCCACGCTAACTGTTTGATAAAGATTCCACAAGAAAGTCGGCTGGACGTTGTGCGGCCGATGTTCTATCTCTAGTTGTCCTTAATTAACATCAAAATTTAAGTAAAGAACGAGAGTATTTTAAAATGGTTGACCCAGTAAAACCCGGTATCAAACGCAAACCGATCGCTTTTGGAGATTTAAGAGGATGGATCGATGCGCTCCGCAAGGAAAATGAACTCGCCGAGATCGATGCAGAGGTAAACTGGGATGTGGAGCTTGGTAATATTATCCGCATGGGTCAGGGAACTGGTCATGGTCCCGCCTTCTTGTTCAACAATATAAAAGATTACAACCACCCAAATGCTGTCTCTTCGCAAGTTTTTACCGGCGGACAGGGGAGTTATTCTCGCCTCGCCATGATGTTTGGCATGCCGCGCGATACCCCTGTGCGCGACCTGGTTGAAATTTGTCGGACTATTTTCAATAAACAAATTACCCCTAAAACAGTTAAGACCGGAGCGGTTAAAGAACATATACTCAAAGGGGACGATATTGACTTGCTAAAGTTTCCGGTGCCGAAGTGGAATCGTGGTGATGGCGGCCGATATATTCTCACCTATGCCGGTTGTGTCACGAAAGACCCCGACAGTGACGTCCATAATATAGGGATCTACCGTGGCATGGTTCTCGATAAAGACCGTATCGGTGTTCTTTTATGGCGGGCACAGGGATGGGGTACGCATTATGCAAAGCACATGGAACGCGGCGACAAGATGCCGGTTGCATTCGTAATCGGTTGGGAACCCTCGATGGGCTTTACAGGCGGCGCGCCAATTCCAAGATCAATTTCCGAATACGATATAATGGGTTCAATCCGCGGTAAACCTGTCGACTTAGTCGATTGCGAAACCGTACCTCTGCAAGTTCCCGCTGACGCTGAGATGGTCATCGAAGGGTGGATCTCGACTGACCCATCAACATTTGAGGCCGAAGGTCCGTACGCTGAATTTACCGGTTACTACGCACCTGATCGCTCACCCAAGCATGTTGCACAAATAACCTGTATTACACATCGAGAGAAACCAATACTCCGCGGCTGCGTAGAGGGAGCGATCCCCGGGAGCTATGGGGAAAATCCGATCATGAGTTCGATCCAGCGTTCTGCAACAGCTTGGAATGCCCTAGAATCAGCCGGCGTACCAGGCGTCGTCGATGTCTTTGGAATGCCTATTCAAGCTTGTGTGAATACAGTAGTTTCAATCAATCAAACTTATCGGGGTCAGGCCAAACAGGTTGCCGCTGCACTTTGGGGAAACTCTGCATCACACGTTCGCTATAAACACGTGACAGTTGTCGACGCAGATATAGATGTTCATGACTACGATGCAATTGATTGGGCGATGGCGTGGCGTTTCAACGCTGGCGAGGGTGATCTCGTCGTTTATCCCGAAAATTGGGGGGCTGGGCTGGATCCTAGCGTTAGGGCACGTGACTCGAACGTCCATTTATTTGGAACCGGTAAGTGGCACCGTGTGTTGTACGACTGCACCATCAACCTGGATTATGAACCAGATTCTGAGGGTCGCCGATATCCACCAACTATTCACCCCGAGGAACCGGATGCGGAGGGGATTCGCAATCGCTGGGCGCAGCTTGGGCTGGATCGTTGGACAGAACCCCTTAAACCAACTAAGCCAAACAATAGTTAGCTATTTTTTGGCCCTTCGCCGCTTTCGATAAATATGGGAAATTACAACTAGTGACAATTGAATCTAAGGTTAATTATAAACAAAAGGTAAGAAACTAAAAATGGTAGCAAAAGACAGCGATATAGACGCATTTGGTGGTGTTTCAAACAGACTGCAGCCTAATGCTTATGGAGACCTTCGTGAATGGATTGAAGCACTGCGCGGAGAGGGCGAACTCCAGGAAATTGAAGCTGAAGTAGATTGGGATTGTGAACTCGGTACGGTAGCTCGCAAGGCTTTTGGCACCGGTAATGGACCGGCTTTACTGTTCAAGAATATTAGCGGTTATAATGGCCCCGAAACTCGGTGCAGTCAGCTTTTTACAGGGGGCATGTCCAACTTCTCTCGTATTGCAATGACTCTGGGTCTCCCTAAAGATTCTTCGGTAACTGATATGGTTCAGGCAACACGCTATTATCTAGGCCAGAGAGTTGCCCCAGTCGAGGTTAACTCAGGCCCCGTCAAAGAAAATATTATTACCGGTGACGAGATCAATTTATATGATTTCCCAATTCCTAAGTGGCATCGGGAAGACGGCGGGCGCTACATCAATACGTTCCAAGCTACGGTTACCATGGACCCAGACACTGGTGTTCATAACCTCGGCATCTACCGGGGTATGCTTGGCCAAAAAGACACCCTACCTGTTCTTTTGTGGCGTGCCCAAAACTGGGGTGTTCACTTCCAAAAATGGGCCGATCGGGGTATGAAAATGCCCGTTGCCCATGTCTACGGATGGGAACCTTGCCTGCCATATTGTGCTTCCGCACCGGTACCAACGGGCGTTTCAGAATATGATGTGATGGGTGCTATTAGGGGGAAGCCAGTCGAACTCGTCAAATGTGAAACGAGCGATATTATGGTCCCCGCAAGTGCCGAATTGGTCGTTGAGGGCTTTATTGATCCCGACCCGGCAACATTTGAAATGGAGGGGCCTTTCGGTGAATACACTGGGTATTTCGGTGGCGATCAAGGACCAAAACATGTTACCAAGGTCACCGCGATCACCCATCGCGATCAGCCAATTTTTCGAGGTACGCTCGAGGGTACACTGCCAAAAATGCTGAATGAAAATAGCATTATGAGTTCGGTACAACGCGCTGGCGTTGCCTGGAATGTTTTAGAACGTGCCGGCGTTCCTGGCGTTACTGACGTTCATTGCGCTCCCGCAAATAACGGTACCACCTTATTTATCCAACTAAATCAGACCTATCGTGGCCAAGCAAAACAAGCTGCAGCAGCTATATGGGGTTCGAATGCTTCCCATCTACGCTACAAGCATATATGGGTCGTAGATCAGGATATCGACATTCATGATTATGCAGCGATCGACTGGGCATTTGCCTATCGTGTCAATGCAGACGAAGACGACATTGTCTTTTTCCCGGGCTCCTGGGGTTCCCTACTCGATCCCTCTACCCGTTTAAAAGATCGCGATCCGATGCTTTATGGAACAGGAAAATGGTGCCGGGTGCTGATCGATGCAACCGTAAATCTGGATTTTGAACCGGAGGAACAATACAACGGCGAACGCTATCCGGCCATGGTTATTCCTCACGATGAGGACATGGAAAAGGTTAACGCTCGCTGGAAAGAATATGGTTTTGAGGATTAAAGATATAGAAATTTTGAAAGCATGAAGACTGGATTGAATGAATCAAAAATGACACAATATTTTTGATATTTTTGAGGTTTTGATATGGAAAAGCCAGAGCTTCCCGTTGCAATTAGATTTGTTGCTCAAATTCGATCATTATATGCCCAAAATCTTGATCCAGATGTTCTCTGGGCCAAGATTAAAATTGCTATGGGTCCCTTACTTGCAGATCCAACGCTAAAAGAAAGCTCTAGGACCTGGCCGCTAACAGTTGAGGGGGCTCCGAAAGTGAAAAACCTTCTATTCTATGAAGATCCAGATTTTGGGTTTGTCTTTAATGCAACAGTTCGAAAGGCCCATTCTGTAACCAGCATTCATGACCATGGTGATGTCTGGACCCTCTACGGTCTGATCGAAGGACAGGAAACTATGTATAGATATGAACGCACTGATAACACTCCACGTGATATTGGACCAGTACAGCTCAAACAAGTGGGCTGTCACCATATTGGACCTGGGGATGTCGACTCTGTTCGACCGGGGGAAATCCATCAAGAACATGGGGGGGCAGAAAATAGCATGGCCTTCATCGTAAGGGCACAGAAAGCCGGTACATTCAAGCAACGAACCTACAATAGGGAAACTGGAGAGATAAAGCTTAACGACGGCCCAACATTAATTCCTCACAGGCTTTGCTAACCGGAAGAATAGAATCTCCTTGTACTGACAAAACAGAGGAAGCGAGCCAGCTGAGTTTAGCTGACCCCCGAATCAGTATAGTTTAACGCCGCATTTCAAAAAATTCCTGTAACATCCTCCGGGATCTTAGTTCGTCAATCCCGCCATAAACATCCGGACGGTGATGGCAGGTATTCTGACTGAAGAAACGAGGCCCATTTTCGACTCCACCACTTTTAGGATCTGATGCCCCAAAATATAGACGCCTAATACGTGCCATAGAAATGGCTGCTGCACACATCCCGCATGGTTCCAGGGTTACATATAAATCACAATTAATGAGCCGGGCCCCACCATAAATATTTGCTGCTTCCCTTAACGCAAGCATTTCTGCATGAGCGGTGGCATCTTTAAATTCTTCCGTGCGATTGCCGGCGGCGGCAAGCACTCGATTACTTTGAGTATCAACGATAATTGCACCGACTGGTACTTCGTTTCGCAACGCCGCCTCCGCTGCCTCAGCGAGGGCAATTTCCATATATTTTTGTGTTTGAGTGGGTACTGATCCATTCATACGAGTACAATATAAAAGTTAACCAACACCATCATGAATTAATAATTTTCACTAATTTTTTGGTGTTTTATTTGACCATAGGAGGCATCTCTTCCAGCAGTCGACCATATCCTTCGCGCGGTTCATTAATCGATAAACGTTTCTGGAACTCCCAGACTCGGGCAGTCACAGGGAAGATGATGGGGATACCGAGATCTTGCTCTAACATTGGAATAACTTCCAAAGCTTTCCAGCCAGTTCCCAACATATAAATGCCTTGTGCACGCTTATTTTTCAAAGCTAATTTTTTTATAAAGGCATAAATCTCCTGAGACGATAGGGTCTGGACTTTATTGAAAGGAACGTCAATTCCCTCCATACCCAAAACATCGAACCCTTCTTTTTTGAAATAGTTTCCGAAGGTTTTGTTGATTTCGCCTTGAAAATAACTTGCGCCTATAAAGCGTTTAACCCTCAACGCCCGCAAGGCTGCCACATGGTTAGTACCGGACGTAAAGACCTGGGTCTTGTGTTTCTTCTCCCAAGCGCGAATTTTTTTTGCTTCTCCCTCATTTCCTAATACCATAAAAGGCGGAGCACCCTCAGGGTGAATAATATCACACCCCTGCTCAGCAAGGATCGCTACCTTCTCGTCATAGTCCTTCATAACCTCTTTGAATTCCGCACGGTCGCCGCGCGTGATATTATTAAACAGCGGAATCACACCAATGCCCTCGGGTAATATTCTGATCATGTCTTCAAGACCGCCGGGCCGCATAGTGGGTTTAATAATACCGATAATTCCACGCCAACTAGAAAACGCCATGCCAAAGTCCCCTGATAAAAATTGCTATTGTGATAATTGTGCGAGCGGTTCACCAACTAAGCAAGGGCCGGTGAAAGATTTTACACCTCAAGATAGGTTTTAGATTACAATTTCATGCTGTAATACATAGGTAGAAGACAAGTCTGAAGTTTTATTTTCATTTATTCAAAATATGTTAGGGAGGTAAAGTTGAAAAAATTTAGCAAAACTGTATCTGTCATTATTGCATCCATTATTGGTCTAGGCACTGCCACTGCCGCTCAAGCGGACGCCGTAACAGATTTTTACAAGGGTAAGACTGTTCGTTTCTATATCGGCGCCTCACCGGGCGGCGGGTATGACCTATATATGAGGACTTTAGTTCAGCATATGGGCCCGAAACTAACGGGCAAGCCTAACGCAATCGTCGTAAATATGCCGGGTTCGGGTGGTGTAAAAGCGTCCAATTATGTCTATAACGTTGCACCCAAAGATGGAACAACGGTTATCACACCGTTCTGGACCCATCCGCTTTTTCAGCTTATTCGACCGCGGGGCATTAAGTTCGATATGAGCAAGATGCGCTGGATCGGCAATATGGCAGCCTTAAACAGCATGGTTGTAGCAATGGGTAACGTTGCTAAATCACTCGATGATGCCAAAAAGAAAAGCATTGTTGTTGCGGCATCGGGCAAGGGATCAGAGACTTATATCTTTCCGCAATTCCTTAATACCGCGATCGGCACAAAATTTAAGATTGTCACTGGTTATCGGGGAACAGCAAAAATGACGAACGCGATGGAGTCCGGCGAAGCACAAGCTCGCGGTGGGTCCTGGCAAAGCTGGAATGTCATCCGTCCTCATTGGATTGGTACCGGGAAAATTAGTCCTCTTGTGCAGGCTGGATTGTCACCGCACCCAGACCCCGCAGTGAAAAATGTGCCGATGCTGGTTGATGTTGTATCAGCGAAATTTAAGCCAATCGCGCAACTCCTATCCGTACCGGTCGCCATGGCGCGAATTGTCGGTTCTCCGCCCGGCATCCCAAAGGCCCGCCTGATGTCGCTCCGTAAGGCCTTTGATCAAACGATGAAGGATCCTGCGTTTTTAGCGGATGCTAAAAAGCGCAAGATGGATATTAACTATCTTAGCGGCGCAGAAGTAGAGGCTAATATTGCGGCTTTAATGAAAACACCGAAAGATATCCTGAAGCGGACAGCGGCCGTCCTTGGCTACAACAAAAAGAAAAAAAGGAAAAAGTAGTCCTAAGGGGTATTATTTATTTCTGGGGCACTCCAATTCGAGTGCCCCTTTTTCTTGACCTGACTCGCCTCCTTTATACAGTTGAGTTATGAACAAACCACTTATTGGAATAACTCTCGATTCAGAACAGGCGGGCTCGTATTCAAAGTACCCCTGGTATGCCGTTCGTGAAAATTATTGTGATGCTGTAGCAGATGCGGGCGGACTTCCCGTACCCTTGCCACATCGACCCGAAATTGCGAATGAATATGTCGATTTCTTAGACGGCTTAATTATTACCGGCGGTGCTTTTGATATCGATCCTCTGCTCTTTGGTTCTAAGAAACGACATCACACGGTCGTCACTAAAAATCTCCGTACCGAATTTGAATTTGCCATTACACAGAGTGCAATTAAGCAAGATACGCCAATTCTTGGAATATGTGGTGGCCAGCAGCTGCTCAATGTTATACTTGGCGGTACTCTTATCCAACACATACCCGATGAAATCAATAATGCTCTAGCACATGAGCAACCCAATCCACGAAATCAGCCCGGCCACAAAATCGTCGTCAAACCAAACACTTTGCTTCGCCAGATAACCGGCACCGAGACAATGATGGTCAATAGCGCCCACCACCAAGCAGTTAAATCTGTTGGTAATTCCGTTATCATTAACTCCACTGCATCTGATGGCGTAGTTGAGGGAATTGAATTACCCGGCAAGCGATTTTGCCTTGGTGTCCAATGGCACCCTGAATTTCTAATCGACCCCGGCGACAAACGTATATTCGACGCATTGATCGAAGCGGCAATATAATGAAAGACCCCAAAAAAAAAGGTGAACGGATAGCCAAACGCCTTTCCCGATCCGGAATTTGTTCTCGTCGCGAAGCAGAAAGATGGTTAGCTGATGGCCGAGTCACTGTCGATGGCGAGCAAATATCTAAGCCGGCCACACTAGTGACTGATCAGTCTATCATAACAGTCGATGGCAAACGGATTGCGCAGCCTGAACAACCCAAACTTTGGCGATACCATAAACCACGCGGAGTTCTTTCAACAAATAGTGATCCAGAAAATCGTCCTACCGTATTCGACCATCTACCGAAAAATTTACCGCGAGTTATGCTTGTAGGGCGACTAGACTTCAACTCGGAGGGTTTACTACTACTGACCAATGATGGTGAGCTCGCCCGATCATTAGAGCTGCCCTCAACAGGCTGGATACGCCAATACCGGGTCCGCGCCTATGGGCCACTCGACGAGTCCCGTCTTGTTTCATTGGCTGGCGGTATTACAGTCGACGGCATCAAATATCAGGGTATTCAGGCGCAACTTGACAAGCGGCAGGGTGACAATTCCTGGATCACAGTCTCTCTGCAAGAAGGTAAAAATCGGGAAATTCGGAAAGTGATGGAATATATAGGCTTGCGAGTTAACCGACTAATCCGTATCGCCTATGGCCCCTTTCAACTCGGAGAACTGCACCGCGACGCAGTGCGTGAGGTCTCAGCACACGACCTTAGGAAACAAATAGGTTTGGAACCAAGAAAACCAAGGCAACTTTCCGCAAAACTTCCGCCCATGAAATCAAAAACAGCGGCAACTGTTATGGAAACCCCAAAACGAACAAGAGACAAAAATGCGCATCGTGGGAGGTAAGCATCGGGGACGACAACTCCTCACGCCTTCACGCAGAGAATTACGACCAACTAGCGACCGCGTGCGTGAATCGATATTTAACATTCTTATTCAGGGTGGAAAAACTCTAGGCAGAAGAAACTGGGTGCAGAACGCCCGAATATTAGATGGGTTTGCGGGCACAGGAGCCATTGGTCTCGAAGCTGTATCGCGTGGCGCGTCACACGCGACCCTTCTCGACAACCAGGATACGGCATTAATTTGCTGCCGGCACAACGTAGAGAAATTACATGAAAACAATAACGTGGATGTACATTTCATGGACTGCCTTAAACCCAAAAAGGCAGACCACCAATGTTCACTCGTATTCTTAGATCCACCCTATGGATTAGATCTTACGATACCAGCTATTAAGGCTCTAGCCATTGCAGGCTGGATTGCCCCCAACGCTTTAGCGGTTTTAGAAATCGGTAGGACTGAAAAAATCGAACTCCCACCCAATTTCACGCTTTTCGACGAACGCCATTATGGCAAAGCAAAGGTTTTATTTATTGGCGTTTTATAGTCCCCCACTGCCATCAACTCCTTTTGGAAACTTTCGTACTGGGTAACATTTCTATAATTTCGTCGCTCGTAAAAATATCAGCGAAATGATTAAACATTGCACTGAGCGAAGCGTTATGCGCCTCATCAGACCGAGTCGCGGTAGCATCAGATACGACTATAGTTCTAAAATTAAGCATGTGTGCATCACGCGTCGTAGATTCAACGCATACATCTGTAGCAATACCAGTTATCACGAGGGTATCGATGCCGTCTTCCCTTAATCGTCTTTCAAGATCGGAAGAGTTACGTATAAAAGCACTGAACCGGGTTTTAGCAGTTATTACATCTTCTGGCTGGACATCCATTCCATGCCAAATCTCAGCGCCGGGTCGTCCATCGGTTAGCCCGTCCAGCATACGTTCGACATCTTCCGGACTAAGATACTCCATATACGCAGACCAGGTCTTAGGGGCATCGTCGCCATATATTGCTCTTACCCAATATACCTTGCTTCCTGCCGAGCGCATTGCCTTGCATAGCTTATTAGTCGCCGGCACAGCACCAGCACAATACGGAGAATAGGCCGCCATACCTTCTTGTAACCAAATATTTTGCATATCAATTACAATAAGCGCCGTTTTTGACGGATTAATGCTATCGTAAGCGTGAAGTTTTCCACCCCTTCGCCGCAAAATATGTTCCACCGTTGACGGCGATAGCTGAACTTTATGTAGCTTTGTCTCAGGCATAACTTTTTCTCCAAATTTAAAATTTTATTTAGTCTAAGACGAAATGCCTTATCGACGACCAAAGAGTCGTTCAATATCTGCCAATTTCAGCTCCACATAAGTTGGGCGACCATGATTGCATTGTCCAGAATGGGGGGTTTGTTCCATCTGGCGCAGGATTGCGTCCATTTCAGATTGGTTGAGCCGGCGGCCCGCGCGGACACTACCGTGGCAGGCCATCGTCCCGCAGACCTCCTCAAGTCGTTCTTTCAAGGTTAGACCTACCCCAAGTTCGGCCAAATCATCTGCCAAATCTTTGACTAGGCTAACAATATCAGTTTTTCCCAGAATTGCCGGGACTTCGCGGACGACAACAGCGCCCGGCCCAAAGGACTCGATAACAAGGCCAAGCTCTGTAAATTCTGCCGCACGTTCAGCCAGCCGAAGACATTGTGCTTCTTCCAACTCTATGACCTCGGGAAGCAATAAGTGCTGACGTACCACCTCTCCAGAACCTAATGATTCCTTCATTTTTTCATACACCAACGGCTCATGCGCCGCATGCTGGTCAACAATTACAATACCTTCGCTCGTCTGCGTAACGATATAAGTTTCATGAAGCTGAGCGCGAGCAACCCCAAGGGGAAATGACTCTGAAACACTTTGTTCGTCTACACTAGCTGAAGAAAGCCCGGCGGTGTTTTGAGAGGCCAACGCTGAAGGTACATCGGTACCCGGTAGCAGCGCATCATTATTTGCCACCGGTTCTGCTATACCGCCAACCCCTGAGTGCAACCTATGAGACTGAATACCAGCGGGTGGCAGAGTTCCAGGTTTGAATGAACCTAAGGTTTGCGCGGATACCGTCGTTGATGCCCGATGACCCGCCTCTGCCAATGCATGTTTCAGCGCTCCAACAATTAATCCACGGACCAAACCAGCGTCTCGAAACCGGACTTCCGTTTTCATTGGGTGAACGTTTACATCCACAAATGAAGCTGGAACTTCGAGATAAAGGGCTACCATAGGATGACGATTTCGCGCCAAAAGGTCTTGATAGGCCCCCCGCACTGCGCCGATAAGTAATGGATCACGAACTGGTCGCCCATTCACGAACAAATATTGGGACCGTGCATACGCTTTATTGAGAGTTGGTAAGCTTGCATAACCTGTGAGATTTATATCCTCGCGGTTTGCATCAATACTTAGAGCATTTTCCGAAAAATCTCGTCCCATTATGTCAGACAACCGCGCCAGACGGGCATGAAATAAGTCACCTTGCACTGAATCGAGCCGAAGGCGCTTTCCTCTCTCGTCATATACCGAAAAGCCAATTTCTGGGTGTGCCATAGCAAGTCGTCGGACGACATCCAATATATGATTTAGTTCTGTCCGTTCCGTTTTAAGAAATTTTAACCTAGCAGGTGTTGCGAAGAACAAGTCACTAACTTCAATACGTGTGCCAGCCCCAAGAGACACCGGCCTGACATCTTCCTTCTCACCGCCGATTACAGCGATAGACCAAGCAGCTTCAGAACCCCGCGAACGACTTTCAATGTTAAGGCGGGAAACTGAGCCAATCGACGGCAATGCCTCCCCCCGAAAGCCAAGTGAAGAAATATGTAGAAGGTCATCACCAGGTAATTTCGAGGTTGCGTGACGTTCCACCGCCATCGTCAGTTCATCACGAGACATACCAAATCCGTCATCAGCGACAATTATTGAGTTACGACCCCCTCCGGTAATCCCAATCTCAATGTAACCTGCATCGGCATCTATAGCGTTTTCAACCAGTTCCTTGACGGCGGATGCGGGACGCTCGACCACTTCCCCCGCCGCAATCCGATTTATAGTCCCTTCAGGTAAGAGCCGGATCGCCATTTCAACGCCCCTGACCTAACAAATATTCTCGAGCTAAGACTTTAACCTCTTCCACAGCGGGCTGATCGAAGGGATTAACACCGAACAAATGAGCTGCAATTATCGTCTCCAGAATAAAGTGCATTATCAGCGCGCCCATCGAGGCCTCATCCAAACAACTCATTTGAAAAATTCGCGTCGGCCGCTTTTTACGGATCAAGACCTCCGCTGTGGCGCGTTGTCCTGCATCCATTAGGTCGCCTACTGATTTTCCTGATAGATATGCTATTGCTTCATCAACAGCTAGTTTGGGCTCAACAGAAGGGCCAGCACCAGAACAAGAAAGCATAATAAGAGTAAATAACTTATCACTGGGCCCATCAAGATAAAGTTGCAACTGGCTATGCTGATCAACAGTTCCCCTCGCGGTTAGCGGTGTTGTTCCCTTACCGTCCTTTCCCAAACTTTCTGCCCAAAGCTGACGAAACCAGAGCCCAAAATTTTCAAGCCTATCGGCATAGGGCATCATTACTGTAGACGATACGTTTTTGTCTGTTGCAAGCCCTACAGAGATTGCCGCCCCTAATGCGGGTTCAATATTTTCCGGCTCTTCGTCCATCAGGATAGGCCTCAGAACACTCGCCGCACCGGCACGAAGTGCTCTGACATCTAACCCAGAAATCATTGCCGGCAATAAACCTACGAGCGAAAGAGCCGAATAACGCCCCCCAATATTCGGGTCGTGGTCCAATACCGCAATTTTGTGTTTGATCGCAATGCTGCGTAAAGGATTTTCGCCTGGTTCAGTAATTGCCGTAAAGTGTTCCGCAACCTTTACTTGTCCCACATCTACTTTAACTGCTTCTAAGCAAATCAAAAACTGTGCGATGGTTTCTACTGACGAACCGGATTTAGAAACAACAAGATAACCGGTTCGGGACTGCGGCAATCGGTTCAACATAACTGAGATACTATGCGGGTCAATATTTGCTAAAAAATGGAAGGCTGGTTGATTATGCCTTGGGCTAGCGCCAGGGACAGCAAGGCTGCATAGCATTTGTCCGCCTAGGCTTGAACCACCAGTACCTATGATAACAATATGATCAAACTGATCACGATATCGAGCCGCAATAGGTTCTAGCGCAACAATGTCATCTGTTTGTTCTGCAAGGTGCAACAGTGAAGAGCTTTCATCAGCATATCTCTCACGTATCTCCTCAAGTATCGGTTTGGTACGTTTTAGTTCCGCCTCAAATCGCTCGCGGCCAAGCCCAGATGAACCAATTACATCTGACAGGCAGGATGAGGTTAATTGTACGTATTGCATAGACGAAGCCTTTCACCATAACCTTAAACCCCTGCACGAATCGTGGAAAGGCGAGCAGTGAAAAACCGGTGGGAAATTTAAACATTATATATAATTATTTTTCGTTCCACTCGACACAGCTGGCAGTTCAGTTTAACGAAAACCTAACAATATTGTTAAGGGGTTCGCCGTGGAGTTATACGTCCTTTTTACCGTAGGGATTGCATTCTTTTGTGGAGGCGTCGTAAAGGGCGTTGTTGGCATGGGGCTGCCCCTGACGGCTATAGCTTTGATGACTATTGTCATAGATTTTGAAATCGCTATCCCCCTATTACTAGTTCCAATTATAGTTACAAATTCGATTCAGGCCGTTCAGGGCGGCAACTTCAAAAATTTAATTAGAAAATTTTGGGGTATGTTACTGGCTGCAGGGGTTGGTATTTTTGTAGGGGCTTATGCCCTATATCGTCTTGATCCCACATACTTATTGATTGGTCTAGGAATAGTAGTTTGTCTTTATTCGATAAATAACCTTTTAACGTTCCGGTTTAGTATCAGCGAAAATTCCATTCCTCTCGTATCACCATTCGTTGGACTTTTGTCGGGTTTCTTAGCGGGTACCACAGGAGCGGTTGGCATTCCAATTGCGATTTACTTCCAGTTGTTAAAAATGAAAAAATCTATATTTGTTCAAGCGGTCGGAATTCAGTTCTTATTTACGGGTTTAGTTTTAACATTCGCACTCTTTCGAGAAGGTGGGTTACAAAATAATGCTATTATTGGATCCACAATAGCTCTAATTCCAACCGCGTTAGGTATGTGGTTTGGGTGGCTAATTAGAAATAGGGTGTCAGAAGAAAAATTCCGGGTGTGTCTATATTTTGTTTTATTGTTTATTGGCCTAAATTTGATACGTAAGGGAATATTTTAGAAATTTAGATATCCAGTTCACAAAACATAAACTGGTCACCTCATTTAGAAATTTGTACATCAAACAATTATTGAGACCTTAATGAGCTCAAATCACCCTCTTAAGAAAAACGTTTACAACAAAACTGGGTTACCTGAACTGGGTCTTCGCAATTATTGGTACCCTGTTCTCGCTTCACTACGATTAAGAAAAGGTCGTCCAAAGTCCGTCAAGGTGCTCGGCGAGGAAGTAGTACTTTTCCGTAATAAAAACAAAATTTACGCATTAAACGACCAATGTGCGCATAGGGGGGCACGACTCTCCGAGGGAAGCTGCCTTTATCCAGATAGTGATACGTTAACCTGCCCCTATCATGGATGGACTTACTCGGGCGAGACAGGGCAGTGCGTCGCTAAACTAATGGAAGGCCCCGGAATTACCATCCCGAATGAAGCAAAAGTCAAAACCTATCCGGTTCGTGAACACCTTGGCGTCATTTGGTTATTTGTGGGAGACATGGAAGCTGTCCCACTCCAAGAAGATTTACCAGAATGTTTAGCCAACACAGATGAATGGCATACAATTTCCACTTGGAGAACATATCATTGTAATTGGCGTCCCTTGAATGACAATCTCTGCTACGACTTGCATGCGCCATTTTTACACCGCAATTCACCCGAGCTAATTTTTCAACCTATATTTCCATTTGCGAGTAGGGTGAAAACAATACCATTAAAAGATGCAAAGGGCCTCGGCTATAGAGCGCTTGGAGGAATAACAGAATCAGATTATCCAGGTCTAGGGCACTTTCCGCCTCCCAAGGAAGCTTTCTGGAGAAGGTTGAAGCCCCTCGGCCGTGGGCAAGAATTGGACCCGCAATCATCTCAAGCAACAAAACGATATGGGATTAAATATCGACATATGTCGCTCCTTCCAACGGTGACACTAGTAGGCCGGCCATCTGGCGATTACTTCATGTGCCGTTGGGTTACCCCCATTGATTCCGAAACCACACTATTTTATTCATTTAATGCCTTCCGTCGGCACTCAACCATAAAAACTTTTTTTGACAGGCTAAGCTGGATCCTCTGGCAATCTTGGACGCATGACCTGATCTTCTCAGATCAGGATAAAAGAGTTGTGGAAAAGGTCCGCTCTGATAGAGAACAATTATCGCTCAGTGATGCAGGTGTCATCGCCTGGCGAAAATTTATTGTCGATAATTCTAGACGCCCAAATGATGAAAATCTTCACCAAAATCTGAATACCTAGTCT
Organism: Rhodospirillaceae bacterium; assembly: GCA_002724505.1. Taxonomy (GTDB): domain Bacteria; phylum Pseudomonadota; class Alphaproteobacteria; order MPNO01; family UBA2964; genus UBA2964. The sequence goes on along the minus strand of PBOV01000034.1, from coordinate 26,841 downwards.
GAAATATAATCATATTTTAAAAAGTTCGATAAACATTCTTAATTTCATAATTTTTAGAAATTTTTTAAAGAAGAAATATCTTCAACGTGGAAAGATACTCCTAAAATTAGTGATCAGTTTTTATACCGTCCGGTTGACCAACGATTACCACTCTCAGCGCCGCTGGCTTTAGAATCTTTCTCGCTACCCTCTTTATATCTGAAGGTGTCACAGCGTTAATCAAGCTCGCACGTGTAGTGAGATAATCTTTGCCCAAATTATTAACCTGCACGGCAAGGAGAAGGCTAGCAATGCGATGTGTAGAATCCAAACGTAATGGGAATGAGCCATTGATATACGTTTTAGCCGCCTCAAGTTCCTCAGCCGTTACCCCTTTGACCGCAAATTTTTTCCACTCTCTACGAATTACTTTAAGTGACTCTGCAACTCGTGCATTAGCTGTCGCGACACGCCCCATATACGTCGCCGCGTGGTCATAAGGATTAAGATATGTATAGACCCCGTAAGCCAATCCCCGCTTTACCCGTATCTCTTTCATGAGGCGAGATGAAAATCCACCACCACCCAAAATTCGGTTCATAACGGACGCAATATACCAATCGGGATGGTCCCGTTTAATACCGGAATGCCCAAATATCACAATGCTTTGTGGGATCGCTCGTTCGATCACTAACGTTCTCCCAGTTGCCATAGGAGAGATTTCCATAACTTTCTCTCTAGAACCATTTAACGGTAATTTGGAAAATACCTGATCAAGCTTTTGTCCTAATTCTACCGAGGAAATGTCACCCGCCACAGCAATAAATAGTGAGTTCCGGACAACATGCCTTAACATAAATTCCTTTAGATCATTTTTGTTTAAAGCTTTAATGGAATTAACAGTTCCGTCACCCAGGTTACCATAGGGATGATCAGGGAAAGCCTCCCTATACCAGGCAGCAATCGCAATCGAATCTGGGTCTTTAGCTTTTCTCTGAATACTGGCAATAATTTGCCCACGAATTCGGGTAATAGCTCTCTGGTCAAATCGTGGTTTTGTAAGTGCCAAACCGAGCAACCGGAATGCCTCATCTTTACGGTCCTTTAGCGTACGAAATGACCCTCGAAATTTGTCAGTTGAAGCCGAAAAACGAAGCCGCGCGGCGGTACCCTGAATTTGCTTCTGAAATTCCTGAGAGTTTAAAGGACCTGCACCTTCATCAAGCATGGCCGCAACCATTCTCGCCAGCCCCTCTTTGCCTTGGGGATCATAAGCGGTCCCTCCTGTTTTAAATGCGAAGTTTAGCGAAATGACAGGGACACTTTTATCTTGAACTAACCAAGCTTCTATACCGCCCGGGCTGCGCACTTCCTTGATAGAAACAGCCTGTAGAGGCGTGACAATTAAATAGAACACCGCGAAAACCAATAACGTAAGGAAATTAACTCCAGATTTTAGAGAGAGACTTTGCATTAACCCTCCCCCGCCTTTAGCTTCCTTCGCAATATCGACGTTACTGAACTCTCAGATCGGAGTACCACGCGCGCCGCCGCATTTACCTCATCAACCGTTACCATCTTTATTCGGTCTGGCCAGGATTCAACATCTGCAATCGTACGACCAGTAGATAAGGCCTGGCCAAAAATATTTGGAGCGGCAGTAAGAGAATCCCTTACATAAACGGAACCCGCTACCATCGACGATATAGAACGTTTTAGCTCTTCCTCCGATACACCGTCTTTTAAAAGTTTTAAAATTGTTGCTTGCAACGCTTGTTCGACTTTCTCGATCTGCACACCTGGCCTGGGCGATGCTGAAACTACAAAAGTTCCATAATTTAGCGCGTCTGGACTAAACCAAGCTGACGCAGAAGACGCAACTTCCTGATCAACCACAAGACTTTGGTATAATCGCGCGGTAGTACCGCCACCGAGGATCTCAGCCAAAACCAGCAGCGCATATGCCCTACCACCCGAAGCCGTGGCATAAGAAGGGCTCAGAAAGGTTTGCGAGATACTAGAGTGCCCAACCCTATCGCTGGAAAGCTCGACACGTCTTCTGGCAATTTGTGGGGGTTCTTTAACGCGAGTTCGTAAAATTTCTTCGCCGGGCGGGATAGTACCATAAATTCTTTCAGCAAGCGGCTTCAATTCTTTTGCATTCACATCACCGGCAACAATCAAAATTGCATTATTCGGGACATAGTACCGCCGATAAAAGTTAATGGCGTCCCAAGTATTCAGCCCCTCGATCTCATGTTTCCAACCAATTACCGGATTTCTATATGGATGATTAAGGAAGAGCACCGCACGTGTTGCCTCCCAAAGCTGCGAAGCGGGATTGTTGTCGGTTCTCGATCGGCGTTCTTCGAGAACGACGTCACGCTCTGGAAGCACCTCGTTGTCGGTTAAGATCAAATTTTGCATCCGGTCTGCCTCAAGTCTCATTACTAACTCAAGTTTATCCCGAGCAACGATTTGGAAATATGCGGTATAATCTTGAGAGGTGAAGGCATTGTCGCGTCCGCCATGACGCGCAATGGTTCGAGAAAATTCTCCGGAGGGTACGGACTTGGTACCCTTAAACATCAGGTGTTCCAAGAAGTGAGCGATCCCTGACTTACCCAGGGGCTCATCGGCCGCCCCTACCTTATACCAGACCATATGAGAAACTACGGGCGCCCGCCGATTTGGTATGACTACCACTTGCATACCATTCTTTAACGTAAAACTTTCGGGATTAAAGACCGCTGCTGACGTATTCACTCCCAGTAAGAGAAAAGCTATATTGAAAAGCCAAAAGAAAGCTATCCGGAGCTTCAATGGAGTCAATTCGTAGTCTCCCATTTGTTTACGTTACGCTATATGGAAAAAGTAAACAGAAATACAACCGAAGATCTCTTTTTTTTTCGAGAGTTTCTCTGGATATTAAAAAATACCTTCAAGCAAACCTTTTTTCTTTCGAATGATAACTGGAGTTTCACCCTTTGTGATCGGCTCGCCTTCCGCCGCTACTTGACGTAATCTTTTGGCTTCTTTCTCCGCATCGACTAATACTCCTGACTTCTCATCCTTGCGCCAGAAAATGACTTTTCTAAGCATGCCATCACCAACCTCCGCCAATACACTACTTTCTTTATTTACTATCTGCCGAATCGAAGAATCCGCATCTAAGGCACCCGCTAGCTGAAGAAAAGCGATTTCACCATTTGAAAACTTTCCTGAAGAAATGGCCGCATTTGTTTTGTCAGCTTTTTCTCGTAATCTGTTTTTCTTCAATAAAATGGTGCGAGCTTTTAACGTTGGCGTCACTTGTTGCGGCCTCTTCGCCCCCAGTTTAGGGGGCCGAAGATCAAATTTTGGCGGAATATTCAGAGGTGCACGAGTAACGACGGCAAACTCATCGGGTGCCTGCTTAGCCAACCCAATCGTCTCCTTAGCATTTTCGCAGCCACCCAGGCCAACTGTGCCAATTATTAAACCGAATAACATTTGTAAAACTGGTTTTTTTATATTCATCTAGTAAAACCCGTATCTTATTCTATTAACTAATATTTAGGTTTTTTCGGACTTTGTTTTTAAAGAATCTAATATCAATAGTATAACGCCCAAGGTAATCGCTGAGTCTGCGACATTAAAAGCCGGCCAGTGCCAACCACCAGCATGAAAATCGAGAAAGTCAACTACCGCACCAAATCGTATCCGATCGATAACATTCCCAATTGCCCCTCCAATTACTAAGCCTAAGGCAACAGAAAGTAGAGTTTCTTGGGCCTGCCACATCCAAATAGCCAGCATGATCGAGATTATTATTGCAAAGACTATTAATGCAATACTAGCCCAACCTGGAGCATCACTGAAAATCCCGAAACTCGCTCCGCGATTATGCACCAATACAAGATTAAAAAATTGGGTCACCGGAATAGTATTTGCCGGCACCATTATAACATTCAATATCCACCACTTGCTGAGCTGATCAAAAAAGATTGTTAGAATAGAGAGCAGCATTCCAGCCCTTAAAGGTCTAATTTGCATAAAAAAACTTACACCCTAAGCTGCCACGGGTTTGTCACCAACGGCGGCCGCGCACCGGCTACACAAATCTTTATGTACCTCGTTAGCTCCTACTTCCGGTAAAATTTTCCAGCAGCGACCACATTTTTGACCAACCGCGGCTTTAATCACTACCCGAACATCAGGGACATCCGCAATAAAGAATGCATCTGCGGGTGCCGTCTTATCATCGAAAGAAGCCGAAGAGGTAATACACAAATCCGCTAAATTAATTCCCGTCAAAGCTTCATGATAAGCGGGTGAAGCATAAACAATGGCATCGGCGCCAAGGCTTGACCCTATCCGTTTCTCTGCTCGTTCAATTTCTAAAGCACCTGTTACCACGCGTCTAAGATTACGGACAAGCTGCCATTTTTTTGCCAATACCTCATCACACCAAGTAGATTCAATCTTCGGAAAATCCCTAAGATGAATACTACCCTTTTCAATTTCTTCAGGAAATCGCGTCAGCCAGGCCTCTTCAGCTGTAAAAGGAATAATCGGTGCGAGCCATGCCGTTAGAGACAAATAAAGTTTATCGAGTACCGTCCGAGCAGCACGACGATCAAGACTATCTACCGGATCACAATAGAGGGTATCTTTGCGAATATCGAAATAAAACGATGACAACTCAACCGCACAAAAGTTATGCAAAGCTGTAAACATCGCGTGAAAATCATACCTTTCACAACAATCGCGAACCAACTCATCAAGCTCAGCCAAACGATGTAGAATAAACCTTTCGAGCTCCGGCATTTCGGAAAGCTCGACACATTCGCTCTCATCAAACTCATGAAGATTTCCGAGCAAATATCGGAATGTATTTCGCAGCCGGCGATACGCATCTGCCTGATGCTTGATGATTTCGGGCCCTATCTTGAGGTCCTCTGAATAGTCAGATGCAACAACCCAAATCCTCAGAATATCGGCACCAAAGTTTTTGATAATTTCTTGTGGGGCAACGGTATTGCCTTGTGACTTAGACATTTTCACGCCTTTTTCGGCAAGAACAAAGCCATGCGTCAAAACCCCTTCATAGGGAGCCCTGCCTCGCGTTCCACAGGACTCAAGCAAAGAAGAATGGAACCAGCCGCGATGCTGATCCGACCCTTCTAAGTAGAGGGTCGCGGGCCACTCAAGGTCATCACGATCTTCGAGTACAAAATTGTGCGTAGAACCAGAGTCAAACCAAACATCCAGAATATCAAAGATTTGTTCATAATCTTCGGGTTTGTAGTCATCTCCAAGGAAACGAGAGGGATCGCTAGAGAACCAGCAATCGGCACCTTCTTTCTTTACCGCATCTGTAACCCTATTCATAACGGCTTCGTCTCGTAACGGCTCTCCGGTCTCTTTATTTACAAAAACTGTAATTGGAACACCCCAGGCACGTTGGCGTGAAACACACCAATCGGGGCGGTTAGAAATCATACCCTCAAGTCGCTTTTTACCGCTTGGCGGAAAAAATTTCGTCTCATCGATGGCCGCAAGAGCTTTAATACGTAGCTCATTGAGTTCCATTGAGATAAACCATTGAGGCGTTGTCCTGTAAATTAATGGTGCCTTTGAACGCCAGCTATGAGGATAAGAATGCAAAAGTGTATCGCTGGCGACAAGACTGCCCGCAGCAGTTAAAGCCTCAGTTACAGGGCCATCTGCATTATAGACATGCAGTCCGGCGAATATTGGGACATGTTTGTAATAACAGCCGTTTCCTTCAACAGTTCGTGGAACCTCAATATTATGGGCCTGCCCAACCTCAAAGTCTTCAACCCCGTGGCCCGGCGCCGTATGAACCAAACCTGTTCCATCTTCATCAGTGACATGACCTCCCGGCAGAAGAGGAACATCAAAATCATAACCTTTGCCATGCAGCGGGTGATGACAAACAGTGTTTTGCAAATCAATGCCATTAATGTGAGAGACAATTTTTGAATCATTGACCCCACAAGCGGCCATAACAATATCGGCAAGCGAGTTGGCAATTAATAATTTGTCACCAGNTTTAAGAACTTCANTNTNACCCGGNTCNATAATTTCCACNACCGAATACTCAAGATCGACNCCATACGCGATTGCACGATTACCNGGNATGGTCCAGGGTGTAGTCGTCCAAATGACAGCNAAACAATTTTCAAGCACCTCGATATCNGTATTAATNATCGGGAAACGAACCCAAATTTGCGTCGACTTGTGATCATGGTATTCAACTTCAGCCTCAGCGAGCGCNGTTTTTTCAACCGGTGACCACATAACTGGTTTCTCACCGCGAAANAGGCCCCCATTCAATAAAAATTTACCAAGTTCTCCGACGATGCGTCCTTCTGCAGCATAATCCATTGTCGTATAGGGGTTCTTCCAGTCACCTATAACGCCCAATCTCTGAAACTCCTCTGACTGCACACCGATCCAGTGGTCTGCAAAATCACGGCATTCTTGACGGAANTCTGATACCGGNACTTTGTCTTTATCCTTGCCTTCCTTTCGATATTTTTCTTCAATTTTCCATTCGATTGGCAAGCCATGGCAGTCCCACCCTGGCACATAGTTTGCATCCTTCCCAAGCATTTGCTGCGANCGATTGATGACNTCTTTGAGAACTTTATTTAACGCATGACCGATGTGTAAATTACCGTTCGCATAGGGTGGNCCATCATGCAGGATAAATTTTTCTCTTCCTTTGGATTCATCTCGAAGCCGNTTATAGAGGTCAATTTTTAACCAGCGCTCTAATATTTCTGGCTCGCGTTCTGGCAAAGACCCCCTCATGGGGAAATCTGTAGTCGGTAAAAAGACCGTAGATTTATAATCGACACTCATTGTTGACTTCCAAATTCAGAGTTTTTGTTAGGTGAGGTGATATCATTGGGAGCTGNAGCGTCAAGGATTCTCTTAGCCTCCAGACAATCTNCTGTAATTTGAGCCTTAATTGCCTCAAAACCGTCAAATTTCATTTCCGGGCGAATAAATTCGACAAAAGCAACGCGTAGAACTTTTCCATACAGATCATCATCAAAGTCGAAAAGGTGTGCTTCAACCGTAACTCCCTCGCCATTAAAGGTAGGCCGGCGGCCCACATTGACCACTGCTTTATNCCACAATGTATCAGCGCCTTTGGGTATCCCGACCCAAACAGCGTACACTCCGAGGGCTGGCATAANATAAAGGCCTGGATCAACGTTTGCTGTTGGAAAGCCGATTTGGCGGCCCCTTTGGTCGCCCGTCATAACCTCCCCTTCGATTTCCCANAGCCGACCAAGTAGCTCTGCCACCTGACGGGGTNGGCCCTCCTGAATATGGCTCCGAATTACCGTTGAAGAGTAGGCTTTACCTCCTCCCGCCTGGACGGCGGAAACGATGGTAACTCCAAAGCCATGTTCCTTACCGCATTTCTCAAGAAGTCTCACATTACCTTTACGACCCTTCCCAAACACAAAATTAAAGCCCGCAACGATATGACGAACGCGGAGCCCTTCAACAAGCACATTTTCTATAAAGGTCTTTCCGTCCAAAGNTGAAAAATTCNTATCAAAGGGTATGGCGTAATGAATATCTATGCCTAATGACTTTAATTGCCTTGACTTTGCACCAGAGGGCGTCATTTCAAAAGGGGGTGTATTAGGCTGAAAAAACCNGCGTGGATGCGGATCAAAGGTCATCGCCGCCGAAGAAACCTCAAGNGTCTTGGCGATGGCTATCGCTTCACCGATCACCACTTGATGTCCGNAATGGACGCCNTCGAAATTACCGAGCGCTATGACAACACCCCTATCTTCTTCTGGNAGATCAAAATATGTCCGAATTATACGCATTATGGCGGATGTCGTACTCATCGATGACCCTCAAGTCAAACGNCAAGTAACTTTTTCNAAGTNAATTACAAACATCACNGTGNCCTACGAACNAATNANCACCAAAAAAATANTAGCTAATAACAACTATTATTGACCGTCTCAGNAAACACATTTGGTTGAAAACCGCGAAANACCAAGACAATATNGTTCTANCATGATTATAATTTTTACCGATTTTGGGCCTTCGGGGCCTTATGTAGGGCAAATGCGGTCTGCCATCGCCGAACGTGCGCCTAAAGAAATTATAGTTGAGCTGCTTTCAAATGCCCCGACATTTGAGCCTAGAGCNTCAGCATACCTCTTAGATGCGCTTGCGCGGGACTTTCCTGACGGCTCGCTATTTCTTTGTATTATAGATCCAGGAGTCGGCGGAAGCCGGCTACCGCTAATCATAAGAGCAGGAAGTCAGATCTTTATCGGTCCGGATAACGGACTATTCTCGATTATTATTCAGCGTTCTAGCGCTGTAACCGCAGAAAAAATTACCTGGAGACCAGATAATCTATCGGCAAGTTTTCACGGGAGGGATTTATTTGCACCCGTCGCTGCAATGCTTGCGACCGGTGTGAACGTAGAAACTATGCCTATTGCAAATAATTCACTGGTAGGTGCAGATTGGCCTGAAGACTTATACGCCGTTATTTATATTGACCATTTTGGTAACGCTATTACTGGAATTCGGGCAAAGTTGATACCGCAAACTAGAATAATTGAATGTTCAGGCAAAAAATTTTCTTACGCCAAGACATTTTCTAGCGTGGAAACAGGTGCAGCTTTCTGGTACGAAAATTCTAACGGGCTTATCGAAATCGCCGTTAACCAGGGACGGGCCGATGGCCTTGGTTTGGTTGTTGGCCAACCAATATCAGTTTTGATGCCCTAATATTAGTGCTTTTACGGGAGCAAACGTGTCTACGATATCATCCATTAAGATCAGGCCCGAGGGTCGTCCGTTTATCGCAATCTTTATTGCAATAACATTCATTCTGTTCACCGTCACGCAGTGGCTGGGCTTTATTGGCCTAATTCTTATTGTTTGGTGTGCATATTTTTTCCGTGATCCCGATCGCGTAACACCAATTGAAAAAGGGCTAATTATCAGCCCAGCTGATGGTGTTATTCAAACGGTCACAGACACTCCACCTCCTCCAGAGCTGGACATGGGTGACGCCCCTATGTACCGAATTAGTATCTTTATGAATGTCTTTGATTGTCATGTAAATCGCAGCCCTATTGATGGAAAAATAGTCAAAAATTCTTATCGACCAGGTAAATTTGTAAATGCTTCACTAGACAAAGCCAGCGAGGGTAATGAGCGCCGCTCCCTAGTAATAAAGACAGAGAATGATATAGAGATAGCCTTTGTCCAAATTGCCGGTTTAATCGCGCGGCGCATTATATGCTGGAAAGGAGAAGGTCAGTCACTTCGAACCGGCGAACGGTATGGGATGATTCGTTTTGGAAGCCGAGTGGATGTTTATCTCCCTAAAAAATCTCAAATTCTCGTTATCCCTGGCCAACGGACTACGGGAGGCGAAACCCCAATTGCTAAATTAGGAAGTAGACAGAAAAATCGGAAAGGGGAGTGGCGCTGATGGCTCCCAGTGTTAATGAAAGGATTTCGCGCAGTGAGAGGCGGCAGCTAAGGCGCGACCGATTAAACCGTCTTTTACCTAACGCCCTAACCATGTTGGGTCTCTGTTGCGGCCTTACGGCCGTGAGATTTGGACTCCAAGAAAAATGGGAAATATCAATCTTACTCATTGCGGCGGCAGCTCTCCTTGACACTCTCGACGGGCGTATGGCGCGGCTCATGGGCGGACAAACAGAACTAGGCGGTCAACTTGATTCCCTTGTCGACGCCATTTCATTTGGTGTCGCGCCCGTAATGCTAATGTATCTTTGGTCGCTTAATAATGCGGGTGGTATTGGTTGGGCTATCGTCATTCTATTTGTAGTTTGTTCCGTTCTAAGATTAGCGCGTTTCAACGTCGCCAGTGTTGAAACTAATCTTCCAAGCTGGGCGGGTAGTTATTTCAGCGGTGTCCCCGCACCAGCCGCCGCTGGCATGCTATTGCTACCCCTCCTACTCGGTATTGAAACGGGTTGGGACTTTTGCCGTTCAGCGTGGCTTGTACTTCCCTGGGCGATTTTGATTTCCGGATTAATGATTGCGCCAATCCCAACTTATTCCTTTAAACGTATTCGTGTTCCAAAAAACCTTGTCAGAGTTTACCTAGCTGGGGTTGCTCTGTTTGCTGCGGCACTCATCACTGAACCATGGCTCACCTTATCCGCTCTGATCTTAGCTTTTTCAGCATCCATTCCCTTCTCTATTTTATCTTTTCAGAAAAAGCAGGCGGAAGAAGAATTCAGTCCTTCTTCGGATGATACTAGTTCCGAAGATAATTCCTAAGGTTGACGACTGCTCAACTCAGACCTTAGTTCACGTATTTCCAATCGGAGCTGAGCAATCTCATCAGATCCCAGGCGGATTTCCTCTTTTAAATCAGTTTGAACGGGTTCGATATTTTGTTTTCCTTCACCAACATTCAAAGTCTGCATTGAATCGACTATGATAGCGATAAACAGATTGAGAACGGTAAAGCTCGAAACAATGATAAAAGGTACAAAAAACGCCCACGCAAAGGGAAACAGTTGCATGACAGGACGGACAATCCCCATCGACCAACTCTCCAGCGTCATTATCTGGAAAAGAGAATACATGGATTCTCCAATCGTCCCAAACCATTGAGGAAAATCACCACCGAATAACTTTGTCGCGATAACTGCAAAAACATAAAAAACTAGCAATAATAATGCTGCAACAGCACCAATCCCGGGAACAGCACGCAATAGCGCTTCAACAACCCTCCGCATGCGCGGCACACCCGAGATAAGGCGCAAGGCACGTAAAATTCGCAACGCCCGTAAAACACTAAATTGTCCGCTTGCAGGAACGAGGGCTATNGTCACAATTATAAAGTCGAACAAACCCCATGGATNACGAAAAAAACGAAGTNCGTGGGCGTAAATGCGCAGAACCAGCTCNAAAACAAATATCCCAAGAATAATTTGNTCTACAAGATGAAGCGTATCGCCCATTTTTTTCATCACGCTAGGCACNGTTTCTAAACCGAGTAAGATCGCGTTGAAAAAAATNATTACGAGAATGGTGTAACGAAACGGGGCTGATTCCACCCNNTCACGCAGCCAAGCGCGACGGCCTGNGCCTCTGACTGCTTCAANAAAACCTGTCATGCGTTTCNCTCTTCTCAAAAAAGTACAGTATTTTAAATCTACAATTNGTCTGACAAGACGGTTTTTTGTCACACATATNAGTNTAAGCNNCCTATCGTGCNCCATAGAGTAACGTGGCATTACCACCGACCCTACGGTTCTTCATCGGGCGATAAATATCNATCCAATATTTAATCTCAGGTATTGGATATCGTGAATAATAAGCTTCCATCCACGCAAGCTTTCCACCGCTTAGTTTACCAACCCAGGTTTGTTTCACTCCTGTTTTCGTAGAGAAGAACGTTGGGTCGTTCAAGCCGCCCACGGTCCTTTTGACTAATCGATGCAAAGCCTCCCCTCCATCACCATAAAGATCTATCCCATTCCGGGCGGCCAGGGTCGCGATTAATACAAGGGCCTGGGTAGAATAGACATGGTAATGTAGTGCCTTAGATCGGCGATCCATCTCAAGGGGTAACGTGCCATCACCTTGAATTTGTTGCATCGCATTGCGTTGTTGTTCAATCATCCAGTTGAAATGAGATCGATTATTCAGAACAACACCAGAAAGACCCACAGACCACGCTGCCCAGTATGCGTGGTTATTTTTACGGCTATTCTTATGCATATCCGTTGAATAATCATCACGGACCCAATAAGCCCACTCCGAAATCCAACTTTTTATTTTCTTTTTCTTCAATGCGCTTAGATCATCAGCATTTCGAATCTTTAAATAAGCTAATGAAATTGTACCAAGCGCCCACTTCCTCACAAAACCGCCCTGTTGACTCACCGCCCCTAAAAAAGCTTTCCCTTTTCCCCAATGATACAACCAATCTAAAACACACCGCGCAATATCTGAATTGCCTTTTACAGAACTCAAGTAGCGATCGCTCATTTTAATGATTGAAGAGGCAAACTTATCAATAGGTTTACGGCTCACGCGATATATCCGCATGGCCTCCTTATCAACAACTGACGAGCTAGAACCTGACCTATAAAAACCGTTAAAGGTTAAATTATGGACTGGCGGTGGTGGTTTTTTACAGGCAAATTCGCGAGTATCAGTGTTTTTAACCCGCAATAAATTATTTACATTAAACGGTGGTTGCAGAGATAGCGCTCGAGTTTTCAATTCATTCACTGGAGACTTAACCTGCAATGTAATTGCATTACACCCAGAAGTACTCAAAGAAAATAATACTAATGCACAGATGCAAATTAGATTATTTTTGATCATTTAAACGGCTCTTTTCAAACCGAATGCCTATTTTCTTCTTTCATTTTATCATAAATAAATTCTGATATTACATGAAACCTTTATAACAACCCGAGCTTTAAATCAGCCTCCCTGCTCTAAAATAAAGGCAATTAATTTGGCTATGGCATCCTTTGCAGATGGATCGTCTGGGTTTTTAGCGGCAAAGGTGTGTGGCTGACCGGCATATTTGTAAACTTCAATACTGCCACCGGCCTCTTTATAAATTTCAGCAAACATATCAGCACGAAAATGATCAACATTATCATCTAACTCACCCTGAATTATAGCAGAAGGCGGCATATGTGTGGCGTCACCACGATCTATCACCATGTAGGGATTACCAAGGGCCATTTGGTCTTCATCAGCAAAGTAAATATTATGAGCTTCGACTAATCGTTCCTTACCAGTCTCCTGTGCCATCTGATAGCGTGCTAAAGGATCTAAAATAGGCCAACAGCCGATAAAGAATGCAATACTGGCATCGGTATCTGCAAGTGACGGCTCATCCACAACATAGCTAGGATTATTCGGCTGTAAGGCTATCAAGCCCATCTGTTGCCCGCCACTAGACGATCCCAACCCGCCGACAATTGAAACATTTGCGCCAATGGATGAAGCATTTTTCTTAAACCAACGCACCCCATAATTAGCATCTTGTACCGGCCCTGGATAAGGTGCTTGGGTAGACAGTCGAAAATCAAGTGCAAACACACCAATGCCTGCTGCTGCAAACTGTTGATGAATAACCTGGTTATTCATCCTATCACCATTACGCCAGGCACCGCCATGTACATCGACAACATAAGGAACGGGACCATTTTTATCAGGATGATATAGGCGTCCAGAAAGTTTTATATCCCCAATCGAGCGGTAGCTTATATCTTGTTCAGTCGTGGCCATGATTAAGTCCTCCTAACAATAATTACATTTTCCTACCGGTTCCAGGAACGGTCAATTGCTATCAGACTACTAATAATTGACTATTCACACACTTGACTCTTCTTTTTAAATTGAATAAGAACAAAACAAGAACATTTAAGCAAGCTTACCTGTGTAAGAGCGGTAAGAAATCAACAAGAAAGGGTTTTTATGCCCCGGGACACTCTTTCACCGGACACAATCACTCCCCCTTTTTTCCGACACTGTAATGTAAAGAAGGACCAGCGGATAAAAGATTTGCGTGCTCGTATTAACGCACTCGAACGACCCAGTTGGACAAGAGAAAAGGGTCTATTCTCGCTTGGTATTCCTGAAATTGATTGCCAACTCCCAGCCGGGGGGTTTCTCCCGTCCGCTTTGTACGAGATCATAGCTAATCGCCCAATCGACGCTGGCGCAGCGACAGGTTTTTGTATCACCTTACTTGCGGCTCTTCTCGACTACCGCAAAGGGCGAATCCTATGGTGTCTGAATAATAACGCCACCGATGCCGGTGAAATTTATCCATTAGGATTGGTCCAGTATGGACTCGATCTCTCCAACCTTACTATCGTCAAAACTACACGCGATACAGATGTCTTGTGGGCAATGGAGGAAGCACTGCGGAGTGATACCTTCACCGCCGTTCTCGGCGAGGTCAAAGAAATAAATATGACTGCCAGCCGACGTTTGCAACTCGCCGCCGAGGAGAACAATACGCTGACATTGCTCCTTCGCCCAGCAACAGAAACACCCGGGCCATCTGCTGCAATACAACGCTGGAGGATCAAGACAGTTCCCAGCCACCCCAGGGGCTTTGCGGCTATACTGAATGAGCCCGGAAGCGCTTGTTGGAAAGCTAAATTATTCCGAAGCCGGGGCGGGACGCCCGGCACCTGGTCAATGGAATGGTGCGATGAGACGGATCATCTCGCTCTGGCTGCCCCGGTTTGCGACCGACCGGATAGGCCGCAAAACACCAACGTTACGTGATAAGCCATTTGGCCTAGTGCGGGAGGATCAAGCACGCTTATGTTTAAGCGCCCTCAATACTGCCGCCCATCAAGCTGGGTTAAAACCTCAAATGACCCTAGCCACCGCGCGTACCATCCTGCCCTCTGTCATCATTCACCCAGCGTCACCCACAGCCGACGAAAAAATGCTCAACCAGTTAGCGAATTGGTGCGGCCGCTATAGTCCGTGGACAAGCATCGGAAAAGAAAACGACCCAAGACTAGCTCTCGAAGGAGCGGGTAGTGCAGGGGTATGGCTTGATGTAACAGGCTGTGTCCATCTATTTGGTGGAGAAGAGGCAATGCTGACCGATATGGTCACTCGCGTCGAGAAACTTGGTTTTAACACACGATTAGCGATAGCGGACACGCTGGGTTGTGCGTGGGCTGTCGCCCGCTTTTCTTCATACGATGATTGGAAAATAGTGCCCCCTGGAGAAGTAAAAACAGCCCTGTCACCCTTAGAAATTTCTGCCCTACGCGTATCGCGAGATACCGTACTAGCTCTACATGAAGTTGGACTGCGTTATATCGGAGATCTATTGGATATACCCCGGGGATCTCTGGCAGCCCGATTTAAAAAGGAAGTTCTCCTGCGTCTCGACGCCGCCCTCGGCAAAACCACTGAGCCGCTCTCGCCTGTCTTACCGAAAGTTTCCCTCATCGCNCGCCTTTCCTTTGCNGAACCAATAGGACATTGCGACGACATCNCCGCCGCCACTAGAAAATTGCTCGAAGATTTATGTGNAACGTTAGAGCANGCTGGTCAAGGNGCCCGTCGACTAACGCTTGCTGCCTATCGTCCGAATGGCAGTGCAGCGAGNATTACTATCGGTACAGCNCGTGCNAATCGCGAACCTTATCACCTTCTTCATTTATTCACTGAACATCTCGAAAAAATAGACCCTGAATTCGGNATCGATGAAATGACGCTTATCGCTGTCACTACCGAGGCAATGACTACCAACCAAATGAATCTCCAACGCGTTGCAGAGTCACAAACTACAGATAGATACAACTCCGTGATTGATCGATTAACCAATCGGCTAGGTAACCGTAACATACGGCATGCTCAATTCCGGGAAAGCCATATCCCTGAACGTGCTGCAGGGTTCATTATGGTTGGCAAAAAATCTATACAGCCTAAACAGGATCACACCGACACACCTCGCCCTCTTCGTCTCCTTCGTCCTCCTGAAAAGGTCGACGCTGTCGCCAAAAGTGCTGAGGGACCGCCGGTATTATTCCGCTGGCGACGGGTCCTCCATCATATCACGAGGTGCGAGGGACCGGAACGAATAGCCCCGGAGTGGTGGAGAACCGATAATGAAAGTATACGTGATTACTACAGGGTCGAGAATGAAACCGGCCAGCGATTTTGGCTCTACCGTGACAAAGAAATCTCCTGGTTTATCCATGGGCTGTTCGGATGACAGCTTATGCCGAACTACAAACAACCAGTAATTTTAGTTTTTTGCGGGGCGCATGCCATCCTGAAGAATTAGTTTCACGCGCCGCCGAGAAAGACCTAAAGGCCATTGCGATTACGGATCGAAATACTCTAGCTGGTGTTGTCCGCGCCCACCTAACAGCCCGCGAGATGGACATTAAGTTAATTGTTGGCGCTCGGCTGGATTTTACCGATGCACCCAGCCTACTCTGCCTACCAATGAATCGTGATGCCTATAGTCGCCTTTCACAGCTTATTACGCTTGGTCGTCGCCGTGCCTCAAAGGGCGAATGCCATTTCAGCATCGATGATTTCTTAAGTCAGGCCGAAGATCAGATAGCTATCTCCTTAGCCAACACGAGCGAACCATTACATAAACTCGAGTCCGCCCTACCCGGCCGCTGTTATCTTGCTGGGCAAAATATGATGGCAGGTGGAGATCAACAAAAACTTGCCAGACTCGCAGAGCTAGCAAAGGCAATAAACGTCCCATTGGTTGCGACCAACAACGTACATTATCACGATAGCAACCGTCGTGATGTCCAAGATGCACTGACTGCTGTACGCGAGCACTGCACCATCGATAAGGCTGGCTTTCACCTATTCGCCAATGCTGAGCACCACATTAAATCTGGCGACGAGATGGCAATTTTATTTCAACGTTATCCTGACGCCGTCGTACGCACAGTGGAAGTCGCCGAGCGGTGTAAGTTCTCGCTCAATCAGCTAGTCTACGAGTACCCTAATGATGAGGCCCCTCCTGGCATCTCGTCACAGAATTATCTCGAAACACTCACTTGGAAAGGCGCAGAAAATCGCTATTCCGATGGCATTCCCAATAAAGTGAGGAAACAACTCATCTACGAATTAAAATTAATCAACGAGTTGAATTATGCCAACTACTTCATAACCGTCTATGACATCGTTAACTTTGCAAACCAACAGAATATTTTGTGCCAGGGACGCGGCTCAGCTGCCAATTCCGCAGTGTGTTACTGTCTAGGCATCACAGCCATCGATCCAACTCGAATAGATTTGTTGTTTGAACGCTTTATCAGCGCCGAACGTGGCGAGCCACCAGACATCGACATTGATTTCGAACATGAACGTCGGGAAGAGGTTATTCAATATATTTATAAAAAATATGGCCGAGACCGAGCAGGATTAGCCGCTACAGTTATTCATTATCGTGGCCGTAGCGCCATACGCGAAATTTCTCGTGCAATGGGTCTCCCTCGTGATATCGAGGATACCCTCGCCAGCACCCTCTCCGGGCGCAGGTCGGAGCCAATAGATGACGAATACGTACACGAGACAGGGCTTGATCCCGAAGGAAAAAGGCTTGGGCATACGTTACGTTTAGCTCGTGCAATTACCGGTTTTCCGCGCCACCTATCCCAGCATGTCGGCGGCTTTGTGATAACCCGCGGACGACTAGACGCCATGGTGCCAATCACCAATACAGCAATGGACGAGCGGACGGCTATCGAATGGGATAAGGACGACCTTGACGCGCTTGGCATCCTAAAAGTTGATATATTAGGGCTCGGTATGCTGACCTGCATCCGTAAGGCCCTATCTACTCTTAACCTGTATTACGGCAAGAAATTGGAACTTTCTACAATTCCTGCCGAAGACCCTGCCGTTTACGATATGCTATGTAAGGGCGATTCCATTGGTGTGTTTCAGGTTGAAAGCCGGGCACAGATGAGCATGCTAACAAGGCTCAAGCCACGCAATTTTTATGATCTGGTAATCGAGGTAGCCATCGTCCGGCCAGGTCCGATCCAGTGCGACATGGTACATCCCTATTTGCGGCGACGAAATGGGGAGGAGAGCATCGATTATCCTTCCAGGGATTTACGAGCGGTACTAGAGAAAACATATGGCGTACCGCTTTTTCAGGAACAGGCCATGAAAATCGCTATCGTTGCCGCTGGCTTCTCCCCCGCCGAAGCCGACGGGTTGCGCCGTGCCATGGCGACTTTTAGGCGTCTCGGTACCATCCGCAACTATCGTGAAAAAATGATACACGGTATGATCAAACGCGGCTACGAACCGAACTTTGCCGAACGCTGTTTCAAGCAGATTGAAGGTTTTGGGGATTATGGCTTTCCGGAAAGCCACGCGGCCAGCTTCGCGCTACTGGTCTACGTCTCATCTTGGCTCAAATGCCATCACCCAGCTATTTTCGCCTGCGCGTTACTTAACAGCCAGCCTATGGGGTTCTACGCCCCAGCCCAAATAGTTCGTGATGCCCGCGAACACCGGGTAGCTGTAAGGTCTGTAGACGTCAATCACAGCGAGTGGGACTGTACATTAGAAACGAACCAAGAAAACTCGCCAGCACTCAGACTTGGATTCAACCAGATAAAGGGATTAAAACCAATCGTCGCCGATACACTTCTAAAAGCACGCAGAGCAGGCAATGCCCGGCCTTTCTCAAGCCCCGAAGATCTTTGGTTGCGTAGCAAACTAAAACCCACAGAACTCAAACGTCTTGCCAAAGCCGATGCTTATGGCTCTGCGGGCCTCTCTCGCCGCCAGGCTTTATGGGAGGTTCGACGCATTAATCCCAGTGAGTTACCGCTCTTCTCTGAAACGGGAGAAAATATTGTCGAACCAGAGGTCAGCCTGCCGGTAATGACACCCGGCGAAGAAGTCTCACATGATTATGCGACAATCCAGCTATCGCTGAAACATCATCCGCTTGAATTACTACGCCAACGTTTTAACGGGGAAGGCATTATCCCAACTAGACAGCTTGCAGAAACTAAAAGTGGCGAACGCGTCACCGTGGCGGGCCTTGTTATCACCCGCCAGCGACCAAGTACCGCCAATGGCGTTATCTTTGCAACGTTAGAAGATGAAACCGGAATTGTTAACGTAATTATCTGGCCTAAGTTGTTTGAACGCTATCGTAGGGAAACTCTATCCTCCAGCCTGCTCTGCGTGACAGGGGAACTACAACGTGAGGGGCTTATCATCCACGTCATTGCAAAAAAATTGATTGATATGACCGATAGGCTGACGGCGTTAATGGAGGCACCACCCCCCCCTAAAACAAAAGTCATATCTACTGAAAAAAATACAATGCTAGATAAACGTAGGCAGGCAATGTACCCGTCGCGTGATTTCCATTAAGGAAAAGTTTTTGACAAATGTAGAACTCAGGGGCAGTGACTAAAAAGGGCCTGCAGCGACAAACCACAGGCCCTACAACTTAGAAGCCTCATCTCAAGCAAAAGGTGTCCAAGCCCTCTGAACAGCCGGGCGCGCTTCGATCGCGTCGTGCCATCGTTTAATATTGGGATACTCATCCAAGCCAATATCATTCAAGCCATGCCCATGCATGTCGGGATAAACTGTAATATCAGCGATTGAATAATCGCCTGCGATATATTCGTTTTCGCCGAGATGCTTTTCATACATATTAATCATATCGCGCAGGACCCCATCATAATGTTCCTGGGCCCGAGGCACATCCTCACCAAGACGATGCATAAACAACCCATATTGCTGAGCCAGCGTCGTCCATTGCGCAGAACCATATATGAACCATTGGTCTACCCTAATACGCTGAATTGGATCTTCCGGATAAAGTTCCGGAGCATAATTTTCTGCCATATATTTTAGGATTGCTCCTGACTCGCATAAAGTAACTTTGCTACCGCCGGGTCCATCCGGGTCGATAATCGCCGGGATTTTATGACCTGGGCTAATCTTTAAATATTCAGGATTAAACTGCTCTTTGTTACGCAGATTAATTGGCTTCAATTCATATTCTATGCCAGTTTCTTCCACCATCTGGCGTGCTTTATAGCCGTTATCGGTCATCCAAGTATAAAGTTCGAGCATCCTTTTTAACTCCCTGTTGCAGACGCTAGCCAAGGCTCTGATTCGTGGCCTTGAGCAAAAAGCGCGTTGGTTTGGTCTGGGTTACGATTCACCTTTATCCGACCATACATCGGATGTGTCATGGAGCGCACCTCATGATCTAGTTTATAGAGAAGCTTTCCAGTTTCCGGATCGTAAATGTCAATAAACCTATATTGATGTTGATTATTTTCCTGAGCAATCAATCCTCGCTCTAAAAGCTTTTTATAGGGGCCAGAGAAATTGGAGATATAAATCTGAATATGATGGCCGTCAAATTCAGGTAACTTAGAACGATTTTCTCGAAAAATAAGCTCCTGCTTATTTCCCGCGCTAACTCTAGCCGCCTTTGCATTATCCCAACGCCCTAGCTTCGCATTAGCCTCGATAACCTCTGAATAAAACCGAGTAATACCATCTGCCGTGCCAACGGGAACATCAAATTGGACATATGACATACCAAGTTTAATTGGTAACGTGTCGGGGCCGGCTTGGTAACAACGAAAGCGGTTACCCCAAGGGCAAGTGACATCAACGTACCCAGATTTTTTTCGAACTAAAAATTTAAACTTTGTCCCTGAAAGTTCGCCGCGCACTGTTCTTAATCTTTCAGCGAGCTTATCAATGTCTGGCATCACCAGCCCTATAATGCCGCGTAAAACCTGAATGCCACGGGTCGGCAAATGAAACTGGCTCTGCCCAACATTTGCCCACATGTTGTTGGTCCCCGCCATCATATAAGGGTCACGGGTCAAACCGAGCCCAGTAATATAAAATGTGATTGCTAGTTGTTGATTTGGCACAAGTACATTCACGTGCTCAAGCCCAACAATATTACCCATATCCTCTGCCATGCGGTCATATTTTTTAGCCGTTTTTGCCATATTTATCCTCAAAGAACTTTATATGGCTGCCAAGTTAACAGCAGGGACAGAAACTGCAAAATGAATTAACTCTTTACCCAATACAGTGACATGGTGAACTATCGGCGCCATACTATCGTAAATATTACCGTAAGATCCTACGACCCTTGGGAAACGTATATGAATGAAGCTACAAAGCCAATTTTAGATTATTCGGAGTTAGCCAACCTCTGGATAAATCGCGTCGATTCAATTGGTCCGATTTTAGAATCCGAGGCGTCCGACGGTGAACAAATTCGTGAATTAACGGATAAAGCTATGGCAGTCCTCCACGAAAAACGGCTCTTTCGGATGCTTCTAGCAAAACATGCTGGAGGCGAGGAAATTCCACTGCCCGTCTTTTGTCGCGTGATTGAGGCACTAGCCAAATATGACGGAAGCACGGCCTGGTGTGTAGGACAAGGTAGTGGCTGTTCGCTACTCGGTGCATATTTGGATCCGGCAATCAGTAGCAAGATTTGGGGAACAAACGCTGATGGAGTTCTTGCCTGGGGGCCTGGAAAAGCCGAAGCAAAGGCCGTTAAAGGTGGTTATCTGGTAAATGCTAAGACCATGTTTGTTAGTGGCAGTCATCACGCCACCTGGCTGGCAACTCATTGCTCAACCGTCTATGAAAACGATGGATCCGTCAGAATGGGGAAAGGTGGAAAACCGGAAGTAAGAACAACCCTCATACCAGCCAGAGAAACAACTTTATCCGATAAGTGGTATGTGTATGGTCTTCGCAACACAGGAAGTGATGGGTTTGAGCTTAACGATCATTTTGTCCCTGACGAACATACAATTGTTCGTGCAACTATGATCGAAGATACAGAGCAACTGTCGACACTATATAATTTCTCTACCATGGCTATTTACGCTATGGGCTTTGCCTCGGTGGCGTTGGGCTTAGGCGCCGCGGTTCTAGAAAAATTTTTAGAAACCGCGCAAGAAAAAAAACCCCGTAATGCAGCAGATATCCTATGCGATAATCCAGTTGTACATGATGAGGTCGCACGGATGCGAGCAAAGTTGCGGGGAGCCCGGCGATATCTGTTCAGCGAAGTTGAAGAGGCATGGGAATACGCGCTCAAACATGGGGGACCAACGCTCGAGCAGCGGCTTGAAATTCGACTCGCTGCCACTCACGCCATTCATGAGGCAAAGTTCGCTGTCGACACGTTATTTGATACTGGGGGGACAAGTTCAATTTTTATCGATGGTCCGTTTGAACGGAGGCTTCGTGATATTCATGCCGTAGCCCTACAAATCCAAGGGCGCAAAACCCATTTCCGCAGTGTCGGAGAATGGCTAATGGGGCACCCTCCGAATATGAGCGTTCTTTAAAAGAATACGCTGACTTATTCTGCTGCGGCCGAATGGTTAGCTTTTGCGGCTTCGACTTCAGCAATATCGAAAACCATTTCGACCACTACGCCGTTGGGGTCCGGAAAGAAAATCTGCATTAAATCCTTATCCGGTGTGGGATGTTCTTCATATTTCATTCCCTTTTCCGCTAACAACTTTTTAAAATCTTCGTAACCCGTTGACTCAAAAGCAATATGGCCAAAACCTGCATCCATACTTTCTGGCTGCAGCACAGGGTTATCTTTAGTACCCGTTGTAGAGATATGAACCCATGGATGATCATCGCGCCACATCCAGTAACCATGGCCTTTGAAGGGCTGACGGTACCCTTCTACCATTCCCAGAATATCGCGATAAAAATCCCGGGTTTCATCCAACTTTTCCGGAGTCGAACGAATATTTATATGATGTATCCGACTTATATTAAGCATGTCGTCCCTCCCAAATCCAATTAAAGCCCCTCTGTTGCGCGCCCGATGCCCAAGGCATAGACTTAATTTTAATATGCTCATATTGAGACTATAAAAGCAGAGAGGCAAGACCATGACGCAAGAACGTATATGGGACAAATTCCTAACCGAACGCGATAAAGAAGTATTTTCCGCCTCTGGATACGGAGCTACAGCTGGTGGTGGGGAAAAACCAGCCCTTCTAATTATTAATGTGAATTATGCTTTATGTGGTGAACGCAGTGAACCTATTCTAGATTCTATCGAGAAATGGCGTACCTCATGCGGAGAGGAGGCGTGGAAAGCCCTCCCCCATATTCGTAAGCTCATTGATAAATGCCATGACAAAAATATTCCGATTATCTATACAACCGGTTCAGTGCGCGACGATGGCTGGGATAAAGGCGCCTGGCATTTCAAGAGCTCTAGAGGCGATGAAGATATTCCTAGTGGTGCACCAGACGCCCGCGACACCAATCGTGATGGAAATGACATCATGGATGAAATTGCCCCCGCGCCACAGGACATCGTAATCCGCAAACATAAGCCAAGTGCCTTTTATGGAACGCCGTTGACAGCCTTTCTAAATGATCTTGGCGCAGATTCTTTGGTGGTTACTGGAACCACCACATCAGGTTGTGTCCGGGCCTCCGTGCTTGATGGCTTTAGCGAAAATCTACGCATCACGATTGCCGAAGAGGCCTGCTTTGATCGTTCGCAAGCTAGTCATGCGATCAACCTTTGTGACATGCACGCCAAATATGCTGATGTTGTGTCAACGCAAGAGGCTTTAGATTATATTGATACAATTGACGCTGAATACAATCTGCCCACCGGCGCTGCACTCTAAGGGGTAAATTTTCATGGTTGAACGGATATGGAATAAATTTCTAACAGAACGTGACAAACAAGTCTTCGAGAAAAGCGGATTTGGCGCAGAAGCTGGTTTCGGCAAGCGGCCAGCATTACTGGTAATTGATGTCAGCTATAACTTTTGTGGTGACCGCCCTGAACCTATCTTAGAATCAATTAAACGTTTTCATAATTCCTGCGGAGAGTATGCGTGGGAGGCGCTACCACATATAAAAATGCTTATTGACAAGTGCCATGAGAAAAAAATTCCGGTCATTTATACTACAGGGACGGTCCGGGAGGATGGATGGGATGCCGGTGGCTGGGCGTGGAAGAACAGCCGCACTGATGAAGATGTCACTGCACCCAAGATGAGTGGTTTCAACAGAGATGGTAATGAAATCATGGATGAAATTGCACCATCTCCGCAAGACATTGTGATCTACAAACACAAACCTAGTGCTTTTAGCGGTACCCCACTTTCTGGTTTTTTAAATGATTTAGGCGCAGATTCGCTCTTAGTGACAGGAACCACGACGTCCGGCTGTGTTCGGGCATCGGTTATCGATGCCTTCAGCAACAATTACAGAGTTTCGGTTGTTGAGGAAGGCTGTTTTGACCGCTCCCAAGCGAGCCACGCCATTAATTTATGTGACATGCATGCCAAGTATGCTGATGTGGTAACAACGGAAGATGCGCTCGCCTATGTCAATGGACTTGATGTGGAAATGAATATCCCGACAGGCAAATCTTTGTGATTTAAATTGCCTGGGGTAAGCTTTCCGGTTCGGCAAATTCTAAATACACACCGCGTCCATCATCTTTTGCAAGCTCGTAGGCACGTTTGGCAATACCGAGATCAGCGACACCGTTACCATTGGTATTTTTATGATAGGTGATCTGTTCATCACTTATCCGGCCTGGGCACAAATCAGTCCCTAACTCGCCTAGCTCTAATATGTCCTCGATATCAACCATACCCTGTTCAATCGGTTCATAAAGATCGCCAGGTTCCTCCGTCAAAATAGTTTCACGCAGGTTACAAACAATTAAATCGGCCCGCTCAGCAGTACGATTATCAATTTCACGCCGACGAGAAGAACGGTAGCCACTTTTTACCAGCTGTATATTCGAACCAATTATGCCCGTGACATGTTGTCCCGATTGAAGAAGGTTTCCATCGAATAACGGAACGGATGTATTAGTGGCACAATGGATTACATCAGAGCCTTTGATCACTTCTTCAGGCGTATCAACGGGAACGATCTCTATATTAAACTGTTTAGAATATTTGGCCGCAAAGTTCCGACGATTATCGGGGTTACGGCTATAGACCTTCACTTTTGCAATTGATCGGCGCTCAGTGAGTAACGCTAGAAGCTGGTTCGCTGCCTGTCCTGCCGACCCAAATAAACCCGCAACCTTCACGTCATTCCGCGGAAGGTATCGAAATCCTACACCTGATGTCGCTGCTGTACGCAGCGCCATAACACTCGTAAAGCCCAAAGTTTTTTCGTCGACCTCTCCGATCATAATTGATAGTAATTTTCCAGTATAAGAATCATGGACAAGGTGTACGGGGTAACCACGGAATTCCTTGGTCTGATTTTCCCCGCCCTTGTTCAGCTTATCCGGGCGTTCGCCAGTTCCAATGACACCAAGCCCGTGAATTCCTCCGGGAAAATTACTGACCCTGACACCCTCCAGCGAATGCACCCTCCGCCTCGGCGCTGAAATGGCAGGGTATGACCGCGCCTCGCGATATCCTTGTTCAACGATATCGATGGCTTCCTTCATCGTTACCAGCCCTTGCAGCTCATGCGGCCGGAGCAAAAGAACACGGCGCGTCATCGAGCATATTCCTCCTGTAAGATCCCTGGCTCAATTAGGTCAATCATTGTACCCCGTCCGGCTGCTTTGGCCTTTTCATAAACTAGCATCGCAACAGCAATCTCCGATGCCGCGGTCCCATTATTGTTTTTGTGATAAGTGATTTCCTGCTCATTGTTCCGGCCCACTGCTTCCCCTGTCGCCAAGGTACCAAGCTCTAAGATATCGTCCAACTTTATAATGCCCCGTTCTATAGGCTCAAAAAGATCGCCCTGTTTCTCAGACATCACAGATTCCCGAAGATTAGTTGCAATGATGTCAGCACGTTCCACCGTACGATCATCGATTTCTCGGCGAGCTGCCTTCAGGAAACCACCCTGGACCAGCTGCATATTCCCTCCAATTATACCTGTAATGTGTTGGCCAGGCGCAAGTAAATCACCGTCAAATAAAACAACATTGGTATTGGTAGCGCACAAAATGACGTCGACTCCTACTACCGCCTGTTCAATAGAATTAACAGGTTCAATTTCTATATCGAATTTTTGCGCGTATTTACGGGCGAACCAAGATCGGTTTTTTGGGCTCCGACTAAAAACCTTTACACGTTTAATTTGCGGCCTAACCGCCAGTAAAGCCAATAGCTGATTTGCCGCTTGTCCTGCAGAACCAAGCAGTCCAACGGTTTCCGCATTTTCTCGTACCATATATTTAAAACCAACCCCGGAGGTTGCAGCGGTTCTAAGAGCGACCAAACTTGTATAGCCCAGGGTTTTTTCTACCGGTTCACCCACAACAATCGACAGTAGTTCGCCAGTAGTGGCATCATTCAGAACGTGTATGGGGTGTTCTCGGTAGGCGTATTCCTGATTGCGTCCCTTGTCGAGCTGCACCACACGATCTGAACGGGTTGCGGCGCCGATGACACCCATTTCATCTACGCCACCGGGAAAATTACTAATACGAACCCCAGCGGGCGAATGCACTCGGCGGCGCGGCGCGTTGACAACAGGGTTCCTGTGCCCGCTAACATACCCCTTTTCAACCGCCTCGATGGCCTCACTCATTTCCACAAGATCCTGAATCTCTTCAGGTCGCAAAAGGAGAAACCCCATCTGTCTAGCCTATTTTATTTATTAGACAATTACTATTATATGCTCATCGCCCTGCACCGAGAACATAGTTTGACTTCTTTTAAACTGCTTTAAGTTTATGCGCAGGCTTTAATCCCAGCGCCTTCAAGAAGATTTATATAATCACATGTAAGTTTTTTACCTTTTTCTTCTTTTACCTCGTAGACGAAACCAGTATGACGAGCATTGAATGCTTTGGCGGCCTGACTAACCTTTTTTGTATCGGTTGCAGCGGAGTCAACAGAAGCAGAAAACCTCGCCCAGTATTTTTTTCCAACTTTAATAGCCTCCGAATGAATAAGTAGCCCATCGAACGTTTCAATTGATGCCTTGTAGAGCCTATCTTTAGGCATAGGAACCTCCTCGGCACGTTTAAGATCGAGCAGCTCCAACTTATCAAGGACCCTTGCCATCTCGTTAGTCTCCCATTGCCCACGCTGCCGTTTACCTTTTGGTATGTCAGCGAGCCGAAAATCTTTTTGCTTTGCCAACGGCCGACTAACTACCGTCAACAAACCTCTGGGTGATTGAACCACCAAACGTTTTACCCGCGGCCTTTTAATATCGACAATTTTTTTATTAACCCAGTCTGCGGGGCCCTTACCGGCAGTTAACATTCCCTCAACTAACCAGGCCTGCTTATTTTTACCAACACGCATATAA
>PBOV01000033.1 GCA_002724505.1 Rhodospirillaceae bacterium | reverse complement strand
GGCAAATGCCAATTTTGCGATCACCGTCGAAACTGGCAATCAAAAGTTGATAGAACGGGCGGCCAACATAAATACTCTAAGAGCAGAAAACCAGCCTACGGTACCATCGTTACTGGGGCTTGAAAAAGAAACAAATCCGTTCCTAAGAGCCGATATTGTAACGGTAGCGGAGGCCGTTGGGTTGCCCTCTGGCAGTCCAGTTGAAGTATTTAGAGAGATCAGAACCCGCAAGGACAATTTCTAATTAAGAAACTTGTGATCAAACAACGTTGGTCTAGTGGTCATCGATCGTAAGGAATGGTCAGAATAACCGATATCGAAAACGCGCTTGATGACATTACGAACCAGTTGTTAAACGGCTAACCATAGCGAGGTGTTAATTAATAAACGAAACTAATCACGCGTGACGCACACTGCTATACCCATGCCGCCACCAATACATAACGTCGCGAGACCCTTATTAACGTTGCGCCTTTCCATTTCAAAAATTAGGGTTGTGAGCACACGAGCACCTGATGCACCAACCGGATGCCCAATCGCAATCGCACCGCCATTAACGTTTAACCTCTCTTCATCCCAGCCAAGACCCTTCCCTACGGCCAACGCCTGAGCGGCAAAGGCCTCGTTGGCTTCAATAAGGTCAAGGTCATCAACAGACCAATTTGCCCTCTCTAACGCCCTCCGGCTTGCCGGAATCGGCCCTGTCCCCATTATTGATGGATCAACACCTGCCTGCGCCCAAGACACAATCCGCCCTCTAGGTGATATACCGCGAGCAGCCGCTTCTTGTGCCGTCATCAACACTAGTGCGGCGGCACCATCATTAATTCCAGAAGCATTACCNGCNGTAACCGTTCCATCTTCAGCNAAAGCCGGGNGCAAACCNGCGAGAGATTCTAGNGTCACACCAGNACGAGGATATTCATCCCTGTCTACAANGACNTCGCCTCTNCGGGTTTTTATCGTCACGGGCGCAATTTCATCTTTAAACCGACCCGCTATTTGAGCCGCCTCTGTTCGCTGCTGTGATCGCGCTGCAAATTNGTCTTGTTCTTCCCGGCTGATCTGCCATTGACTAGCAACATTTTCGGCCGTGCAGCCCATATGGTANCCGTTAAACGCATCCCATAATCCATCGCGGATCATAGTATCAACCATTCCCGCATCNCCNATTTTNTTACCATCGCGCAGATGCATGCAGTGCGGNGCTTGGGTCATACTTTCCTGGCCTCCAGCAACAACTATAGAGGCGTCACCATTTTTNATAGCCTGGAGGCCNAGTGCAACCGTCTTAAGACCCGATCCACAGAGCTGATTNACACAATAGGCAGGCACTTCGACTGGTAGCTTTGCACCAATCGCCGCCTGGCGCGCAGGATTTTGACCAGCGCCTGCAGTTAAAATTTGTCCCATNATGACTTCAGAAACATCTTTGGGTGCNACNGAAGCACGTTCAAGNGCAGCGGCAATTGCAACGGTGCCGAGTTCGGAGNCAGCCAAANCGGNAAAAACACCATTAAAACTGCCNACTGGGGTTCGNGCNGCNCTGGCAATGACAACATCATTCATGGCTAAAACCTATCTTTAAAAACAACTCAGCCGGTNATTTTATATAATAGTTTAGTTATTTNTNATTNACNGCATACCCGATNGATATAAGTNCCGCGGTAATCTCNTCTAGAATNACCGGNTCATCAATTGTCGCAGGCATNTTGTAGGGNTCGNANTCTGCNATTTTTTGCATTGTTCCTCGCAAAACNTTCCCTGAACGAGTTTTTGGCAGCCGCTTCACAACCNTTGCGAGNTTAAACGACGCAACAGGGCCAATAGNATTTTTTACCATNAAAATAACTTCNTCGGCTATCTCTTCATTTTGTCGGTTAACCCCAACATTCAAAACCAGAAAACCTAGTGGCACTTGACCCTTTAATGGATCTGAAACGCCAATTACGGCGCACTCAGCAACATCTGGATGAGCCGCAAGCACCTCTTCCATAGCGCCGGTCGAAAGACGATGTCCAGCNGTGTTAATGATATCGTCGGTTCGTGCCATTACAAAAACATACCCATCCTCATCCATATAACCAGCATCTGCNGTTTGGTAATAACCAGGAAATTCTTNAAGATAGGCNNCCTGNTACCGCTNATCCGCGTTCCACAACGTCANAAGCGTTCCGGGAGGCAACGGTAGCTTTGCGACNAGNGCNCCTATNTCTCCGGGTTTATTTTCATCNCCAGCTTCATTAAGAACTCNCAGGTCCCAGCCTGGAACCGGTTTAGTGGGAGATCCATGCTTAATGGGCAGCTGCTCAATACCCAANCAATTNGCNACAATGGACCAACCNGTTTCAGTCTGCCACCAGTGATCNACCACAGGTACACTGAGATGNTTTTCTGCCCACCTTAACGTGTCNGGGTCNGANCGTTCACCGGCNAAAAATAGAGCCTTTAAATGAGACAGNTCATANTCTTTAACTAATTTNCCGNCNGGATCTTCCCGCTTAATAGCGCGAAANGCCGTAGGNGCAGTAAAAAGTTTAGTTACNCTATGATCTGAGATTACCCTCCAAAACGCNCCCGCATCNGGCGTTCCAACAGGCTTNCCTTCATATAAAACAGAAGTTGCCCCGACCAGAAGTGGTCCNTAGACAATATAAGAATGCCCTACGACCCATCCAATATCAGATGCCGCCCAATAAACATCCCCNGCCGTCACATCATAAATGGCGCCCATNGACCANCTTAGTGCTACGGCGTGACCCCCNTTATCGCGNACGACNCCCTTGGGTTGCCCGGTTGTCCCGGAAGTGTAAAGGATATAAAGAGGNTCAGTCGCNTCCACNGGCACGNAATCATGGGGTTCAGCCTGGGTTAACAAATCATTCCAGTCNANATCATTGNCCCCCANCGGNCAGNGGNNTGCGTCACGNTGTAAGATGATTGAANNATCAGGCTGATGACTANCTAAACTAATNGCTNCGTCNAGTAGNGGCTTATATTCAACGATNCGGCCCGGTTCGAGNCCGCATGAGGCNGAAACAACAATCTTNGGNTTAGCATCATCAATNCGAANCGCGAGTTCATTAGACGCGAAACCACCAAAAACAACTGAATGCACTGCGCCGAGACGAGCGCAGGCAAGCATGGCAATTACGGCTTCGGGGATCATGGGCATGTAAATGACTACACGATCTCCTTTTACAACTCCCTCGCTCGCCAAAACACCGGCAAAAAGCGCAACACGATCCCGAAGCTCACGAAATGTAAACTTTACAACCTGGTCTGTCATAGGGCTGTCATAGATTATCGCGCACTGTTCAGCGCGCCCAGCTTCGACATGACGGTCCAACGCGTTATAGCAAGTATTCAAAATTCCGCCTGAGAACCAGCGATAGAATGGCGGATTTGAGTCATCTAGAACCAAATCCCATTTTCGATCCCATTGGATGCCGTCGGCGGCCTCCTCCCAAAAGGAAACTCTATCTTTCAAAGCTCGTTTATACGTACTATCGAACTCACCAGACATATTTTCCCCTACCGGTATTTTTATTACTGAAAACGGAAGTGTTCATCTTTTCTTTTAACAACGGAAGTTATAATCCTCCAGTTTTGCTCTATAAAAAAAGCCCTCTAATTAAGGGAATATTTTAATATTATAAGACTCTGTTACCTGATAGTTCATCTTTTATACGGAGTTTTTGTTTTTTAATTTCTGCAACGGTTTTGTAATCGGGTCGAGGACGGTTAAGTTCCTCACGGAGCGTATTTTCAAGCTTGGCATGATGAATTTCAAGTGAAGACCTAGCTTCGTCAAAAATCATATTGAACTCCTTATCATTCAGTAATGGCATTCGCCTATCTAGGCACAGCTCTCGTGAATCACCAAGCTGGTTTCGGGGTTCCGGCTTATCTAAAACAAGAGCAGTCATGTAAAAATTGACTGTGAAAAACAGTTCAGAGCTAACATAAGCGCCAATAATACTAAAATTCCACCATTCCAATTGGTGACACCTATTTTTAATAACGAAGCAAAACTGATGGCACATCCTTGCATTGCACACCGAAAAGGACCCCGTATAATAGCGACAAGAGACCAATATTGAAATTTAATGAGAGTTAGAAATGGCCAAGAAACCGACCCCAAAACAAAAGCGTAAAACAATAAAAAAGATTAAACATCCTCTCGTAGGTATTGTTATGGGAAGCCAATCAGATTGGGAAACTATGCGGCATGCTGCAGAAACACTCAAAAAATTAGGCATTCCCAATGAAGTCGCGGTCCATTCTGCACATCGGACACCCGACCGCCTTATTGATTGGATAAAAAACGTCGAAGAACGGGGCGCCCAAGTTTTTATTGCTGGCGCGGGAATGGCCGCTGCATTACCGGGCGTGGTCGCGGCGATGACAGCCAAGCCGGTTTTTGGTTGTCCCATGGAAACTCGTGTTATGGGTGGAATGGACAGCCTACTTTCCATGGTTCAAATGCCGGGCGGTATACCCGTTGGTGTTCTTGCCGTTGGTCGTGCTGGCGCTATTAATGCCGCCCTGCTCTCTGCAGCAGTTCTTGCCCTTGGTGATACAAAAATAGCTAAAGCAGTAGAAAAATTTCGGGTCGACCAAACCAAGGCGGTCCCTCTGACGCCCGAATGATATTTGGAGTCAACGTGCGCGGAGTGTTCGTAAAATTTTAAATGGGTCGGGCACTCTACAGGCGAATCTCTGGAGACGGCTTTGTAGTACCGGAATTTTTAATACATCGGCGATTCGCCGATCTAGAAATTGCCAACTATCAGCGCTGTCTTCTGACTCATCATTGATCCAAAACAAACTAGTTGCCGAGATCACACCGGCAAGTAAGGCGCGTTTGGTGTAGAAATTGAAGTCTGCAGATTTATCCCCCACTGCGTACCAAATTAAATCTACCGTTTTGTACATACCTCTTATCCCAATTGAAAAATTTGAAGGCAGAGAAAGGAAGGATAATGTCCGGCGAACTGTTTCTCGGTGAGGAGATAACGCTACCAATCT
>PBOV01000006.1 GCA_002724505.1 Rhodospirillaceae bacterium | reverse complement strand
GTTTTTTTGGCCATCAGATTCCCCTCTACAGCCTTTATCGCACGCCTTTATAGATAGTTGATCACAACTAAACTGTACAGGGGGCATTCCGGCCTTACTTAATATTGGTGTCATGGAGTTCCGCATGTTTTACAGCTTTTCGTTCGTAAACTATCCCTAAGGATAGTTTATCTAATATCTGATTTACTTGACTTTTGCTGTTCGCGGGGCGATTTAGCCGTGATTGATTGTCTTGTGATAGCGCGAAGTATCTAAATTGGGTGCAAAATCGTGAGACCAATAATTAAAAATTAACCCATACCGGCCGCGCCCGGTACAGGGCCAAACGCTGAAAGACGTCTGCGGCCAGGTGGCCGTATGCGCCTGATGGCATATAAGGAAACTATTGGTGAGTATTAGTAATTTTTCGGAGTTCGGTTTAGCCGAACCGATTAAGCGTGCATTAAAAGAACGCGGGCATTCCACCCCGACGCCCATTCAGGCCCGCTCTATACCCGACCTTCTTCAAGGTCGCGATATGCTTGGCATTGCGCAGACAGGCACTGGTAAAACAGCCGCTTTTGCTCTTCCCATTCTCCAGAATTTGGCGAAAGATGAGGTAAGGAATAAATTTCGCAAGCCACGCGCGTTAGTTCTCGCGCCCACTCGGGAACTTGCGATCCAAATAGGAGGGGAGTTCCGGCTATATAGCAAATATATGCATCTCCGACATACGGTGGTGTTTGGCGGTGTCAGCCAAAAACCCCAAGTAACGGCCTTGAACCGCGGTATTGATGTCCTTGTTGCGACCCCCGGGCGATTGCTCGATCTTTTGCAACAGCGGATTGTGAAGTTGGGAAACGTCAGAATTCTGGTTTTGGATGAAGCGGATCGCATGCTTGATATGGGTTTTGTTCGCGACGTTAGAAAAATTATTGCTGCTTTGCCGCAGGAAAGACAATCGTTGCTTTTCTCTGCAACAATGCCCAGTGAGGTCGGGAAACTGTCTAGTGACCTTCTTTACAAACCAGTTCGCGTCGAAGTAACGCCGCAGGCAACCCCAGTTGAGCGCATCAAACAGTATGTTTATCACGTCTCGTCAGGTGATAAACGAAATTTGCTAGAAAATGTTTTGTCTTCGCCGGATTTAATGAGAGTTATTGTGTTTTCTCGGACCAAGCACCGCGCTAATAGGGTTGCACTGCAGCTTACTAGAGCCGGGATTGAGGCAGATGCAATCCATGGCAACAAGTCCCAAGGAGCTCGACAGCGCGCCCTAAAACGCTTTCGCAGTGGCGAAATTAGGGTGCTTGTTGCGACGGATATTGCCGCACGGGGTATAGATGTCGACGGAATAACCCACGTCATTAATTATGAGTTACCTAACGAACCAGAGAGCTATGTCCATCGCATTGGACGAACCGCGCGTGCCGGTGCCAATGGCGCTGCAATTTCATTTTGCGATGGCACAGAACGGATTTACCTGCGTGATATAGAAAAGCTAATAGGCAATAAAATATCGGTGATTGGCGAAGAACCAATTGGTGAACCCGTCAGAGCAAAAGGTAGCGCTCACAAAAATCGTGGAGGGGTCGGGAAACGTCTTAAAAAAACGCGCGGTCGTAGTGGTAGGAGCGTTGGTCAACGAAAAGGGCAGTCTATTCCAAATCGTAATGGCAGTCGTCCATCACAGAGCCGCAAGGCGGCGTAAACGTTTTTTAGGGGCGATTGGGCTTACCAATGAAGCCGGAACCAAAACCGGCTTCTTGAGCCGCCCAACCGCCAGCTACGCGGCCACTAAAAATCGACGGGCCAAGCATTGTGCCCTCCAGACCGGCACGCCCGTTAATATGGCCACCCGCCATACCGCAGGCCTCGCCAGCAGCAAATAGACCTTCTATAGGTTCGAAATGTTTATTAAGCACCCGACACCTAATATCGGTTTTTATGCCACCAAAGTTCTTGCGCGCTAGCGGAAAAAACTGAATTGCATAATATGGCGGTGTGTCAAAAGCCTTGGAAAGCTTAAGGGGTTTACCGAAATCCGGTTCATGTTCTTCACCTTGTTCGCACGCCTTATTATAACGTTCAATTTCGGCGTTGAAGGTGACAGGGTCGACATCAATTTTTTGAGCTAGCTCATCAAGTGTATCAGCACACTTAATGTAAGGAGAGTTGGCCAGAAGCTCTTCGACTTTTTCTCGATCAATTTGGTCGCCTTCCCGATAGTATGGGTCGGCGATTTCCAAAAACGCTTTCATGTCTTTGTCGACAATAGCCCAGGCGTGCGGTGGTGTTTGTGCGAGCATGGCAGGACTTGCTGAGTTACCCCCTGATAATGCTTCATTATGAAACCGTTTACCTTGTTGATTTACCCAGATATACCCTGGTATGTGCCGGCATACGAGGCCGCGTTTCTGTTCAGGATCTCGATAATCGGGTGTTGCATAAACGTAAAACCAGACATTCTCCATATGAGTAAGATAGCCGCCCACATCGGAAACCAACTTATGGCCGGATCCCGTAGATCCACGTCCGGACCCCTCCATAACTTTGTATTCCTTAAATTCGGGTCTGGCCTCTAGTACCATGTCAATATTAGAATTAAAGCCACCAGTGGTCACAATGGCAGTCTTGCATCGCACGTCTACTTTTTCGTCGGTCTCTGAATTAACACCCTCAAACCCGACAGCCCGATTGCCTTCCATTTTGATCTTAGTGATTTCGGTATTATTTACTATTTCACCACCTTTGCTACGAAAGGACTCGATCAAATTTGTCATCAGTCCCAGCCCGCTGCGTTCTGGACGGGTCCAACGCATGACCGAATTTCCCTCTTGGGGCTTCATGTCGACCCATTTTACGCCTTGTTTTTCTGCCCAGTGAAAAAGGTCGTGTAATGTATGTTCTATATAATAACGCGCCCAAACAACATCAGTACCGGGGCCACCCCAGTTCACCCAATCGCTAAAAGCAAGATCGGGATTATCCTCAATTCCCATTTCCTCTTGCAGAGGTGAACCNATNATACAACACCCNCCACCAGATATAATGGCCGCGCCNCCAAGGTCCTCGGCCTTTTCAAAANCGATANCCCTGCCTCCGGCATCTCGNGTCTCGATACCAGCTGCCATGCCGGCACCACCCGAACCAATAATTGCTATATCTGTTTCATATTTTCTTATATNGGCCATTATCTGGGTCTCCGGTTAAAATGAAATTGTATTTTGTTAAGATGTCTTTGCCTGGGTTAATTGTATGCGGCAGCAATAGTATTGCGCTACCCCTCCGCACTCAGTTGTTCAGGGAGGGGACAAGCCATTAGGACAAAGGCTATAATGCAGGGCTCCGTCCCTGGATTAGTCCAATTGTGAACTGTGCCCCGCTGTACCAGGACATCGCCTGCTCTCAGGGTAACAACCTCGCCGTCATCGAGTTCCATATCAATTTGTCCTGATAGGACGACCGCATAGTCCATGCTTGCTGTTCGATGGTTGCGGGGGGCGACCCCAGGCTCGAATCGGGAGACACGAAAGACCGTCCCGTTTGCGACAGTGGTAGATTTCACATCCGGTGATAGATCATTTAAGCCCTCCAGGTTTGGCGGCGTCTGGTCGGTTGCCCAAATTACGGTACTTTGTTGCCCAGCTCGACGTGAAATGACGTTATCCGACAACTCGTCGATAATAACTCGAGCCTTTCCGTTTTTGTCATGTCCGGTGACAACCCGGCGAACTTCGAGTGTCATTGATCAATCCTTATTAGTTCCAGAAATAAACGGGGTTTGAAAAACGTGATAGTATAATCTCAAAAGTTTTTTACTGCCTCAGCAAACTCTTCTCGAATTTTAGCGCTATGCATATAGCGATAATCTTGGGGATAATTTTTACCTGTCTCGCATTTTAGGGTCACGAAAGTCGGCCCTTCCGCCTGCAGGATACTGCCTACACTTTCCTCGAAAGTTTTAATATCAGAAATTTTGTGGCAATTTTTATAACCGGCAGAATGAGCCATTCCAGAAAAATCGACGTTGTCTTGTCCGGGAATTGGATGCCCTCCATTCGCTTCATAGGTGCCGTTTTCAAAGACCAAATGAATAAGATTTTTGGGTGCGGTATTTGCGGTAGTAACGAGGCAACCTAAATTCATAAGCAGGCTACCGTCTCCATCAAGGAGAATGATCCTACGATCAGGCCAAGCGAGAGCGAATCCTAAGGCATGGGATGAGGTTAAACCCATAGCACCGGAAGATATGAAATTAAGTGGACTTGGTCTAATTGCGATCCACTCGAAGGCTGTTGTATATGCCGCGACAACGATTTCGTCGTCAGCAATCTTAGAGGCTAATAATTTAAGACATTCATCGCGTTTTATCATGATGCTAACGGGGGTCGGCCAATGAGCATCGCAACGGGGCGAGATGTATCATAGGCATTGTTAATCGCGGGGGTAATTTTTTCGATATCATCGTCGGTTTCTATGATATGATGGGCAATGCCCATAACGTCTAAAATTGGTTGGATAATTCTGACGCCATTGCGTTTAGACTCTGTCGGTAGGACACCAGGTTCCTTCCCTAGTAATCCGACCATAAAGCATATTGGTGACTGATAATCTACGGCAACGGCTCGTATCGCATTCATTGAATATAAAAGGCCGGTGTATTGAATGAGAATAAGGGATCGTTGTCCGCTATAGGATAGGGCGGCACTGATTCCAATGGTTTCATCTTCCTTGCAGGTGCTGATTTGGCGTAAATCAGGGTCAACGGAGATAGGACGTAACAAACCCTCTGCTGTCGTTTTATCTGGGACAGTTAAAACAGTTTTTATACCGCTTTCCTTCACCGCTTTAATTATGAGACTACCAGTTAGATGGTCCGACATTTTTCTACTTCTTTAATTAATGTTCTAAAGTTTCTGTGACCTGCTTCGGCAAAGAAACTTTTACCATATAGTGTCGCGGAAATTCTTTAGAAAACAAGGAGTACAGAAAAAATTTTAAAAATTAATTTCTTTAGTTAGTAGAATTTATACATTTGATGCGAGAAAAGTGCGACTTTTTGCCTCAAACGGCATTTGAAGATTTTTGTTTGACTTTTATTGAAAAAAACATACGTTGCCGCATGGCTACGACAAATAAATCTAAAAAACCGGAACCCGAACGGGTTTATGTGATGAAAAAGCGTGATTGCCTGAAATGTGGAGAACGTTTCGATAGCAGTTGGGCTGGAGAAAGAGTCTGCAAACGTTGCAAGTCCAGCGGGAGCTGGCGCAGCGGCTCAGATTTTGAGGCCGCCTAAAAGTTAGGTCACCCGCAAGGCTATTTTCATACATAGACCGCACAACTTCATCAGTGCTAAAATCCTTATGCTGGAAATTTTGGCTTTGGGAAATTTGTGATGAAAAAACCGGTAAATGTTCAATATAAACCGCTTTCTCCCGCTTGTGGTGCGGAAATTCTTGGCGTGAATTTGCGCGAGAATTTGCCGCAGGCAACCATTGATGAAATTAGAGAATTATGGAACGAGTACATCGTTCTGGTTTTTCGCGGGCAGGAGATTACTGAGGAGGAACAATTGCGTTTTGCGGGACGCTTTGGCGACCTCGGTGAACGAAAAGCCCCCCCCAAAGAATTAAAGGCACGGACAACCGGTGTTCTTCAAAATGACCAACGCGTAATGCTCGTGAGCAATAAAATGCTTAACGGCAAGCCTGTTGGTTCATTTGGCGATGGGGATATGTGGTATCACATTGATTCCGGCTACTCTAAAAACCCGTATACGTATACATTTCTTTATGGAGTAGAGCTTCCATCGAAAGGCGGTAATACGCTTTTCGGCAATATGTATAAGGCTTACGACTCTCTTGGTCAGGATTTAAAAGATAAGCTTGATGGTCAAAAAGCGCTCCACATTCACCAATATGAACGGCGCGCACGAGTCGACATTTCAGGCGATATTAGTGGAAGTCCGCACTGGTATCATCCAGTTTTTGTTACTCACCCCGAAACCGGAAAGAAGTCTCTTTTTGTTGACCGTTTGATGACGCAGAGAATTGAGGGCGTCAGTTATGAGGAAAGTGAAGAAATTCTTGAACAGCTCTATGCA
>PBOV01000032.1 GCA_002724505.1 Rhodospirillaceae bacterium | reverse complement strand
AACTGGAATAAAAAAGTCGCCGAAGAATACGTAAACGAAAATTTAGAAAAAGGGTTCAACGAAGACATTGGCTATCGAGTTTACTCCTCACAACTGATAGGAAAAAACCCTCACCTTGTAATGCATGGCGGCGGTAACACCTCGTGCAAGACGTCCCAAAGGGATATTTTTGGTGAAAAAACAGATGTTCTGTGCGTGAAAGGATCGGGATGGGATCTCGCCACAATTGAAGCTCCTGGTTTGCCTGCGGTTAGACTAAATTCTTTATTAAAATTAAGAAAGCTAGATTGTCTTTCGGATGAAGATATGGTCAGTGTTCAGCGTTCTAGCCTTCTTGATCAGTCTGCACCCAATCCATCAGTAGAAACATTACTTCATGCCTTCTTGCCGCATAAATTTGTAGATCACACGCATTCAACGCCATTTTTAGTGTTAGCAAATTTACCTGATACAAAGGCCATAGTTGAAGACCTGTTCGATGACAGATTAGGTATCGTGCCATATGTGATGCCGGGTTTTGAACTGGCAAAACTAGCGGCCGATATCTTCGAAAAAAACCCAAATATTGAGGGCTTGTTGTTAGAAAAACATGGTCATTTTACGTGGGGTCCAGATGCGAAGATATCCTATGAAAGGGTTATCGAACAGACAAACATAGTCGAAAATTGGATTGAAGCGCGTCGCAAAAAGACTCGTTTTCAAAGTTCCTTGCCCGGAAAGGCAGTTAAACAATCTCTTGTCGATAATTTGCAAGCGGCTCTTAGACGTGTTTCAGAAGAGGAAAATCCCTCCTTTATATTTAATTTTATCGATACCCCAGAAATAATTAGTCAAATCAATGGCCATATAAAAAATGGGATAACTGATAAAGGAGTAGCTACACCAGACCATGTCATAAGGCTTAAGCCTAAACCGCTAGTGTTAAAACGTGTGATTTACGAAAAGGGGGTTGGGCAAATCGAGAAGACGATTCAAAAATTTGTTGATGATTATTCCAGCTATTTTTGTTCTTGGTCGGCTAAATCTGAAGATGAAAAAGTGATGCTTAATCCTACGCCAAAGCACGTATGGGTAGAGGACATCGGGCTCATCGGAATAGGGCGGTCTTCGAATGAGGCCCGATTGATAACGGACCTTGCTTTGCAAAATATAAGTGTCCTTAGCGATGGGCAGCAATCGGGTGGCTTTTTCCCTGTCAAAGATAAAGATCTTTTTGATATGGAATATTGGTCTTTGGAACAAGCTAAGCTCGGTAAAGAGAAACCTAAACCGTTGCATGGTAAAGTTGTCGTGATCACTGGTGCTGCTGGTGGAATTGGTTCTGCTATTGTCCTTGCGTTTGAGAAAGCAGGAGCAGAAGTCGTCGCTGTAGATTTGGATTCAAAAAATTTAGAAAATGCAAGTATGGGTTTTGGAAAGAACACCTCTATTAAATCCATTGATCTGACGGATGAAGAACAAATAAACTTCCTCTTAGAAGAAGTACAAGAAGAATTTGGGGTGTTAGATATTCTTGTTTCAAATGCGGGAACGGCGCCCCAGGGGGCGATGCTTGAAATGGGTGTCGAAAAATTAAGGGAGAGCTTTGAAATTAATTTTTTCGCTCATTGGCAGCTAGCTAGTAGGGTTGGTCGGATGTTTCTGAAACAAGAAAATAAAGGTCAAATGCTATTTAATATTTCGAAACAAGCAGTTAATCCCGGCCGGAATTTTGGTGCTTATGGATTGCCTAAGGCAGCCCTGATGTTTCTTGTGAAACAACTGGCGTTAGAACTTGGGGAGTATGGTGTTCGCGTCAATGGAATCAATGCAGATAGAATTCGGTCAGGAATAGTGAATGATGAATTTATTGGCGCTCGTGCTATGTCGAGATCAATCTCTGAGAAAGAGTATATGAGGGGTAATTTGCTTGAAGCTGAAGTTGAAGCTCACCACGTTGCAAAAGCATTCTTAGATTTGGCTTTAAATGTCAGAACAACTGGACACGTTATGACGGTTGATGGTGGGAACATCGAAGCTTCATTAAGATAACAAAAAAATAACAGTTTTTTTACTCTCTCTTAATACTTATTTCAGCATTTGAAAGAGCTGTTCCGGCATATTAGTTACTATCTATAAAGCAGGAAAAGAATCAATGCTTGAACTTTTGGGAGGCCCAACGTCAACTTGCTGCTGCAAAGTGCACCTGACGGCGGTGGAAAAGGGTCTAGAGTTA
The DNA here is from genome assembly GCA_002724505.1 of Rhodospirillaceae bacterium. Classification (GTDB taxonomy): domain Bacteria; phylum Pseudomonadota; class Alphaproteobacteria; order MPNO01; family UBA2964; genus UBA2964. The sequence goes on along the minus strand of PBOV01000032.1, from coordinate 16,023 downwards.
TTTCAACGTGAGGTCAACGTTCACAAGCACCAGAACCTCACAGAGGAATACATCGCAATAAACCGGGACGGGATGGTTCCTACCCTTCTGCATGATGGAATGGTCTTGGTGGAATCTAGTGTAATCATGCGTTATCTTGACCGACGGTTTCCCGACCCACCTCTGACTCCTAGCGATCCCCTCGATGCGATGCGCCTGGACCTGCTATTGAAGGACCTAGATGAAAAATATCACAGCGCAATCGCTTTTGTTTCCTTTTCTGAAGCTTCTCGGGGGGACGATGGCGAGCTGACCGAAGCAGCGAAGATTCGTCTTAATTCCTTTAGTGATATACCAGAGCCAAAGCGGCGAGAGCAGCGTCGGCGATCGGTCCTGTTAGGTTTGTCTTCGGATGAGGGGCGTTGCGCCTGTGGTTTTCTTGAAACTATGATTAGAGATTTAGAAGCAGCACTGGAACTGGGTCCATACCTTGCTGGGGATCGTTATTCGTTAGCCGATGCTGCGTTGACACCATATGTTCACCGGCTTTGGCTACTTGGGTGTGAAGAACTTTGGTCGAAGGATTGCCCTAAAGTAGAGGCGTGGTATGAACGAATTAAAGAGCGCCCTTCTTTCACAGAGGTTTTTACAAAACACGAAAATCAAACACGCCATCGCTATGATAGGGACAGAAGTAACGCACTTGGCACGTGGGGAAGGTTTCAAGATGCGTTGGAGTCCATCGGCAGAGAACCAGATGACTCTGCTGTACGGATGGGTTCAAGAATATGGGGAATGTCTGACCTTAAAAAAATTAAACATAGAAAATTTTGGTTTGGGTGATTTGTTATTTTTTGTGGTATCTATGATGAATTACGTTTTGAGGGGAACATATGAAAATATTTTGGCGTATTGTCGTTCTGCTTTTATTCACTGTCGGCCCGCTGGCAAGTTGTACCACTTACAACTCAAGAACTCAGGACGATACAAAATTATTAATTGAATATGCGCTTTATGACTTTCCCTTCCCAAAAACTTCCAAAATTGTAGAGAACGAGACAGTTATATTGGGTGCGGGCGAGAGGTGGTCTGGTAAGGTTCGTTTCCTTGATACAAAATCACCCCCAGAGTTATTAAAGTTCTATGCAGAGGTTGTTCCCGCTTCAGGTTGGGAAATGAAATCTTCTACTGTGTCTTCAAGCATTTTTCTTGTTTTTGGGAGGGATAATAGGGTTGCAACAGTAGAGATAAGTCGTTTGTCATTTCTTCAAGGTCAAAACTTTCTATCGGCGCGAAACACATCGGTTGTGGTGTCTGTTAATTATGCAGATAGTATAGGGAGCCCAAAAATGCCCCAGCAACCAGGATCTGATAAATTCGGAAATTTAAGTCCTCCAAATAATTTACGCTAAATGATGCCGGTGGTTTTTCTCTGTTTGGCTTATTATTCCGGGCGTTAACTGAGCAGAAGATATAGGTTTTACGTAGTAAAAACGTATATGAAGAATTGCATCGACTAAGTGACGTGTTTTACTGAATTCTGACTTCTTTGTTTTTAGACTTGAGTGGATGCGTTGTGGGGATTTGTGAATTGATCAATTACTCGCCATGCATAAACGCTCTTGCTGTCTTCGCGGTAATCCCCGGCCCCTTTGTTAACATAAGGATAAGGCGTTCGGTAGGAATAGTCTTTACGCCGTGCACGAGACCAGAGGGAATAAAAACTACACTACCGGTTTTAACCGATATATCGTCACGGTCTTCAAAGATTATGAGGCCTTTACCATCTACAACATAAAATATTTCATCCTGTACCGGGTGTTTATGCATATCAGCCGCCTGCCCAGGTTCGAAACAGACAAAATCACATACGATACCCTTAGATTGAATAAGAGGCTTACGGATAAAGTCTTCTCTGGAAAACTCAGCAAGATCTATAACTTCGTGGTGTTCGACTTTTTCAATTAACGCCATTACTTTTCTTTAATCCTATTCAAATAATAAAATAGTGGACCCTTCTAGTTACTTTTAGTGGAGGCGTAATGTTCAATCTAAAAAAGCTCTAAAAGCGACCATACGCCAAAGATAATACCACTATGGAAAAAACATAAGTTTTATAGCGTGACAAGTTTTAACTGCCTGGTTCACGTCGGAAGGCTATCGCTAATCTATTATGAAAATTAATTGTGCAAATTTCGAAGGTTAGGTCGGAAAGTTCAAGATCAGTAAACTGCTCGGAAACTCTTTCAAATATTTCATCTGGTACTCCCGTTTCTGAGACTCTTGTCACCGCCTCGGTCCATGCCAAAGCAGATTTTTCTCTTTCGCTAAAGCATGTAGCTTCCTGCCAAACGATAACATTTTGGATTCGTTCTTCGCTTTCCCCTATTTTACGCAATAAATTCGCATGTAAATTAACACAGTTTGCGCAGCCATTTATTTGGGATGCATGTAATTTAATAATTTCTATTAAAGATCTGGATTGACAATTATTCTCGACCGTTTGCGCAAAGTTGCCAAGTGCCCGCCAGTTTTCTTGTCCGATTGTTCGGTAATCAAGTCTTTCCATAAAATAACCCCGTGCTGGTTTGTTTTGATTTTGCATGATTAGATGGCTTGATCGAGTATCTAATCACAATTTAAACCTCGTGAAAAAATCGCTTAATTCAAAAATAAAATGAAAGAAAATGAGACTGGTTTAGGCTTTAAAATTCGTGTCTTCAGTGCCGCCTCAAAAATCTATCTTTATTATTGAAGGAAAGCCATCAGGATGATCGCATGAGTAGATTAAAAGAAGTCGGTATTTTTGGGTTTGTTGTTTTCTTACTGTTGCCGCAGAATTTGGCGGCGAGTAGCAATCAAATTGTTGTTAAAGTTGATGACGGTCAACGCTGTTTTTTAACCAATGGGATCCCAGATCATCCGACTGGAGATTTTCCTAACAGAGGCAACCCCAATACTATTTCGGAACAAGAAATTCACGTTTGCGTCACAACATCACCTATAAAGAAACAATCCATTACGCAAATAAGGGGAACGCTAGGCATTGCAATAAACGGGGTCCAGTTTAGACCTAACACTGCTGGGTCTTGGGATCCGTACTCTCGAAGAGGACACAGCCGACATGGAGATCGTAATTGGACGATTGATATTTTTGGAGCGCGCGGAAGACTTGGCCTTGACTTTAATAACGCCCATGTTGGGAGGGGCGGCTTATATCATTATCATGGGGTTCCGACTAGCCTTTTGAAGAAATCCGCTAGTTCGTTGCTGGGGTATGCTGGGGACGGTTTTGAAATTCATTATGTCAAAGATGGGAAACAATCCGGTTGGGCTCTAAAAAAAGGTAACCGTCCATCCGGACCTCTCGGAATGTATGACGGCACATACAATGAGGACTATGTCTATGAAGGTGGTGAAGGAAAACTCGACCAATGTAATGGAGGTAACTTAAGGGGAAAATATGTCTATTTTATTACCGACACCTACCCCTTTTTACCCCGATGCTTGTATGGAGAAGTTAGCAATGACTTTAATAGGAGTAGGCACCGTTAAAGAAAACAAAAATTAGCCGAAATTTTAGGTTAAAATCTCCGTTGTATTATAGGGCCAATTAGTAGGAGGCTAAACCAGAACAATAATAAATTAAATATGGAAAGGATTTAAACTGTTGCGGACTTTTCTGTTTGATTAATTTTTCTTTAATGCTTCCCTTTCATGTATCTTTTTGACGTAGTGTCTAATAGCCTTACCCATCGGCCATTTAGGTTTGTATCCTAAGTATTTTCTCGCGGCGTTTAAGCTAAAAGGTTCGGGTACAAAATTAGTACCTTTGGATTTTTTCCAGGCACCGTTGGTGATAGTAATAGACGCACCAGAAATATTTTGTTCGGCAATTTCCATAATTTTTCGGAGACCTGTCAGCTTTCCATCGCTGATATTGAATATTCGTTGCGGCGAATTGCGCTTAAGATCATATGCTAGTGCGATGGCTTCACCCGCATCCATGGCATAAAGGTACTGGTTGATATCTGTTACCTGTCGCCGGATTGTCGCTTTTCCCTCTAAGGCCATAGGCTCAATTATATCCCGCATTAACTCAGACGCCCTCGAGGTATAGTACTGACTAACTCCAAAGACCGATGAGAGCCGGACAGCTATTAAATCTACGCCATAATCGCGTGCGTAATGCAGTCCCATCATTTCTGCAGCGAGCTTAGTGGTCCCATAATATGAATTTGGTCCCAAACGGTGATCTTCTGTCCACGGATGACCGTCGCAGACCCTTGAGTCAAAAACGCCAATGGTGCTTATAAAGACGGTGCGTCTTAGTTTGATGAGACGATGCGCCTCAAAAATATTGACTGAGCCGTCAACGTTGATGCGGGTACATAGAGATGGGTTGGCTCGTGCTCGCTCGGGCAGGACTCCAGCGGTATGGATAATTCCTTTGATATTATGTTTGTTAATGACCCGAAGAATATTTGGTAAATCAAGAATATCACCAATTTCTACTTCATAGGGTTTTCCTTCCATCACGATGTCGATGTATGACAAATTTGGTGTCACATCGTAAAAAACAATTTTTTCGCCCTTAGCCGCTAATGCGGCGGCGGCATGGGTAGCGATAAGGCCGGCACCAGTTATCAATACCGTCATCAGTAGCTCCTTTGTTTGGTTCAGGAAAACTCCGTATTTAATTTATTTATAGTCACTGATATTAGGATAGTAGGTATTAAGTTTGGAGCAGAAAAGATTGAATAATTTAATGATAAAAAATTATGGAGGCGGCGATGAATTCTGTTGGTAACAACGAAGAATTTTCAGTCAATACAATTGAAGAAGTCGAGGACCTATATGGTGTACCATCAGATTCCGCTATTAAAAAGCAAACGACAAAAATAGTTGAACCGGGTCGTGCATTTATTGAGGCGTCTCCATTCCTCCTGATGGCTACCTCGAGCGATGCCGGAGTGGACTGTTCCCCTAAGGGTGACGCCCCAGGTTTTGTGGATATTCTTGATGACCGGACTTTGTTAATTCCTGATAGAATTGGTAACAACCGGGTAGATGGAATTCGGAATATTATCTCAAATTCTAAGGTTGGCATTATTTTTATGGTCCCCGGCTCCGACGTCACCTATCGCGTTAATGGAAAGGCGAGGGTCAGTATAGATCCAAGTTTTTTAGACCGGTTTATTGTACGCAATAAGAGGCCTCGTGCGGTGATCGTCGTAGAGGTCGAAGAAGCATTCCATCATTGCCCAAAAGCCTTTGTGCGCTCTAAATTTTGGTCGGAGGGGGCAAAGGGTGTGCCAGATGGTGTGCCCAACAGCGGGGCTTTTGCGGCCTACCGTGATGGCGGTGACCGGTCGTATGCAGAGAAATATGAAGTTGATTATCAGGAGCGCTTGAAAGACCGCCTGTATTAAAAAATGTTAACAATTTCAGGAAACGGCAATCTCTTCGCATACCAACTTGCCAAATAGGGTGACGATCACTCCTGGGTGCAGGCTATCAAGTCAAGCATTACCGGCGCATCCTGTGGTAGGCGTTTCAAACCTAATACGCTGCGGGGATGTTTTCCGGCCTCGCCAAATGCTGTGACAAATACGTCGGTTGCATGATCTGCAATGCGAGAGATGCCGTCAAAATCATCCGTACAGGCGATATAGCATTTTAGCTGGAGAATGCCGGTTACACGGCTTAGGTCCCCGCCGGCGGCCTCTTTTAACCAGTTGAGTGCCTGGAGGGCGCAGACCCGCATTTGTTGGCCGGCTTCTAATTCATCTATTTCAGCGCCGACTTTACCAAGCCTTTGAACGGCTCCATTTTTTTTCCCAAGTGTACCGGCTAGATAAATTATCCCTGCGTATGTTTTTACGGGAAGGTAGTCATAGGCTGGTCCCTCTCGGGCTGGTAGCTCCAATCCAGCGGCCCGTAATCGATCTTCGGGCGTCAAGACTTTTTTCATAAAAACCTCTTCTATTGGCCTAGTGTAACCAAGAGGGCATAATTGTGTGCCCTCTACTATATCGTAAAACATGATAGGGAATCTCCTTTTTTCAAAATAAAAGAGAAAAAAATGATCATTATTGATGGCTGCCAATACGCAAACTGGTCGGAACAAATATTTCAAGAAATGAAAGAGGGCGGCGTTAGTGCCGTACATGTGACCGTGACCTATCATGAGGATTTTCGTGAAACGGTCGAGAACATCGCCGACTGGAACCGCTTGTTCGAGCGGTTTTCAAATTACATTCTACCAGGGCGTACAGCGGACGACGTCCGCCGCGCTCAAAAGGAACAACGTACCGCAATTATCTTTGGTTTTCAGAACTGTTCGCCAATAGAAGACGATATAGGGCTGGTTGAAATTTGCCATCAACTGGGTGGTCGCTTTATGCAGCTTTCCTATAACAACCAGAGCCTGCTCGCTACCGGATGCTACGAAGATAACGATCCTGGAATTACTCGTATGGGACGTCAGGTTATCGCTGAGATGAACCGGGTGGGCCTAGTAGTTGATATGAGTCATTCGGCAGACCGCTCGACATTGGATGCAATCGAAATATCGAAAAGGCCAATTGCAATTACGCACGCTAACCCAAAATTCTGGCATAAAGCCCTTCGTAATAAATCTGATGAGGTTCTGAAAGCGTTAGGACAGTCCGGAGGCATGTTAGGGTTTTCGATTTATCCGCATCACCTCAAGGGAAAATCCCAATGCACGATTGGTAGTTTTTGCGAAATGATTGCCCGTACCGCTGAACTTATGGGTGTAGACAATATAGGGATCGGTAGCGACTTGTGTCAGGGACAATCCGATAGTGTGGTTGAATGGATGCGGGTCGGGCGGTGGACCAAGCAAATTGATTACGGAGAGGGTTCAGCATCGGATGCAGGGTTTCCGCCCATGCCATCATGGTTCTGTGGAAATCGGGACTTCGGTAATTTGGTAAAGGGACTACAGGATTATGGTTTCTTAGAGGAGGATGTAGAAAAAATAATGGGTGGTAATTGGTTGGCCTTTTTCGAGAAGTCCTTTGGGCCTGCGTAAAGGTGTTAATTCCTTTTTATTTAAACCTTGGTAATCCGAAGGTATGCGATAAATACCAAAGCGGTTCCGAACATAATTAGGCTATATGTTGCTGCAGGAACGGTCGTTAGTCCGCCACCGAATAATAGCGTAGAGACGGCAATCGCTAGGGTCCCATTTTGCAATCCGCATTCAATTGATATTGCAATACGTTGATCTTTGCCTGACGCGAAAAATTGAGCGATCACAAAGGCTAAGACCATCATTGTAATATTTAGTGTTAGGGTTATTAGGCCGGCCTGGGCAAAATAACCTATAATATTAGATCGCTCCTGAAAAATTGCGCCCCCAAGAATTATAATGAAAAGAGCGCTTGATAAGGCATTTGCCTTGGAAGCTATGCGGTTCGCAAAATTATTTGCGAACTGTCTTGTTAGTAGTCCGAGAATAACGGGCACAGTCACAATTAAAAATACGCTTAATGCCGTTCCTAAAATTGAGATCGAACCTGGATCACCTCCCATTAAATGGTTGTGGGCGATGACAACGATGAAAGGAATGGTAATTACTGATAGTAGGCTAATAACAGCGGTTAGGGATATTGAAAGGGCCACATCGCCTCGGGCAAAAGCTGTCAATATATTGGATGTTACCCCACCTGGCGCTGCTGCAATGATCATCACACCAAGTGCTAACTCTGGTCGCACGTCCATTAAGGTGATCAGCAAAAAAGCGACCATGGGAAGTAACAAAATTTGTGCGGCGGCGCCAATAATAAAATCTTTGGGTGCTTTCACTACTCGAGCGAAGTCAGCCAAAGTAAGCCCAAGCCCTAACGAAAACATTATGAAGGCTAGCCCAATTGGTAAAATAATATCAGTGACCATTCCCATACGAATTCCTTTTGTATAACCAGGCTTTTACGGAGACCGAAAACCAAATACCCCAAAATATATTTTTTAATATTTGAATGAGGATACATTTTCGTTGAAACAAAAGGAAAGCTTTTTAGGGGGCAACTGGAAGTATCGTGGTTGCCTGGATTGGCGCCTTAATTTATTCGCCCTCTGGGCGCTTCATAGCGTTTATCAATCGAGCTAATGTGAGCGTCCCTATTTTTTTCCCGCCTTGATCAACAATTATTGCCTGGTCCACAGAGAGGTTTCCAAATGTCTGTAGTGCCTGCTCTAATGTCGTGAGCTCGGACATTTGAGGTCCATCAGATTCTAAATCCAAAGGCCCCATTATTGATTTGACGCGGAGGATCCGGGCTCGGTTAATATCTTTCATAAAATCAGCTATGTAAGGGTCCGCGGGTGCTAGCAAAATTTCCTGTGGATTGTCGGTTTGGACAATTTCTCCATCGCGAAGAATTGCAATATTGTCTCCTATGCGCAGTGCCTCATCTAAATCATGTGTAATAAAAACAATTGTCTTTTTTAACTCTTCTTGTAGATTGAGAAGAATATTTTGCATCTCGGTCCTGATTAGAGGGTCTAGGGCGGAAAATGCCTCATCCATTAGAAGAATATCGGCATCAGTAGTGAGGGCTCTTGCTAGGCCTACACGCTGTCGCATTCCCCCGGATAGCTGTGCCGGATAATATTCTTCGTATCCAGACAACCCTACGCGATTAATCCAACGTGTAGCGGCTTTTTTGATATGCTGATGGCTTTGCCCTTGGACTTCTAAACCATAGCCAGTATTTTCAATAACGGTGCGGTGTGGAAAAAGTGCAAAGCTCTGAAAAACCATGGATACCTTGTTCCTACGCAGGTCCCGGAGCGCAGGAGCATTCATTGATAGTATATCTTCACCATCGATCAAGATTTGCCCGGCGGTAGGCTCTATAAGTCGGTTAATAAGGCGGANGAGGGTCGATTTTCCAGAACCAGAAAGTCCCATGACGACNTGGACTTTGTTTTTTTTGATCTCTAAAGAGATATCATTTATCCCAAGTACATGGCCGGTTAATTCAAGTAACTCGTTCTTCTCCATTCCCTTCTCAACACGCGTCATCGCTTTTTTAGGATCTGGCCCGAAGATCTTATAAAGATTACGTATACTGATAGCCGTATTGGGAATCAGTGATCGATTTTCCCATGCTTTTGAAGCTGTTTACCGAGGCCCTGGGTAATACGATCGAAGATAATTGCGAGTGCCACAATAGCTAGGCCATTCATTAAGCCAAGCGCTAAGTATTGGTTTGAAACCGCCTGCAGCACGGGGATGCCCAAGCCTTTTACTCCGATCATTGAGGCAATTACAACCATCGATAAGGCCATCATAATTGTTTGATTTACTCCAGCAAATATATTGGGTAGTGCGAGGGGAATTTGCACTCCAATTAAACGCTGCAATGGGCTGGCCCCAAAGGCGTCAGATGCCTCGAGGGTTTCTTTATCAACTAGGCGTATTCCAAGATTAGTAAGTCGAATGATAGGTGGTAGTGCATAAATACAGACAGCTAATAGGCCGGGTACTTTTCCGATCCCAAGCAACATGACAACTGGAATCAAATACACGAAAGAGGGGATCGTTTGCATGATATCCAGTACTGGTGTTATCAAACTCTGAATTCGATCAGAACGCGACATCAGTATTCCAATGGGGATTCCAATTACGATACAAATAAGGGTTGCGGCGGAAATTATTGCGAGGGTTGACATCGTGTCTTCCCACATACCTAGGTAGCCGATAGTTAAAAAGCAGAGGATCGATCCAATAACGATGAACTTACTGCGCGAACCTGCCCAAGCTAATAAACCAATGGTTAGAATAATCATTGGCCATGGAGCGGCAATCAGTAGTTTTTCGAGCCAAATTAGAAATTGAAGAAGCGGATCAAAAAGTTTTTCTAACACTTCACCATATTCGCGCGAAAAATCACGAAATCCATTATCAATGGTCCGTCGCAATTCCATAAGATCACGCCGCCCAAGTGCTGGAAAATCATCAAAGAAATTCATGGGAGCTCCAAAATAATTCAGTCAGTGGGTATGGTTCGGTCGTCATTCCCTTTGACTATTTTTCGTTTAGACTAAAACGCTGCCTGGATCTTCTTTGCGGCGTCCTTTGTTACCCACCTTGTCCATACGTTTCTATGACGGATTAAAAATTCGACGGCAGCATCGGCGCCATTAGTCTTATTTTTATTCATGAATACGAGCATTTGGTTCATCACACCTCCGGGGAAGATGCGGTTTCCTAAATATTTTGCCGCGGCCCCACCCCGTTTCGCGAACTTTGTTGTTATGACAGTTCGTACCTTCGACTTTGTCCACGATGATGGCTTTGGATTAGTACAGTCTTGTTCAGGCTTGACTATGCAGCCATCCCAGTTTTCAGAACCAGCCCACTTTGTCTCGAATGGTAACATAACCAAATTATATTTTCCGACGATGGCGGTAGGGTTCCAATAATAACCAAACCAGTTCTCTCCTCGATTAGCGGCTTTGGCGATGGACCCCTTGAGACCTGCCCCGGAGCCGGGGTTTACTAGGATCCACCCCTTTTTTCTCATCTGAAACGCTCGATAAAGATTTGCATTCGCTAATTGACAACCCCAGCCAGCGGGACATCCCATGAATGCTCCTTTTGATCGATTTTCCGCATAGGGAAAGAGGTCAGGACGCTTGAGTACCTTTTCGACGGTATTAAGCTTTGGATATTTTTTTAAGAAGTTCGGTGTTACCCACCAACCCTCTCCCAACCCGGTGATGGGCGCCTTATTAATTTCCTGGAGGCGTCCAGAATCAATAGCCTTTTTTAANGGCTGCCTGACAGCGTTAATCCACATTTCTGGAGCCACATCCGGCTTTCCTTTTTCACTCATTGANGTAAAGGTTGGCATCGTATCACCTGGAACAATTTCGGAGTTGCAGCCGTAGCCTTCTTTCAGNATAATTTTATCTANGTTAGCCATTAGTTGGGCAGATGCCCAATTCATTCCAGCGATTGTTATATTTCCACATTTGGCAAGTGCATATGTGGTATTAAAACTGAAAGCTGTTATTGTTCCTGCGATGATTGCGGCGTTGATTGCTAGCAACTTCATAAATTTCCCCTTTAATCCGAACTCTTAATTTTTCTATTAAATAGTACGAAACCTGGTCTGTAAATTTAGCACCGCCGATAAGTTATTTCAGCTATTTGAGCAGTTAATTTATATGCAGCGCGGTGATCTCTAGCGTTGCCGACTTTCTTTAGTATTGCTTTTTCGAAAAGTTAAATACAGAAGAAATCTTTGCCTTGAAAAAAGCTCGTAGGTACGGGGATATATTTGATGGGGCATATATCGAGTGTAATGCGTAAATATAAGTTGCGGCGGTAAATTGCAAAACTCTCCTATTTTCTAATGTGAGTTGACATTCCCCATTGATTAAATGACCCTAAAAATTCTAATGAAAATTTTAGTAATAAAAGGGAGGTAGGGACAATGAGTTTGGACATTAAAAAACGGAAAATTAATTTTTTTAAAGCGATCGTTAGTTTATCATTAATTGCTGGGCTTTTCGCTAATGTTGGAAATGCTCAGGCCCGCTCTGCAGAGTTAGAAAAAGTCATCAAGGGCGCTAAGAAAGAAGGTGTCTTAAAGTTACTATGGACGGAGGGGCATATGGGCGCCGATGCGGGCATCAACGATATGCTTAAGTCTATTAACAAGCGATATGGAACAAATATAAAACTGCAATTTACTCAGGGCAGAAGTTTTCCGGCTAACCTTGGACGATTAACTCAAGAACATCGTGCAAAACAAAAATCAAGTACAGATGTATTCATGGGTAGTGGAAGTCACATGCTCTCTGGTTTTAAAACAGGGATGTTACAGAAGGTTGATTGGAACAAATTGATTGAACGCCCCGAACCCAACAATGCTGTAGTAAAGAGAGTTAATAACGGCGGAGTTGGCGTGGCTATTGCCTCAAGAGTGGTTGGGATAGTTTACAATACAAACTTGGTAAAGGGATCCGATATTCCGTACAGCATCGAAGATGTAATGAATCCAAAGTGGAAGGGGCAAATCGCAATTACACCCTATTTGACTGGCTTCTATCAGTTTGCTGCTCCGGATGTGTTTGGTATCAAATTCATGACGGATTACATGAAGCGTCTTAAGCCGCAGATTGGTGGCTTCATTGGATGTAACAGCTTGGACAAGGTTGCGAGTGGGCAGTTTGCCATGCTTATCTTTGACTGCGGCCGGGATGCGACGGTCCGTTACCAAAGGCGTGGGGCGCCCTTGGGGCATGCAGTGCCGAAGGAAATTGTTAGAAATAATATCATCAACCTTGGCGTTCCATCGAATGCGGCTCATCCAAACGTTGGCAAGCTTTTCATTGCCTGGACCCATTCGAAGGAGGGGCAGGCAGCTCTTTGGAAGCACGGTGCGTATGACCTGGAAATTTATCCTGGTTCCAAGTCAAAAGCCCTCGTTGATGCTGCGCGTTCTAAAAATTCCAAAGCTATTTTCTTGAAGAGTACCGTACAGCGTACCTTTCAACAAAAGAAAGATGGGATTAACGTGAGAAAGTTTCAGAAGAAACTGAAAAAGATCGTCCGCGGTAAACGTAAACGCGGAAAAAAATAAGAAACTTATAGTAAGTTGGTAGTTATGAGGGTGTTGAGTTAAGCCTCGTACCTTAGCTCCCTCATGTCCAAGAAAAATTTCAAAAATTTTTCGAACTTCTTCATTCTCTGGGGATAGAGACGATTTATAACTCTTTTTTAAAGTCAGCATTAAAACCATTTGAGGGTAGTTCTCCCCTCTGGCCGGTAGCATTGCTGCCGATGGTTATACTAATAGCCATCGTGGTTGTGTTTGTTTATATCAGTTTTCAGACAGGAGTGATTGGGACAGATGACGCTGAATTTTCCTATGACAACTATAAGGACCTGTTCGGCGACGAATTTGTATTTGAGGTACTTGAGAACACCCTAATCTTTGCAATCGTAACTACTATTGTTTCTCTTTTCGTCGGTTTACCTATTGCTTGGATAACAGAGCGAACGACAATTCGACCAAAAGCCCTTATTTACGCAATGATGACAATTGGGCTCCTTGTGCCTCCAGTCTTTGTCGGAATGGGTTGGACTTTTATAGCTCATGAACGAATTGGGTTTATCAACAAGATGTTGATGGCGGTTTTTGATCTGAATTCTGGTCCAATCAACATAGAAAATCCTGCGGGGATGGGTTTGATCGAGGGCCTAACGCTGGCGCCGCTTGCCTTTGTCTTGAGTGTGCAAGTTTTTAGAACAATGAACCCAGCCCTAGAAGAAGCAGCTCAAACATCGGGGTTAACTTTCAAAAGAACCTTGATGAGGGTTACCTTGCCGTTGGCGAGACCGGCAATTTTGGCAGCCCTAATTTATATATTCGTAATTGGGCTGGCGACTTTTGATATTCCCGCGGTAATAGGTTTATCGAGTAATATTTATGTCTTTAGTACGTATGTCTATTCTGAAGCCTTTCCTCCTGATGGATTACCTGAATATGGTATTCCAGCGGCTCTTGGTACGGCTATGATATTAGTAGCCCTGCTTCTTACCGTTTGGTATGTCCAAATGTTGCGCACTAGCGAGAAATATCAAGTGGTTACAGGAAAAGGATACAAGGCCACCCAGATATATATTGGAAAGTGGGCACCGGCCTGTTGGTCTTTTATCTGCATTTATTTTTTTATCGGACTTCTTTTGCCAATCCTTTTGGTCTGCTTTATGGCTTTTCTTCCCTACATCACACCACCCTCCTTAGAGGCATTAAAAATATTTAGTTTGGTCAATTTTGAACAGATGAATTGGGAGTATGTGGGAAGAGGTATTAAGAATACCGTTTTATTAATGCTGATTGTACCCCCTGTAATTTTATTAGTTGCCTTCTGTGTCTCTTGGCTTGTTGTCCGAACTAAGACCAAAGCACGCTATGCTTTAGAATTTGGAGCGTTTCTACCACATACAGTTCCTAAAGTTGTTATGTCATTGGGGGCATTATTACTTTCTCTTTATATTGTGAATGACTACCTGCCAATCTATGGAACAATTACACTTTTGATTGTCGTTTATGTGATCTGCTGGATACCGTTTGGCACTAGAGCTCTGAACAGTTCAATGATTCAAATTCATAAAGAGCTTGAAGAGGCTGCGTATACGTCCGGGTTAACCATGGTAAGAGCAATCCGAAAAATAATGTTGCCCCTCTTGCGACCGACCATGTTGTCCGTTTGGATATGGACCGGTTTACTTGTTTATAGAGAGATGACCATAGCAGTTTTCTTGATCAGTCAGGACAATGTAACTTTACCAGCAATAGTATGGGGACGTTGGACAATGGGTTCGCCAAACGTGGCAGCGGCAATAACAGTCTTGATGATGCTGGCATTGTTGCCATTGATGGTACTTGGCTGGAGGTTTGCCCGTAAAAGCCGCTTCTAATTAACCTAAAAAATCATGAGATATTTAGTTATGGAAATTAAATATGGCCGATAACATCATCGTTTCTATAAAGGGCTTGGATAAGTTTTTTGATTCTGACAGGGGACTCGTCCGGGCTGTTCAAAATCTTCATCTCGATATCAAAGAAAATGACTTTATAGTTCTTCTAGGCCCCAGCGGTTGTGGGAAGACAACTACTTTGCGTTGTGTGGCTGGGCTAGAGAGACCTAACGGTGGTAGCATAGAGATAGCTGGTACATTAGTTGATTCAGTCGATAAGGGCGAATTTGTTCCACCGGAACGGCGTGATATTGGCATGGTCTTTCAAAGTTATGCGGTATGGCCACATTTGAATGTTTATCAAAATGTTGCTTTGCCTCTAACGGATGGTAGCCGAAGGGTTCCTAAAGACCAGGTTACCGATCGGGTTATGGAAAGTTTACGATTAGTACAGTTGGATGGGTTGGACAGTCGACCGGTGACAGATTTGAGTGGCGGGCAACAACAACGCGTAGCCTTAGCGAGAGCAATTGTTACAAAACCACAAGTTTTATTAATGGATGAGCCTCTAAGCAATTTGGATGCTCGATTAAGAGAAGAAATGCGTATTGAACTCAAAAAAATTGCGACCACCGCCGGGGTTACAACTTTATATGTAACTCATGACCAAGGAGAAGCCCTTAGTCTAGGCGACCAGATTTGTGTAATGAATGAAGGCAAAATTCTTCAAAATGGTACCCCTGAGGAAGTATACTCGAAGCCCCCTAGTTTATTTGTGGCCGAATTCGTCGGGGAAATGAACTTTATAAAGGGGAGTGTATCAGGCGTCGATACAATCCGATCGCCCCTGGGCGAAAGAAAATTTCATTTTGATAGGTCGTACACAGTGGGTGAAAACGTTACATTGGCGATAAGACCTCAACATTTAGCGCTTGAACCTCTGTCAGACAAAGTTTCCGATAATCCTAAAGGAGTAATTTCGACAAAAACTTACCTAGGTGACTCTGTTTTATTCGAAGTTCAACTTTCCGAAATCAAAGTTGTGATTAGGGCCTCAGGTGATACGTTGATTAACGAGGGACAGGAGGTAGAAATAATTTTGTCAGATAAAAATTGGCATATATTTTGATAGGGCAATATGGAACTAATAATTTAAGAAATGAGATCAAGTGAATAAAAATTTAATTTTACCAGATCAACTTAAGCTAAAGCGCCGTTTTCCGACAGCAAATGATTTAAGGGTTCATGCCCGAAAACGCCTTCCTAATTTTGCCTTTGAATATGTTGATGGTGGTGCTGGCAGCGATACAGGTATCGCTCGCAACTGGGGTGCGTTTGATTCAATTGAGATGGTCCCACGTTACGGTAAGGTGGTCGGGCCACCGCCGACCAACGCGAAATTATTTGATAAAAACTATGCAGCCCCTTTCGGAATCTCTCCCATAGGAGGTCCCGGGACGGGGTTTCCAGGCGCAGAAACTTATTTCGCAAAAGCCGCACAAGAAGCAAAAATTCCTTATACGTTGGGTGTCCTCTCCGCCATCACGATCGAACAAGCTGCCGAGATAGCG
>PBOV01000031.1 GCA_002724505.1 Rhodospirillaceae bacterium | reverse complement strand
CATAGCAGGTCCGCATGACATGCCCAGGTGGTGAAATTGGTAGACACGCTAGCTTCAGGTGCTAGTGGCCTTACGGCCGTGGAAGTTCGAGTCTTCTCCTGGGCACCAATTTTAAAAGTTAAATAGGGCTCTAGCTTTTTAAGCAAAGTCTCATTGAGTTTTGAAATAATCCACCAGCCTAAATCACTTGCCAATTCCTCATTTGCTCCACTGACGCTCCAAGGAGAATAGAAAATGGCTTCAATTACCAAGAGACAAAACAAATGGCAGGTAAGAATACGCCTGTCTAATTACCCAACTATAACCAAAACCTTTAATCTTAAGTCTCATGCAATGGCATGGGCTAAATTAAAAGAAATACAAATAGAAAATGGAAATCTAGAAATTGACTCCAAACCAACTAAGGAAACTGTGGGTGATGTACTGGCACGTTATCTAAAAGAAAGAACATCTAAGAAGAAATCTTCTGAAGTGGAGGAAATAAAAATCAAAAGACTAATGCTTGACCCAATTTTTAAGATTGAATGCAACAATCTAAGACCAATTCACATAATAAAATTTAGAGATGAACGCCTTCAAAAGGTTTCTGGTGGTACAACTTTGAGGGATTTATCCCTACTCAGTCACGCCATTACAATTGCAATGAAGGAGTGGGGCTTCACTTTGGCAGCTAATCCTGTGAAGCAGATAACAAAACCAAAACAAAATCCACCACGGGATAGACGATTAGAATTAGGAGAAGAGGAGTTGCTTTTGAAGGGATGCCGTGCCGCTCTGAATCCATACTTCAAGGCACTGGTGGTTGTCGCTCTTGAAATCGGGATGCGTCATAGTGAGCTTCTGAGATTAGAACGAGAGCATATAAATTTTGATCAACGGACTGCTTATTTACCAACAACTAAAAATGGATCACCAAGAACAATACCACTGTCATCAAGAGCAATTGAGGAGATAAGAAATATACCAACACATATTTCAGGGAAGGTGTTTCCGATCTCAGAGACCGCATTAAGAGGACAGTGGAGAAGGACTATGAAAAGAACCGGGATAAAGAATCTAAGGCTTCATGATTTAAGGCACGAAGCAACAACTAGGTTCTTTGAACTAGGGTTAAATATTATGGAAGTATCTAGTATTACAGGACATAAAGACCTGAAGATGTTGAAACGCTATACTCATATTAAAGCTCAAGACCTGGCTCTTAAACTGGGGGAATTACCCGTTGTTGACATACGAAGAATGGTATAAATTACAAAAAGACATAAAATATTTGGGGGTTTAAGATGATCAAAATAAAAATTACGGCGTTATTGACCGCTTTTGTTTTAGTTTGCTTCAGTAACTTTTACCCGTCTTTAGCGTCATCCTTGGAAGCGCAAAAGACGCCAGTAACCAATGCGGAAATTTCAGTTTTAAAAATATACTCAAGCGAACAGATCAAATTGCTTTTAAGTGGTGATGATATATCGCTTAACAAATTTGCTGCTTCTAGCGGGGTTGAGGTCGATAAAATCAAAAAGTTGTTGTCCAGTTTTAGTGATAAAGAGCTTCAAACCCTTTCTTCCACAAGCGCTAGCGAGATAGATGGGATTATTGCTGGCGCAATGGATGGTGAAGATGTTTTGGTGACAGCTCTTGCAGCAATAGGTCTTTTAGTGCTGATAGCGGCATTGGCTGGCTAATAGAATAACTATTGATGACTTTATTATTTAAAGTCATCAATAGTTGACAAAAAATGGATGAAAATTTTTGGAGCTTTGGTAGGCCTTAAATTTTTTAAGCTATCAGTATTTTCAGCACTGCTGTTAGTAGGTTGTAGCACTAATGACGCAGTCATGTTTGAAAGCAATTGTTTCAATGGCAAATGTATTCACCCACTAGAGTCCATACAATCAACCAAATTATCCAAAATTAAATTTGTAAAACAAATTGATCAAAAAGGTTGCGGAGCAGCAACACTTTCCTCTGTATTAAACTATTGGAACAAAAAAGTAAGTTATGACACGATTATGTCTGAGTTCCCGTCTGTCTCTAACGAGGGGTATAGCATTGGTGAGCTGAAATCGATCGCAATTAGATACAATTTATTTTCATACTCTGCTTCCATGTCCTTAAAATTTCTTAAGAATAATTTAAAAAAGGGGCGGCCAGTTATAATAGCAGTAAAAAAAGCAATATTTAAATACACTGATTTAGTACCCGATTTCCTGCCACTTAAGGATTTTATTACTTATTCACACTTTATGATCGTCTTTGGCTTCAATAATAATGGCTATTGGGTAATTGATCCCGCAGAGGGGTATAAATACTTAGCTTCTGATCAACTGTTTACGATGTGGGAAAGACATAATTTTGCTGGTTTGTTGATTAGCTCTCGACCACAGTCTTAAATTAGTTAGATGAAAAAACTGTCCACCACACTCTGCCTGACTGTTGCCCTTCTCATTAATTGTCATTCGGTTGTTTCTGAAGAATATAAGACGATTAGTACCCGGGAAGATGTAACGATTTCATTTATAAAAAATACGCCATCGAATGGTATAAGGGCGGCCGCAATATTATTTGCCGGCGGTGATGGTGACATCGGTATTGATGTTGAAAATAAGACCGTTGGGAGCGACAATTTTTTAGTAAGAAGTAGGAGTTTGTTTTCTAAAAATGGGTTTCTAACATTAACGCCAGACCTCCCGTCAGATATGGATGGTGTGAAGAATGATCGGGGGAATACTGATTACCGAACCGATATTTCTTTTCTGGTTAAGAAAATTAGGAAACAGACGAGCAAGCCTATTTGGTTAGTCGGCACTAGCAGAGGCAGTATAACCGTAAGCTACCATGCAGCGGCGTTGGACATACAGGGTGTCGCTCTTACAGCAACCGTTACTTCCGGCAATCATGATACCGTTTTTGGTGGGTATTTAGAAAAAATAAAAGTTCCAGCCTTGATAGTGCATCATGAAAATGACCAATGTGTTTCATCACCGGCTGGGGGTGTAAAGGAGATAATGGGCGCCTTAATTCATTCACCGAAAAAGAAACTTCTCCTGTTTCGAGAAGGTGAGAGCGGAGGCTCTAATGATTGCGGACCAATCTCACCACACGGGTTTTTAGGTATAGAAAATAAGGTTATTGGAACGATGAGTGATTGGATGTTTAAATCTATCGGAGGTAATTAATCCAACCAAGTAACGGTATTAACTCTCCGGCTGTTGAATAAATAACGGATGACGCCCCCCTTGATGAGATCGTCGCCATCTGGTCTCCATACATAAAATATTAATAGAGCAGCGTGTTATATCATTATACGACTGTTTTTATGACGATGGACTCACATATCTAGCTGAGCAACCTCAGCAGCTATTATTATATTATGTATTCAGGGTGTATTTCTTTGGGTAGGGGTAGGCAATTGCTCCACTCACGCTCCAGTGGAAAATCGAGGGGGACCCATAAAAACTTTGCCATGATTCACATTGGTCCCAAACTGTGCGACAATGGGGCTTGAGGACAACGTAATATTGGGTTGGAAAGGGTTTCAGGTGCCTGCGGCCGCAAGGCTGTGAAGGTTCGAGTGTTCTCCCGGGCACTAGTTAATTAACTAACCATTTGTTACCAAAAACTAACTGAAAGACAAAATTTCCTTTAATCCTGTTAAGTTAATCAATCTTTCGGCAATATGAATATATAAATAACTTGGGAAATTAAATGATGGTTAACCCGTTTGCTGATCAAAAAAAATTCATGAGCGCTTGCGACCAAACTACGGATGGAACGCTTGATGAAAAACAATATGCACTTTACAGGAACCTAATTGCTGAAGAGGTGGGCGAACTAAACGATGCAATTAAAAATAATGACCGAGTTGAGCAACTTGACGCCCTAATTGACATTCTGGTTGTGACTATTGGTGCAATTCATTCTATGGGGGCAGACCCCGAGGGCGCCTGGAAAGAGGTTCTAAAGACGAATTTAGCTAAAATTGATAGTAAAACGGGTAAGGTCATTAAAAGAAAAGATGGAAAAGTATTGAAGCCAAAAGATTGGCAAGCCCCTAACCTTATCCCTTTCTTAGAAAATCAAAACTGAATCCTACTGCAAGTTTTATTTTTGATTAAAAAAATAGAGGAAAAGGACTTTGGAGAAAAATTGCAATGAAGAGTAAATTCATTTTTATTGTATCGAATCTCCAATCAAGAAAGTGAGTTTAGAGAATACTCAAGCCCAAAGTTTCTGCTACAAAAACAAACAGAGATCATATATACAGCCGCATCGTATGGGTCCCTGTATCTAACGATGTAGAAGTTTGAATCTTATTTTTAACAACCTTTAACTATAAAGTTGGCAGTCATAAGGAAGAACCGAGAATCATGACGATTGATCTTCATCAAGGTGACCTCCCGGATGGGGTCAATTTAGGCAATTTAGTTGCTATCGATACCGAAACAATGGGCCTGCGACCGGAACGCGACAGACTTTGTTTGATACAACTTTCAGCTGGTGATGGTAATGCGCATATCGTTCGATTTACCAAAGACCAATATGACGCGCCAAATCTCAGAGCGATGATTGCCGACACAAAGATTACCAAACTATTTCACTTTGCCCGCTTTGATATTGCAGTGATCCAAAAACACTTAGGCGTCACTTGCACCCCGGTTTATTGTACTAAGATAGCCTCCAAACTAGCTCGGACTTATACCGACCGCCACGGTCTGAAAGATCTATGCAAAGAACTCCTTGACGTTTCAATATCTAAGGAACAACAGTCGTCTGACTGGGGCAAAGATTCGCTTACTGAAATGCAATTAAGCTATGCGGCATCTGATGTATTATATCTTCACCAAATACGGGAACTGCTAGACAAAATCCTGATTCGGGAAGACCGTATAGCATTAGCTGAAGCCTGCTTCGAATTTGTNACTGACCGTGCTAAACTTGATCTCGCTGGTTGGGGGGANATNGATATTTTCGCNCACTAAAAACTTGGGGAAAAGGATCAGCGTGATGCTACCCNGCNGCACATTTGACAGGGNAAATTAGTGAGCCCTAAGTTGAANGGCATTCNAAATTGAGCGTTTTTAGTTAGAAAGTTTTTATTCAATGGCGTCAAACTATGAAAAAGNAATAACGCCCACNGATCTCGATANCGCGCGTATCGTTTTGCATAACGAGGCGGCGGGCCTAACTAAACTAGCAAATGCACTCGATGGTGCCTTCGTGAAAGCGTTAGATATAATGGCGGCCGCCAAAGGGCGGGTAGTTATTAGCGGGGTTGGAAAAAGCGGACACATCGCCAGTAAAATTGCCGCGACGCTTGCCTCCACGGGAACGCCCGCACAGTTTGTAAATGCCGCCGAAGCAAGCCATGGTGATCTAGGTATGATCACAAAGCAGGATTGCTTGACTGCTCTATCCAATTCAGGCGAAACCCCCGAACTCTCAAATTTAGTAGCCTATACCAGAGTCAATTCTATTCCATTGATATCCATTACCGGTCGAGCAGGTAGTTCACTAGACAAAGCCGGAGATGTTTCCTTGGTCCTCCCCGATGTTAAAGAGGCCTGCCCGCTAAATTTGGCACCAACCACTTCGACCACCCTAATGCTAGCACTCGGGGATGCCCTTGCGGTATCTCTGCTTGAACGCCAAAAATTTTCACCGGAAAAGTTCAACGCTTTACACCCTGCTGGGCAGCTTGGGCGAAAGTTTTTAAAAGTTTCAGATGTAATGCACTCCGGAGACTCCATTCCACTTGTGAATGTAAATACACCAATGTCGGAAACACTGATAATTATGACTAACAAAAGTTTCGGCTGTGTAGGGGTTTTAGACACTAAAGGAAATTTAGCCGGCGTCATCACGGATGGGGACTTAAGGCGCCATATAGATAAAAATTTACTGGATCAATTAGCCGGCGAAGTAATGACCAAAGAACCAAAGACAGTGAAGCCAAATCAATTGGCAGCAGCAGCTCTTAGACTAATGAATGAAGATGGTCACCCGGTAACTGCGCTTTTTATAGTCAAAGATAGAAAGCCGGTGGGTATCCTCCACATACACGACCTCCTCCGTGCCGGCATCGTTTAGGATTTAGGCCGGGTAGCACTACAGCCGCCCCAACCAAGAGGCACAAGATTTATGAGCGAACAGTTTCTTAGCCGCACAAATGGGGATAGGGCTAGTACCATTCGATCAAGGCGCAGATATTCGCGATTCGTTACCCTTATGCGGATCACCTTGCCATTGACCGCAGGAGCAATAATAGCGCTCGTTATTGCCTGGCCCCAACTCAGCCATAAACCAAAAAGTTATCGCTTAGGGGTTTCTAAAATAACTAACCAACATGCCGGGGAACAACAAATTATTAATCCACGTTTCTCCAGCACAGATTCAAAACAGCAACCATTTAACCTAACCTCTGATAGAGCTTATCGACAAAAAGGGAATTCTAATTTGATCAATCTCATTTCACCTAAAGGCGACCTGACGTCTAAATCTGGAAGCTGGATAGCGCTCTCAGCAAAATTCGGATTATACGATCGAAATGGGGAAGTTTTAAATTTAAGAGATTCCGTAAGGCTTTTTCACGATTCCGGCTACGAATTACGAACAACTATAGCAAAGATAGATTTAACTGAAGGCACGGTCATGGGAGATAAGCCTATTTCAGGGCATGGGCCAGGTGGAAAAGTCCAAGCCGAAGGCTTCCGTATTCACGAGCATGGGCGAATTATGGTCTTCACCGGAAAAAGCAGAATGGTCTTTTACTCAAAACAAAAGCGGCGGGAGGCTAGATGATAAAAATTAATAAATTTGGCCTGCTCCTTGCCACTATCTGGTTATTACAAACTAGCGTTTATGCGCAAGGAATTGAGCTACCAAATCAGGCACGTAAACAACCAATTGAAATCGATGCTGATAATAGCATTGAATGGCGGCAAGCTTCACAAGCCTATATCGCCCGGGGCAACGCAAAGGCAAAACAAGGGGATGTCTCTATACTCGCTGACCAATTAATAGCTTACTACAAAAAACAGAAGACTGGAGGTATGCAAATTTGGCGCCTTGACGCGGAAGGTAACGTTCGAATGCTCTCCCCACGCCAAAAGGCTTTCGGGTCTAAAGGGGTATATGATGTAACTAAAGGTATATTTGTGTTAACCGGCACACCCCGATTGATAACTGAAACCGAGCAAATTTCCGCCAGCAAAAGTTTGGAATTCTGGGAAAAGAAATCAATGGCGATTGCTCGAGGCAATGCTATTGCTATAAAGGGAAATAAAATCCTGCGTGCCGAGACGCTGACGGCGCTTTTTCAAAAAATGCAGAGCGGCAGAAACGAAATTGTCCGGGTAGACGCCTACGACAACGTTTCAATCAGGTCCCCAAAAGAAGTAATCAGAGGTAAACGCGGTATCTACAATACGAAGACTGGCATCGTAATCCTTCACGGCAGTGTAAAAATAACACGGGGGCCCGATCAACTAAGCGGTGATTCCGCAGAAGTTAATTTAAATACAGGTGTCAGCCGGCTATTAAGTACAGGAAAAAGTAAGATTCGCGGGCTATTCGGACCGAAGAATTTTAGACCAGGGCAAAAATAGCGAACACGATCATGGTCATTTTCGGATTATGCGTTTACTGTGAGTTAAAATGACTACTGATTCAATTCACCCAACGACGAGAGTTGAGGAAAGAGCCACCTTAACCCCAAAACTCGTGGCAGAGAACTCCGGGCTTGTCGCGCTAAATCTTGGAAAGTCCTACAAACAGCGCCCTGTCCTGCGTGAAGTCTCTTTGTCAGTCCAACGGGGCGAAGTTGTCGGTTTGCTCGGTCCAAACGGTGCTGGGAAAACGACAAGTTTTTATATTGTCACAGGGCTAATCAAACCGGATTACGGAACCATAGAGCTTGATGGAAATGATATTACAGGATTACCCATGTACCGCCGAGCCCGCCTCGGAATCGGTTATTTGCCTCAGGAAGCATCTATTTTTCGTGGATTGTCAGTAGAGAATAATATCCGAGCAATTTTAGAGGTTGTTGTTGGTCATCCTGACCAACGCGAAACACGTCTGGACGAACTATTAGCTGAATTTTCAATTGCCCACCTTCGCCGGACATCTGCGCTAGCATTGTCTGGGGGAGAGAGGCGCCGAGTCGAAATTGCGCGAGCGCTAGCGGCTG
>PBOV01000030.1 GCA_002724505.1 Rhodospirillaceae bacterium | reverse complement strand
GCAGTTGGTCGACAAAAGGTATTAGCGCTGATGGTGTCTCGTTTTCTCCTGCTGTTACCCCAAAAATCAGCCTTGAAACCAAGGTCGCAACGATCACCACCATAGTCACCCGCAAAAATTGCATAAAGGCGACTAGTCTTGGATCAGCTCCGAACTCCTCAGCCATCGCCACCATTCCAGTGGCAGCACCTGGCGAACAGCCCCAGGCGGCAGTCGTGCCGGGCAATAGTCCAGTGCGCGCAATGAGCCAGCCCGCAAACGTACTTGCGATCACAGTTGTCGCGACAACCAATAAAATAGCTGGCCAGTCTTGGGCAATAGAACCAAGGATATCGGGATCAAGTGCCCGCGCCACAAGACAGCCAACAACCGCTTGTGAGGCAAGAAGATAAGGACGGGCCACGCTAAGATTAGCGCCCCGTACGGCGAATACCATACCAACTAGCAATGGTCCGATTAGAAAGGATGCCGGAAAACCTAAAGCCTCAAGGATAAGGCTGACAATCGCCGACACAGCGATGAGTAGGATCCAGAGAGGTAAAAGTTTATAGAAACTCACACAAATGCTCGAATGCCGGACAAGAAATTATTAATTTTTTTGTGCAGCAAGAAAGGCTCTATTGCAAATCTTCCTAATCATAAATTTACCATAGTTTTTTGTCCTCTCGGCATCGTTGGTCGTTGTCCGTTTATATCAAAAGACAACCATAGGAAAGCCTTCAATTGCCCACTGGGACCTGGTGTTTCAAGGAAACTTCGCCTTGGCCATTTGCCGATTGGACCACAGCCATACAAGCTTCAAATGTCGCCCGTCCCCACTCGCCAGTATGGATAGGCGCGACACCATCCAAGATCGCTGCACTTAGTTCATCTATTACTTCGGCACGGGGTACCGCCGGAGGTCTAAGTGGGTGTTCAATAGTCTCTTCATTTGCATAAATCCGGACGCCACTTGGCATTGGACGTATATCGCAATCGCTACAACTGACTACTAAAAACCCAAAATGTTCATGAGTTAAGCCCTGCGGAGGAGAATTAGGAAGCTTAGAAGAGGAGCGCCCACCGAATGCCCGATCTGCTTTTAGTTTCCCTTCATCTGAACTACTACGTAACGCAGCCAATGTTCGCCGAGCAGCACCATAATTTTTCGGGTCTTTGGGTTTTCCAGTTTCGCTACGCCAGTCACAAAATTCATCTGAGTCAAAATGTCCATAACCAGAAAATGTTAGGTTAGCGACTGCCCCACCAACAAACTTTAAGATTGCACTATAGGCGCCCTCGGTAGGACGAGAAGAGTCATAATTCCCAGTAGTCGCATAGATAGTATTGACTAAGCCACCACACAAAAAGCGTGCGACATCAATTTGATGTGCTGCCTGGCTATAAACAACACCACCGCCTTGCGCGGTATTGAGTTCATCGGGTCGACGTGGACGATAAATAAAATCGGTGTAATTAATGCCGGCGACCAAATGAAGCTTGCCATAAGAACCGCTATCAATGATCCGTTTTGTCTCTATTATCGGTAAGTCGTAGCTATGGCTGGGTCCCACTAAGAGATAAACATTCTCGGAGGCGGCAGCCTCGATCATGCGTGTACAGTCTTCAAGGCTCAATGCCATTGGTTTTTCAACGAGAACATGTTTACCCGCCCGAGCTGCAGCAACGGCATGGTCTGCATGGCAAAAATGGGGTGTCGCGATATATACGACATCTATATCAGCCTTCTCGCACATTTCCTCGACAGTCTCAAAAGCCCTGCCGCTAAAATCCAATTCAAACCGGTCGCGGGCCTCTGCTCGTATATCGGCAGCCGCGATAATTTCGAGACGCGGGTGAAAGATAAGTGTTGGCAGCAATACAGTGAAACCGCGCCCCAACCCTACGATGCCTAGTTTCAGTTTGTGTTCCATCTTTCAAATTATCCGTTCAGGCAAAAAATAATTCCCAATGTCGATTTTGACTCACCATAATTAGTAAATATGATGCCGGTCTATAGTTGAATTCTTGTTTTACAGAGTATTGATCATGGATCGATTTGACACCAACGGACTGCGCGGACTGGTAAAAGCCGACCGAGTTCATCGCGACTTCTACATCAACCCTGAAGTTTTCGAATTGGAGATGGAACGCATTTTTGGTCGCATCTGGTTATTTGTCGGCCATACCAGTCAGGTCCCTAATGCAGGTGATTACATTACAACGACTATTGCCCGTCAGCCCGTGATTTTAAGCCGTGACAGGGATAGAAAAATCCATGTCGTTTTTAATCGATGTACACACCGGGGTGCTCAAGTTTGTTTGGAACAAAGCGGTAATACCCAACGCTTTGAATGCCCATATCATGCTTGGGTATTCAATACCGATGGCAAATTCGTCGGGGCTCCTTACCCGAAAGGTTATGAAGAAGGATTTCTTGAGAAAGAAAAATTGGATCTCGTAAAAATCCCTCGAATGGAAATTTATAGAGGCTTTATTTTTGGCAGCCTCAGTAACGATGGCCCCGATATTGATGAGTTTCTTGGCCCGATGAAAAAACATATTGATGCCTTCGTAGACCGCGCGCCGGACGGCGAAGTTGAAGCTTGTGCCGGCGTTTTTCGATACCGCTACAACGGTAATTGGAAGCTTCAAATGGAGAACCAGACCGACGTCTACCATATTATGTTCACACACGTCTCAACGACAGATGACGACGGTAAACAGTTCCGTCGCGAAGGAGCAGAAGAGGATGAAGCGGGAAAGGTCAAAGTGCTAAATAATAGCCAAACGCTCAGTGACCAATGGGAAAAACTTCCGC
This sequence comes from Rhodospirillaceae bacterium, assembly GCA_002724505.1. Taxonomy (GTDB): domain Bacteria; phylum Pseudomonadota; class Alphaproteobacteria; order MPNO01; family UBA2964; genus UBA2964. The sequence goes on along the minus strand of PBOV01000030.1, from coordinate 12,799 downwards.
TGGGAGGTCACCGCCACGGCCATGTTTATATGGGACGCTTTGCCATGGATAAAAAAAATCAGGGGCCAGTATATGACCGTTACAGACTGGCAATGGAAAAAGCCTACGGTGCGGATGCAGAAAAAAATATGACGGTTAAAACTCATAACAGTATTTTTTACCCTCACTGGTCCATCCAGCACTTGACACAGCATATCCGGGTAATGAACCCCATCTCTGTCGATTGCACAGAAAACATTATTATTCCGTTGAAACTTAAGGGTGCGCCTGAGGAGATGTGGCATGCCTCACTGCGAAGCAATAATAACAGCCACTCTCCATCCGGCATGGTCATGTCAGACGATATGGAGGTCTGGGTCCGTTGTCATGAAGGTCTTAAAACACAAAGTACAGACTGGGTCGTTTTAGCTCGAGGCATGAACGAAAAATTCGGCGATACCAATCAAGGCACATACGAATCTGGTGGCACCTCTGAATCCGGAGCCCGGAATCAGCAACTCGCTTGGGTAGACTTCATGTGTAACAAAGATTGAAATGGGAAAATCAACCTTGGAAAATGAGATTGAAAAATTTTTATACCGGGAGGTTCGCTTACTTGACCAACGCCGCTTCGAAGAGTGGACAAATCTCTTTTCAGAGGATGGGTATTACTGGGTACCAACCTATCCTAACCAAAAAGATCCATATAAAGCCGTTTCTCTTTTTTTTGATGACAAAGACCTTATGCGGACGCGCCTATCGCGGCTTAACCATCCCAAAATTCACGCCCAAAAGCCCCCAAGCCGGACAGTCCACATTGTGTCAAATATAGAAATTGATCAAAACCACGACACTCCCGGCGAAATACTTGTTCACTCCACTTTGCAGATGATGGAATTTCGTCTCGACAAACAAACGATCTATGGAGGACGAGTCCAACATCTATTGCGCAAAAAAAAACGTACCTTTGAACTCGCATGGAAACGCGTCGACTTAATCAATTGCGACGGAGTATTCGAGCCCCTCGCCATACCGTTTTAAGGCATCATATTTTAAAGATTTTTAACTCTTGGTGGCTTGGTTATTAAATAAAAATAGGTATGCTGTCGCAGAAAATCGAAAAAAATAGCGTGTAATAATTTTAGGGAGATCAAAATGGCCACAATCGATGCAGATGCTCATGTGCTCGAGACGCCCATTACATGGGAACATATGGACCCAGAGCACAAAAAATTCGCGCCTATGGTGGTCACACAATCAACAGGCGAACAACTTCAGGGTTCCAGCGGGAACATCATGAAAGAATTTTGGGTAGTTGACGGCCGAATTCATAATAAACAGATGAATGTTGGCCTTGATACAGCAGCGGAATCTCGCGAAATGCGAGATGTTCAAGCCCGCATTGATCACATGCATGAGCTCGAAATCGACGTCCAAGTTTTATATCCAACGCTATTTTTACGCCCCCTTACAACGAACCCTGAAATCGATTACGCGATTTGCAAGGGCTATAATCGTTGGCTAGCAGAAATTAATAAAGCAGCGCCGCAAGAGCTCCGCTGGGTCGTTTGCCCACCGCTCCACGCTATGGATAAAGTCCGGGAAGAGCTGAAATTCGGCAAGGATAACGGCGCCTGCGGTATTTTCGTGCGTGCCATGGAAACTGACCGACTTCCCTCCAACCCTTACTTCTACCCGCTATATAAAATGGCAGAAGAATTTGATATGCCAATCTGTCTACATTCGGGGATAGCTAGTTTCACAATCCATGAAGCTTACAGAACGGATCCTGGCTTTAACCGTTTCAAGCTTTCCGGTGTCGGCAGCTTTCATGATCTACTATTCAATCAAATTCCCGGCAAATTCCCGAAAGTCCGTTGGGGTTTTGTAGAATTGAGTGCCCAATGGGTGCCATATGCGCTCAATGACTTAGAGCTTCGGATAAATCGGCTTGGGCGCGAACTTTCATCGGATCCACTCGGCGATAACAATATGTTCATCGCCTGCCAGGTCACTGACGATTTGGATTATATCCTTAATTCTGTTGGGGACGACAATATCGTCGTTGGAACTGACTATGGTCACAGTGACACTTCCACAGAGATTGAGGCGCTTCGGAAATTAAGAAGCGATGGGAAAGTTGCTCCCCAGTCAGCTGATAAAATTCTCGACGACAATTCTAAACGTCTTTACGGGCTGAACTAAGACCCAAAAGCTAAATTAGCTATTTCGGAACATATTGATAAGGAGTAGTTTACGAAAAGAAGTTATTTCTGATGAAAGCTGGAAACAGTTTTTTAATCAGACGTTTTTAAAAATTAAACTGGCTAAACAATAAAAATTTTGTTTATCTCTATTACATTAAGCTAAATGAGGTAATTTTAAATTGGAGAGTTAAATGTTAAAAAAATTAATTGGAGGCGTTACCACTATCACCGCGCTCAGCATGGCAACTGCCATGACGCCGGTTTCCGCTGCAGACATCTCAAGTGAATATAAAGGTAGGACTGTTACAATTCTAGTCGGTTACGGTTCCGGCGGCACCTACGGCCGAACCTCGCTACTACTTGGCGAACATATGGACGAAGTAATCCCCGGCAAACCAAGTATGGTTGTCCAACATATGCCTGGCGCCGGTGGAATTAAGGCCGCAAACTTCTTTTACAATGTAGCACCAAAAAATGGCAGAACTCTCTTAATGCCTCCGGAAATGTCTATCGTTTCGGAACTCTTGCGTCCCAAGAAAGTCAAATACAGATGCAAGCAAATGACTTGGCTTGGCAGAGTGTTCGGCCAGAACAGCACGATAGCCGTAAGAAGAGATTCTGGTGTCACATCAATGGCAGATCTTAAGAACAAAAAAATTACTATGGCATCGAGCGGGAAAGGCTCCCCTACATTTCTGATCCCGGCAACTCTAAATGCCTTACTAGGCACAAAAATGAAAATCATTAAGGGTTACAAGGGATCCCGGAGAATGCAACTTGCTATGGAGCAAGGCGAAGTCCACGGTATAGCTCTTGGCTGGACAGCTTGGATATCAGCCAAGCCGCATTGGTTTAAAGGTATGAAAAAAGGCACAAATAACTACGCCATCCCATTGGTCCAGAGCGGCTACGTAAAACAGAAGGGTATCGAACACGTGCCCCTCATTCGTGAGTTTTTACCGAATAAAGAAGACAGACAGGTTGCCATGATGCTTGGATCAGCATCCGTCTTGGGTCGAGGTTTAGTCTTACCTCCAGGAGCACCCAAAAAATTGGTCAAACCTTTACGCGCTGCATTTGCAAAGATCACAAAAAATAAGAGATTTATCAAAGATGCATACAAGCGTGGTCTAGAAGTTAATCCACTTACGGGTATAGAAATTCAGAAAATTGTTAATGATTTGATGGACACGCCGCAAGCTACTGTTAAGCGGGCGAGAGGTCTTATATTCGGTAAAAAATAAGTAGAATAATAACTTAAAACTAAAAAGGCCGGGGAACTCTCCGGCCTTTTTTTTGAACCCCAATCAAACCTTATTTACCTTTGAATGAGTAATCACGCTCTGCACCTTCTCGTGTGATATAACCTTCAGCGATATCACGTTTGATCATTTCTGGGGCCCGTTTTGTCGGGTCACCAAATCCTCCGCCACCAGCCTTTTCCATATAAAAACCTTCTCCCGCCACCATTTCATACTTACCAGCAGCTTCGAGTTCAGTTTCAGATCCATTGTGATTAATCTTTATAAATTTACTCGCTTGACCATTCTTGCCACCGTTAACCCCGCTTGCGGGAAACTTCGCTCGCTCATAACGACGCACTACGATAGCGTCCTGAAGCAATTCATATCTGCGGCGGAATACCACTCCACCACGATACTCCCCCGCACCACCCGAGTCCGGGATTACCGACATCTCTGTAACCCTGCAGGGGTATTCTGACTCTAAGATTTCAATCGGTGTTATGTGGAGATTAGACAAATGGGTTGCCGTCATCGAACAGCCATCGTGGCCATACCCACCGCCATAAGCTGAGCCCATAATTTCATATTGCATGGTTGAATGTCCCGGCCGTCCGCCACCCTGCCATGAAATTAGTAAAGATCCAGAGGAACCAGATCCAGCTATTGCCCGCGTGGGCGTAAACTTGGACATTGCATCAAGTATTACGTCAACTAAACGCAAGTTAGCTTTTTGATAGGATGACACGGGTGCCGGCGGAGATGCATTAGTCACCGTATTAGGAGCAAATTTCAATTCGACCACATCACCCATCCCACCATTATAATGCAGCTCATGTGGCCCCAGTGCCCCAACGAGACAATAAAATGTGCAAGCCTCAACCATGGCTGGGCGCAAATTAACAGGACCTCGCGCCTGAGGCCCGCTATCGGAGTAGTCAAAAATTGCCTTATCGCCGTTAATGGTAATTTTAACGGCAAATTTCACAGGTGTATCACGATCTACGCCATCGTCGTCCATATACCCTTCAGCCGTCGATATTCCGTCTGGCAAATCAGAAATAGCTTTTTTTAGCTCCTCCGCAGCGCCGTCGAGTATTGCATTAAAGGCGCCAATCACTGTTTCAGCTCCAAACCGATCAGCATTTTCCTTCATTCGCGCGACGCCCATATTAGTTGCNGCAACTTGGGCGTGAATATCACCACGAACAAGGTCGGGATGACGGCTGTTTCCTAATATCACTCTTAAAATATCCGGGTCCGGATCACCGGCTCGATGGAATTTAATAGGCGGCAACAGTAAACCTTCATGGNAAAGCTCGGTTGAATTAGCGGAAGTACTACCAGGATTTGTTCCACCAATATCTGCCTTATGGGCAATTGACGCGGAGAACCCCACAAGCTTTTCTTCTGAGAAAATGGGCGCAACAAACCCCATATCAGACACGTGTGGCATGCCGGCCTCGTAAGGATGATTGGAGACAAAAACATCACCATCCTCAATTTCATCCAGTTCGTAATTCTTGAATAAATTTTCGATGAAAGTTCTATAAGCAATGCCATGAAAAAACATTGGCGGAGGAATTATCAAACGCCCGCGTGGATCTAGGATAACGCAGCTAAAATCCCGCGATTCGCGAATAATAGTGGAATAACCAGAACGATAAAANTGGTAGTGCATTTCATCNACAAGACTGGACACCTTATTTCGAAGAATTTGTACTNTCACAGGATCCATTTTANTCCTCCCTACTTAGGACGAGGTTTCCATAGCCATCGATCCGACCCACCCAAGCCTCTGGCACAACAATGGTCGAATCAAACTGCTCGACTATTGCTGGGCCATTCAGCCGGGCACCAACTGGCAATTTNTCGCGTTCATAGATTTTTGTTTCTATTGCCTCGTCGGCGGCAAAATAAACCGTTCGAGTTCCTTTGACGGAATCAGCNGGCGCANGACTCTCAATCACATTGTCCGATGGAATNGGCTCATATTTCGGAACAGAGACCCTNANNCGAATGCGATAGCTTACNATTTCCACCGAACGGTCTTTNGCTGCATGGCCGTGTATTTTTTCATGCTGCTCATCGAAGCGATTTCGGGCGGCTTCCATATCCTGAGCTTTAAATCCGTCTTTANCNCCAAGACCCTCAAGCGANACNCGAAGCTCATAGCCTTGCCCAGTATAACGGACATCTAGCTCTCGTTCGAACTGCGCCCCTTCTGGAGAAATACCCTCTTGCTTTAACTCCGCAACACCACGCNATTCTAATTCNTNAAATATATTTTCGGCGTCTNCAGGCGTCACCAATTCCATNGGGCGCAGCCCGGATCGAACATAATCATGTACAATATCCGTACAAAGTAGTCCGAGCGCTGAAAATGCACCTGGGCGAGGCGGCACAAAAATNCGCGTAATTCCAAGTTCTTCTGCAACCGATGNNGCATGAACCGCGCCTGCACCGCCAAATGGAAGCAAACAAAATTCTTGGGGGTCAACACCACGTTTCGCGCCGAAGACCTTCACTTCATCTGCCATACGGAGGTCTACAATACGCCGGATACCAGCTGCGGCTTCCCTTATCGTCATACCGAGTGGCTNTGCGACTTTTTCTTTAAGGGCCTTTTCTGATGCTTTTTTATCTAGGTCTTGGGACCCGCCAAGGAAATACTTCGGATTCAGGTAGCCCAGGACTATATCAGCATCCGTCACTGNGGGATCTTGGCCNCCCTTTCCATAACAAGCTGGACCTGGATCAGCGCCAGCACTCTGTGGGCCGACACAAAGAAAGCCCCCNCGGTCAATCCANGCAATTGATCCGCCGCCGGCCGATATTGTCGTTAAGTCGAGCGCTGGAACCCCTAACGGCCGCCTTGCAACCGTCACTTCCGTAACCTCTAGGGGTTCTCCTCCCTGAATAAATGCGATATCAGCNGATGTGCCNCCCATGTCTAACGTGACGATACCTTTAATTGCATCCTCCCCCGAAAGATAGGCGCCCGCCTGGGCGCCTGCGGCCGGGCCAGAAAACAACGTATATACCGTCTTGCCTCCCTGCACCGCCGCAGTAAATGGCATTACGCCACCATTGGATTGCATCAAAAAACGCTGCTGAGTGGTTACACCCCCTTCATCAAGGCCTTTGTTTAAATCACCGATATAATCTACTAATACAGGGCCAAGATATGCATTTAGCAACGTAGTCGACAAACGTGGCCATTCGCGGATACGAGGTAATACTTCAGACGAGAGTGAAACGTGAGCATTCGGAAATTCCTCNAGAATGATCTCNCGCGTGATTTCCTCGTGAGCGGAATTTGCATAAGAAAATAAGTAGCAGACTGCGATAGAATTAGCGCCAGCTTCCATTAATGATCGCGCNGCGGCACGNACAANTTCCTGATCTAAAGGCTTTAACTCGANACCCTCCCAATCAACTCTGCCTGGAATCTCGCGGGTCATACTCTGGGGCGCAAGATGCACCGGCTTATCATAAAAATAGTCGAAAGGATTGCCATCGCGACCCTGGCTCTGGATCTCCTGGACTGCACGATAACCACTAGTAATCATCAAACCAACTTTAGCGCCACGCATTTCTAGCAATGCATTAGTAGTAATTGTNGTNCCATGAGAAAAAAATGCGATCTCACCGGGGGGTGTTCCCTTAGCTACAAAATTATTAATTCCATTGAGAACACCAATGGCGGGATTACGAGGGGTACTCGATACTTTTTCAACAGTAATTTGACCAGTTTCAACATCCAGCAAAACTAAATCCGTATGTGTACCACCAACATCAACACCAAGGCGAAAGCGAGCTTCTAAACTCATTATTAGTTAAACTCCCAACAAAATATTTCATAAAATCACTCCGTTTGTAGCCCAACCGCATGGAAGGGTCACCCCCACTAGCTTGAAATTGATTACTGAAATTATTCAGTTATTTATTGAGATGCGATGCCAAATAAATTCCAATGACGATCAATGCTATCCCTCCAAAATGATATGGAAGCAGTGTTTCATCAAGAAGTAAGGTCGCCAACAGTATCGTGAATGCGGGGATGAGATGCAGGAACTGACCAGCTCTTATTGGTCCAAGTGTTTTGATGCCATGATTCCAAGCAACTATGGAAAAAGCCCCAGAAAAAAGCCCCAGATAAATAATTGTACCTATCGTAAGCCAGTTGAATTCCATGGTTCTAAAATAAAAACCTTCGAGCAGATAAGGTCCAAGTAAGATTGGGATTCCAATACCAAGCAGAATAGTGACAACAACCAATGAATCGAGTTCGCGGGGTAATTTACGAATCAAGACGGCATAGAGGCCCCAAGAAATATAGGCACAGAACACTATAATATCGCCAAGGTTAAAGTCTAAACCCAATAATCGTTCCAAGGATCCCGCAGTAATCAAGACCAAAACTCCGCCTAGGGAGAGGAAGGCTCCTAAAGCTTGTCGCCTAGTTAATTCATCACGGAACAATAGGCAGGCAAGAATTATAATGATTATTGGTTCAACAGAGTTGATGACCGCGGCGTTTATAGCAATCGTAAATTGTAATGAAAGAAACAAAAGAGCATTACCGCCAAACCAAAGCAATACCGATAACATTACAAGGGTTTTCCAATGTTCAAGAACCAAGGAGGCCTGAGAGCAAATTCGTGAAAAGCTAATTGGCAAAAGTATAAAAAATGCAAAGACCAGCCGCCAAAACGACAAGCCCATTGGAGGTGCATCATCGCGCACATAACGCACTAGCACAGTCGTTGTCGCCCAGCAAAGCATAGCAAAAGAAACTACTAAATATGGATTAAATAAAATTAGCTTCCATAGTGGTGGTTTCTCAGGGTCCTGCCTTGCCGACTTACGTCCTGAAATCGTCACTAAGGTCCCTCACTCAAGCTAGCGGAAAACTTAATATATTGATTCTACCGAACTTCCCCTTAAACAGAAACGGCGGTGATTTTCACAGCCGCTCCCGAGAACAATTTTACTGCCTTTAAGCAGCTGTGCGTTTTCGCTGCAAATAGGAAGCTGTGAGATGCTCCGCGCAGTATGGGCGACCAGGCTGAGCGGTCTTACCACAAATATACAGTCCGAGACGTCCGGGGTCTTCCGTGGGCCAACGACACATCCACGATTTTACATCGGGACCAAGCGCCACAGGTGGTTCCTCACGAACTACTGGCTCTTGGATTTGCGGTGGCTCCGGCACAGGCGCACCCCGCTGCAAATTTAAACGATGCGCTTTGCCAATAACGGCATTCCTGGTAACCCCCCCTAGCTTGGCTGCAATTTGACGTGCCGACAGGCCTTCGGCCCATAGCCGGGTAAGAACTTCTACGCGTTCGGGTGTCCATTGCATTTCTTGCCGTCCTTCTTTTGCTATATATCGTGTCCCCTTGTCAGCATAACCACTATATATAGGCATTTTGTTAATGCAAACGGATTTTTGGCTAAAAACGTAGCTTCCTGTGGAAAACTGTTGATTTTTAGCCTAATTTCTAGTGTTGCGCGGCGGTTAGACCACTTTAGAGAGCCCTTTAGGCTGAACACAACGCGGGTCATCATTTCGCGCATTATTAACAATTTCACTAACCCTATAGAATGCCATCGGCTCCTCCGAATAAGGTTTCAAAAATTTTTGGCAGGTAGAAATATCATTTGCAGGATCTAGCCATGCTGAATAAGTTTCAGGGGGTAAGATAACGGGCATTCGGTTATGGATTGGCCGGAGCTTATCATTTGCGTCAGTGGTGACAATCGTAACAGTCTCAACAACTTCTCCCTTTTCGTATCCATAACAATTCTGTTTGGCCTCCCAGCTCTCCCACAACCCAGCAAAAGCAAACACATCGCCACCTTTCATGCCAATGCGAAAAGGTTGTTTCTTGCCTTCCTCTAGCCGCCACTCGTAAAAACCATCAGCAGGAATCAAACAACGACGTTTTTTAAAGGCATCTCTAAAACTAGGTTTCTCTAATAGCGTATCCGCCCGAGCATTGATCATGCGTACCGCAGCATTACCATCCTTTGACCACGCCGGAATAAGGCCCCATCGCAATGTAACCAACGATCTTGTATGCCTTTCATTCAAGCGGATGGTTATAATTGGCTGGGTCGGGGCGATGTTAAACCTCGGCTCAAGATTAGGCATATTTTCGTAGTTGAAAATCGCCCGCATCGCCTCTGGCGCCGTAGTTATCGAAAAACGTCCGCACATGATTAAGTTTACCCGGGTAAAAGATTCTTAAGAAGTAGGTCGCTGCCGGTTGTGGAGGCCCGCTGTGAGGATTATCCTTACCTCAAACATTATACGGGGAAAGAAAGATGCCAAGCAGAAATTTAGAGGGTAAAATCGTAATTGTTACCGGTGCTGGTAGCGGTCTCGGCCGTGCCATGACGCTCGCACTCGTCGAATCCGGAGCGAACGTGGCGGGGGTTGATGTCAATGTCGACGGCATGAATGAAACCGAAGACATGGTCAAAGGCAATTTCACGCAAATTAAGACCGATATTACTAGTGTTACTGATGCGAATAATGCCATAGCCGCCGCGATAAAGGATATTGGTGGGTTACACGTCCTGATTAATTGCGCCGGACTGGGTATGCCGACCTTGAGGGTCGACTACTGGAATAACCGCCTCTATTTTTGGCAAGCCGACCCTGATAAATGGCAAAGATTAATGGACGTTAACGTTCGCGGCGCCTTCTTGATGGCGCGCGCAGCAGCGCCTCATCTAATCGAGCAAAAGTGGGGTCGCATCATTAACGTCACCACTAGTATGAACACTATGATCCGCGGTGGGAATATGCCCTACGGTCAATCAAAGGCGTCATTAGAGGCTGCAAGCTGCGCCTGGGCTGACGATTTTAAGGGCTCCGGCGTTACCTGTAATGTCCTAGTCCCCGGCGGCGCAGCTGATACGCCGATGGTGCCGAACGAATCGCCTTATGCCCGAGAAAATTTAGTACAGCCTGTTGTGATGGGACCTCCCGCCTGTTGGCTGGCGTCCAACGATTCCGATGGAATTAACTCGATGCGTTTTTTAGCGAGGAACTGGAACCCCGAAGACACTGATGAAAATAATATTCAATCTGCGGGAGCGCCCGCCGCATGGCCAAGCCTTGCAGATGCAGCGGCGGAGGGACAGCCTGCCACGACACATGGCAAAGATATTCCCCGCTAAGGCAACCCCTCAAAAATTTGGGACTTCAAGTGAACGACATTAATCTTAACGGCAAGGTTGCTATCGTCGCCGGAGGCGGTGGTGGTATGGGAAGGGAAATGGCTTTAGCACTAGTTGAAAAGGGTGCCAAAGTTACCATTTTTGACGTCCGCCGGGATAACGTCGAAAGAGTGGTTAAAGAGGCCATATCTATTGGTGATCCCGAGTGTGCCATACCTTTAGTACGTGACATCACCAAAATCGATGACTGTATCTCGGCTATTAATGAAACTATTGACGCCTTTAATTCAGCTGACATCCTAGTCAACGCAGCCGGCCTTGGTATGGCGACGCTAAAAAACAATTACTGGAATGATAATCTAAAATTCTGGGATGCAGATATCGATCGGTTTAATAGGTTAATGGATGTCAACTGGAATGGTCCATTTCTTTTGGCTCGGAGCATCGTTCCCCATATGATCGAAAAGGGTTGGGGTCGTATAGTTAACGTCACAACAAGCCTCGACACCATGACTACGCGCGGCTACACACCCTACGGACCTTCTAAAGCTGCCCTCGAAGCGGCAACATCGATTTGGGCAAAGGACCTCGAAAGCACTGGCGTTACGGCAAATATTTTGGTCCCTGGCGGCCCCGTGAATACAGAATTCATACCTGAAAATGCACCATTTGACCGCACGAAGCTAACCCAACCGGAGGCCATGCGGGCACCAATTTGCTGGTTAGCATCAGAACTATCAAATGGGGTTACCAATATGAGGTTTGTCGCCCGTTCATGGGATCCCGATGCACCACTTGCCGACGCTATCAAAGAATCCGGTGGTCCGTGTGCTTGGCCTGATGCCGGAAAAAAAGCATTTAAGCCAACATGATCTTGTCCGATCGTGGAAAATTATTTGCTGAAATTAACGCAATCGCCGACTTAGCGGGCGAGGAAATTATGCAATTCTATCGCGGTGAAATGCATGTTCAGCGAAAGGCTGACAATTCCCCTGTAACCGCCGCAGATGAAGCAGCGGAAAGAATTATCATCGCCGGTCTCCAGAGGCTTACACCCAACATACCTGTGGTAGCTGAAGAAGAAGCCGCTAAAGGAAAAACTATTAAAGTTGGCACTCAACCCTTTTGGCTAGTTGACCCCCTCGACGGAACTAAAGAGTTTATTGCTCACAGAGATCAATTCACCGTCAATATCGCTCTAATCGAAGATTTTTCTCCTACTATGGGAATAGTGCTCGCCCCTGCACTTCGGACCTCGTATGCCACAGACGGTCAGGGAACTGCGGTAAGACGGGTCGAAAAGAATCCTCCAGAACCAATCTCTGCGCGCCCGATTCCGGAAAAAAATGTAATTGTAACGGCAAGTCGGTCGCACGGTGATAGAACCAAAATGCAAGAGCTTATAAAGGACTACGCAATATCTAATGTCCTCATTTCTGGTAGTTCAATAAAATTTTGTATGATCGCCAGCGGCGAGGCCGATATTTATCCTCGCTATGGTCCCACTAGCGAATGGGACATTGCAGCGGGACACGCTGTGTTAAAAGCTGCAGGAGGGAGCGTGAAGACACTTGATGGCAAAGAAATACGATATCGTAAATCTGATTTTCGCAATCCTGAATTTGTCGCTTATGGTAATCTAGGTGATACGTGACGAATGACCCATTAAACGTTTCATTTTGTGACAATGCAATTGAGGAAGCGGTAAATCATATACGGGCTGGGCGACTAATTGCTTTCCCTACTGAAACTGTTTACGGCCTAGGTGCCGACGCAACTAACGCCAGCGCGGTCGCAACAATTTTTGCCGTAAAAGAGCGCCCGTCTTTTAATCCGCTAATTATCCACGTTGCTAATGTGCAAGCAGCGGAGGAGCTAGTTGTTTTTGATGACCGGGCTCGGTCTCTTGCCAAAACCTGCTGGCCGGGAGCCCTTACCTTAGTCCTACCCCGTCAGCCGAATTGCCCCGTCTCTTCTCTTGCAGGCGCAGGGCTCAATACGTTAGCAATTAGGGTTCCCGGACATGACCTAGCATTAGAATTTCTCAAAGCGGTAGATCTTCCGATCGCAGCGCCAAGTGCCAATCGGTCTGGCACCGTTAGTCCTACAACCGCAGCCCACGTCCGGGAATCGCTTGGCAATAACGTCGAAATGATCCTTGATGATGGTCCCTGCCAG
>PBOV01000029.1 GCA_002724505.1 Rhodospirillaceae bacterium | reverse complement strand
CGAAGTTGAGGTCATCGCCGGTGTAAATTTACCAATGTTGATCCAATTAGCGCGGTCACGCCAGACACAAACACTTGAGGGTGCGACAAATGATGCACAGGATGCTGGTAAGAAATATATTAGTGTCGCGTCGAAACTCTTAGCAGACCGCGAAAAATAATTGAACCTGATTTTAGGACGTTTAAATCTTTCTATAGTAAATAGGTTTGTCGAGTGCTAACGAAATGTGTGACGATAATAAATCGACGTGGGTTACACGCTAGGGCAGCGGCTCGCTTTGCTAAATTGGCTGAAAAATTTGATGCGGAGTTTAATGTCGAGGCAACAGGTTTAAAAGTTTCCGCCTTGTCAATCATGGGACTCATGCTGCTTGCAGCGGGGCCGGGTGTAAATGTTGTGATTACAGCTGAGGGACCAGAGGCGGAAAGAGGCCTTTCTGCGCTGGCTGACCTTGTCGAGAATCGGTTCGATGAAGAGTAGTCGGCTATCTTACCAAAAGACTTGCGTTTCACTACAATTAATTGCTATACGGCGCCGTCCTCAAGTTATAATTTTATGGTAATTCGACCTTAAAAGTTCAATTTTTTCACGATTTATTCAGGAGTGTTTTATGACTGCTGCAAACGATTATAAAGTTGCTGATATTTCGCTTTCTGAGTGGGGCCGTAAAGAAATAAAAATCGCAGAAACTGAGATGCCAGGCCTCATGGCGCTTCGTCGGGAATACGGCCGCTCGCAACCACTTAAAGACGCACGGATTGTTGGTTGTTTACATATGACAATTCAAACTGCGGTCCTAATTGAAACGCTAATAGCGCTGGGTGCATCAGTGCGATGGAGTTCCTGTAATATCTTTTCGACTCAGGACCAGGCTGCCGCTGCGATAGCCGCCGCTGGTGCGCCAGTTTTTGCATGGAAAGGTGAAACGGACGAAGAGTTTTGGTGGTGTATTGATCAAACCCTTGAGGGCCCAAACGGCTGGAAACCTAATATGATTTTGGATGATGGTGGTGATGTTACAGCTGTAATTCACGAAAAGCGTCCCGAATTACTTGCGGAAATTCGAGGTTTGTCGGAAGAAACAACAACTGGGGTTCATCGCCTTTATGAAATGGAAAAAAGTGGTGCACTTCAGGTGCCCGCTATTAACGTGAATGACTCAGTGACAAAATCCAAGTTTGATAATCTCTACGGATGCCGTGAGAGCCTCGTTGATGGTATCCGGCGGGCGACAGATGTGATGCTTGCGGGTAAGGTTGCAGTGGTTTGCGGTTATGGTGACGTCGGAAAAGGTTCTGCTGAATCACTTAAGGTAAGTGGCGCCCGCGTGGTAGTAACGGAAATTGATCCAATTTGTGCTTTGCAAGCTGCAATGGAGGGCTATGAAGTTGTTACGATGGAAGAAGCTGCATCGGTTGGTGATATCTTCGTAACAACTACAGGGAATATTGACGTTATTACGCTCGAGCACATGCGCGAGATGAAAGATCGAGCGATCGTTTGCAATATTGGCCACTTTGATAGTGAAATCCAAATTGAAACTCTTCGAAATTACCAGTGGCATAATGTTAAGCCACAAGTCGACGAGGTTGAATTTCCAGACGGTAAACGCATTATTATTCTTGCCGAAGGTCGACTAGTTAATCTTGGCTGTGCAACGGGCCACCCTAGCTTTGTTATGAGTGCCTCATTTACCAATCAGACGCTTGCTCAGATTGAACTGTGGAATAATAGCGAAAACTATGAGAACAAAGTTTACGTATTGCCGAAACATCTTGATGAAAAGGTAGCACAACTGCATCTTGCTAAGTTGGGCGTAAAGCTCACTAAATTAACTGATGAGCAGGCAAATTATCTCGGGTTACCCGAAGAGGGGCCATTCAAGCCCGATCATTACCGTTATTAGCTAAAACTGCCCTATGCTATGGCATAAAGCTATTGCTAACGGTGAATTGAAGGGTTGTTAAGGCGGGGAAACAACCATCAATTGCGAGAATCGGTAACGGCGGTTACAAGCGGCAATAGATATGGTCAACAATTTTAATGTTCCTGTATTATTTAAACTTGCTGATATAACAGCGATAGAAGCTTTTGCTGTGCATATAGCAAAAATACTAAAACCAGGCGATGTGATAGGCCTGTCTGGAAATCTTGGGATAGGTAAAACAGTACTTGCTCGTTCGATTATTCGGGTATTGGCAACGACATACGAGATTTCGGTCCCAGATATTCCAAGTCCGACCTTTTCTCTTGTTCAACAGTATGATTTTCCGCCGTTTTCTATTTTTCACATCGATCTTTATCGAATTGATGATGCTAAAGATACCCTGGAGTTAGGTATTGAAGATATATTTGCCAACGATGTTTCCTTGATTGAATGGCCGGAACGTCTTGGCCTGTATCTCCCACCTAACCGCTTACATTTGACTCTTCTTCCCGGAGACCATGATAACGACCGTATTATGCGAATTGATAAATTTGGGTCTTGGCGTGATAGAGGGTTGGGGTCTGCTATTTATGTCTGAGCGACAGGAAAGAATCGATGTATTTCTTGAATTGGAGGGGTGGGGCAACGCGCGTCGTAATCTACTGACTAACGATGCATCATTTCGGCGGTATACCAGGCTAAAAGATAAAAATCGTCGGGCAATACTGATGGATGCGCCGTCGCCTGAGGAGATTGGACCTTTTCTTTCTATTGCTCATCATCTTGACAGGCTTGGTTATAGTACCCCTAAAATATTTGCGGTAGATTACAAATATGGATTTATCCTTTTGGAGGATTTCGGTGATTCAACCTTCACTCGTCTTTTGGCGACAGGAGAGCAGGAACGCGAACTTTATTTATTAGCTACTGACCTTTTAATTGATCTCCATAAACAACCCGCAGCTGAGGTTATTCCGCAAAAACAGCCTTCTTATAGTTTGGATTTACTCCTGGCTGAGGCAGCTTTGTTAACAGATTGGTTTGTTCCAGCGGCAACCGGGTGTCTATTATCAGCAGAAGCTATCAAAGAATATCAGGAGCACTGGCGCTTGCTGATATCCCTCCCCGTTGACATTCCTGACAGCTTGGTATTACGAGACTTTCACGTCGACAATCTCATGCGTCTTGATGATCGGCCCGGTATTGCAGCTTGTGGTCTGCTCGATTTTCAGGACGCCGTGGTGGGCCCGGTAACTTACGATCTTGTTTCGTTAATTGAAGATGCTAGACGCGATGTTTCACCTGCTACTGCGAATGAGGTGAAGGAACGCTATCTCGCCGCTTTCTCGGATCTCGATCCAAACCAACTCGACTTGTCGATGGCGGTGCTTGGTGCACAGCGCCATGCAAAAGTGATCGGTATTTTTACCCGCTTGTGTGTAAGGGATAACAAACGCATTTATCTAAAACATATCCCGCGAGTTTGGCGCTTGTTAGAAGCGGCGTGCGACCATCCGGATCTAGCAATAATGCAGCAATGGTTTAATCTTTATATTCCAACTGAGTTACGCCAATTACCAGAAGGGTTTGGTACTTGATGATTGATGGGCGCCCTACGCGTGCGATGGTATTGGCGGCTGGACTTGGTTTGCGGATGAGACCTATTACCGAGAATCTTCCAAAACCTTTGGTGTCACTGGCAGGAAGGACTTTGCTTGATCGAGTCCTTGATCATCTAAAAGCGGCGGACGTCGAAAGTGTAACTATCAATCTTCATTATTTGGGGCATATGATCGTAAATCATCTGGCGGCGCGTACAAATCCTAGGATTGAATTTTCTGATGAAACTGCGCAGCTCTTAGAAACTGGCGGCGGTGTTGCCTGGGCCCTGCCTTCACTCGGTGAGAACCCCTTCTATGTTGTGAATGCGGATGTTGCATGGGAGGATGGATCACAATCCGCCCTAATGCGCTTGATGAGATTCTGGCAGGACAAAACGATGGATGCCTTGTTACTTCTACATCCTGTTAATGAGGCGATGGGCTATGATGGAGCCGGCGATTATTGTCGTGCGGGTGACGGTGTTTTGACCCGGCGGGGTGATGATCTAAAGGCTCCCTTCGTCTTTACCGGTGTGCAGCTTTTGCACCCACGTTTATTTGAGAATGCCCCGGTGGGGCCATTTTCGTTGACGCATTTATATGATATCGCGGAAGGGGCAGGACGGCTCTATGGTATAGTCCATGACGGTGCTTGGAACCATATCGGAACTCCGGCGGGGCTCGCAGAAGCTGAAGGATGGTTTCGAAATTTCAGTATTTTTGACGAAGAAACCTGCGGTGGTTAAGCCAACTGTCTATTCAATTCCCCCCGGTATTCCGTTTTTGGATTCGCTTGCCGCGGGCCTCCTGGAGCGGCATAAGGGCGACGAATTTGCCCTCAGCGATATTCAGATATTCTTACCGACACGCCGTGCATGCCGCGCTCTCACCGAGGCGTTTTTGCGCCAAAGCTATGGAAACGCTTTACTATTACCTAGTCTCGTGCCGCTGGGTGAGGCTGAGCAACAAGATGAGATACTTCTAGCAGAGGACGAACCAACAGCAGGGACATCGTTGGAAATTTCCCCGGCAATACCAGATATACAACGCCAATTCCTTCTCAGTCGTTTAATTATGGAGGCGGAGCGGCAGCGTCATGGAGTGCTCCCAAGTCCTGCAAATGCAACTCGACTAGCGTCGGCTCTAACATTATTTCTTGATCAGGTGCAGACTGAACAATTGAGTTTTGAAGGTCTATTTGACCTAGTGGACGCTAACTATGCGGCCCATTGGCAAATCACCCTTGATTTTCTATTGATTGTTACGGAACAATGGCCAAATCTTCTTGCGGCCCTAGGGTGTGAAGATCCAGCTAGCCGGCGCAACTTGCTGAGCGCTGCTCAAATAAAAAAATGGCAGACAATGCCGCCGTCGGGCCCGGTTTATGCTGCTGGATCTACTGGCAGTATTCCGGCGACCGCCGCCATGCTTAAAGCCATAGCGGACCTGCCGTGTGGCGCCGTCATACTTCCCGGATATGACCCGACACTGCAGGACAACGGACCGGCTTCGCTGCCTGCAACTCACCCACAATACGGAATGGTGCGACTGGTGCGTATGATGGGGTTGGAAAGCAGCGATATTGAGCCTTGGTCTGGTGCAGTAAATCCTGTGTGCGGCGAAGATCGTGTACGGTTAATTCAAGCTGCAATGGCGCCGCTCGAAACGGTAACGCTAAATGCCGATATCGATTTCGCACAAGCGCTTTCGAGAGTGAGTTTTAATACTTGCCCTACGCCTCAGGAGGAGGCCGGGGTCATCGCACTTGCCCTAAGAGAGGCGCTTGAGACACCGGGTCGTACTGCTGCTCTGGTGACGCCTGACCGAGCCCTCGCGCGGCGGGTCGCGGCTGAATTGCGACGCTGGGATATCGAGATTGATGACTCTGCGGGCCACCCGCTTTCTTCGACGCCAGCAGGCACATTTCTGCAGCTGTCCGCGATCTGTTTGACGGAACAGATTGCGCCAGTTCAGCTTCTTTCACTGCTTAAGCACCCGCTGGCCGCGGGAGGTATGGATACTGCAAGCTTTCGTACCCGCGTTCGCTTGCTCGAACGTTTAGTACTTCGGGGCCCACGGCCGGCGCCGGGGTTTGTGGGCCTTGACGCGGTATTGCAGGGGTTAATCGATAGTAATTCCCGGTTTGTCAAAGAGGCAGAACAGTTAAAGGGTTGGATTGCGTCATTGCAATCGATAGCGTTGGCGTTTGAATCACTCCTCGTATCAAGCAAAATTGTCTCACTGGTAGGACTAATTGACGCCCATGTTCAATTTTCTGAACAGCTCGCCGCGAGCCATGGAACCTCGGGGCCAGATCGGCTATGGGCAGGTGATGATGGCGAGGCAGCTGCATCTTTTATTTCTGAGCTGCGGGAAGCGGCCGAAACATTTCCAGATATCGAAGGATCCGATTATCCGGCATTGCTGGAAGTATTGATGGCGTCGCGGATTGTCCGACCTCGTTACGGTACAC
This sequence comes from Rhodospirillaceae bacterium, assembly GCA_002724505.1. GTDB lineage: Bacteria > Pseudomonadota > Alphaproteobacteria > MPNO01 > UBA2964 > UBA2964. Next base: position 12,296 of record PBOV01000029.1, on the reverse strand, counting down.
ACCCGAGATTGCATATTTGGGGTTTGCTGGAAGCCCGGTTGCAACGGGCCGATCTTATGTGCCTTGGCGGGTTGAACGAGACGGTTTGGCCCAGTGAGCCAAGAGCTGATCCCTGGATGAGCCGTCCTATGCGCCAGGCGTTTGGTTTGCCGCCGATCGAGCGGCGTATTGGCCTCAGCGCACATGATTTTGCACAAGCCTTTTGTGCGGAGCAGGTTATGATTACAAGGGCGGAACGCGTCGAGGGTGCGCCGACAGTCCCAGCGCGCTGGCTTTTGCGGCTCGAGAATGTTTTGGATGGGGGTGGGGAGGTTGGTCCTGCCGTAAAGGCAGAATTGGCGGCAAGTAGCGACGCTTTACTGGGGTGGCAGGGGGCGTTGGATGCACCGGAATCTATAAAACCATTAAAAGCTCCAGCGCCAAAGCCCCCTGTTAGAGCCCGGCCGCGCCAGCTTTCGGTAACTCAGGTCGAAACCTGGATGCGTGATCCCTATGCTGTCTATGCTCGCCATATTCTGCGTTTACGACCATTAGATTATATTGATGCCGATCCAGGCGCGGCAGAGCGCGGCACCATGATCCATGAGGCGTTGGATCGTTTCGTGCGTGACTATCCTGATCATATGCCGCCGGATGTTTTACGTGTGCTCAGTGATACAGGCGTCAGGGTCTTTGGCAAGACTCTCTCTTTGCCCGGAGTCTGGGCCTTCTGGTGGCCGCGTTATGAACGGATAATCGAGTGGTTTGCCGAGACAGAAACAGCCTATCGTCAAAACATCAAAAAAACCCACACCGAGGTTCCTGGGGCATTGGAGATTATGTCCAGACAGGGAAAATTTACATTGGTCGCTCAGGCTGACCGAGTCGACGAGTTAGAGGATGGCACGATCAGTATAATTGATTATAAGACAGGCCAGCCGCCAAGCGGCACGGATATTTCACTTGGTTTTGCGCCACAATTGCCGCTCGAAGCAGCTATCGCGGAGGCCGGTGGATTTTCAGGCGTTGCAGGGGCGCCTGTCTCTCTTTTGGAATTTTGGCAATTAAGTGGTGGTGATCCAGCTGGTGAGCGTCGGCCTGCTGGCAAAGAGATCCAAGGGCTGGCGGAAGCCGCCCTGCGGGGATTGACCGACCTTGTCACCCGTTTCGATAATCCAGAGACACCTTACCTTTCTCAACCGGATCCATCTCATACCCCACGCTGGTCCGACTATACCCATCTCGCGCGTGTTCTCGAGTGGTCTTCAATTGAAGGAGGTAGCGATTGACTTTAAAAACTTTACCAGATCCTGGCATTGCACAGCGGCGGGCGGCAGATCCGCGACGATCAGTCTGGGTGTCAGCTTCGGCAGGAACTGGTAAGACAAAGGTTCTGACAGATCGGGTTTTAGCGCTGCTTCTTTCTGGTACGGCCCCCCATAGGCTTCTGTGCCTGACTTTTACAAAAGCCGCAGCGGCAGAAATGGCCAACCGCATAAATCGTGCACTTGCTAAATGGGCAATCGCTGATGTGGAAGAACTGCAAGCGGAAATAACATCGTTGACCGGTCGCCCCGCTGATGCTGCAGTCGTACGACGCGCACGCACCTTGTTTGCGCTGGTTCTCGATGTTCCTGGTGGTATGAAAATTCAGACGGTCCATGCGTTTTGTGAATCACTGCTTGGCCGATTTCCACTGGAAGCCGGGCTGGCACCTCATTTTCAGGTCATGGATGAGCGCGAAGCGGTTGAAATTCAGCATGAGGCGCAAGCGCGTGTTCTAATGCGCGCGCGTTATGAAGAGGGTTCACCGCTGGCTGCTGCCTTGGCCGAGGTTACCAGCCATATTCACGAGAGTGAATTTCACGATCTTTTAGTCGACCTGTTTTCTGAGCGCGGCAGGTTAAGCCGATTAATCAAACAATATGTTGGGCTTGACGAATTGACGGAAGCGGTCTTCCAAACCCTTGGCGTGAAAGAGACGGAGACTGAGGGGTCAGTGAAGGCGTCTGCGTGTATTGATACGGCTTTTGATGGTGCGGCGCTTAAAGAAGCGGCTAAGTCTATGCTCCAGGGCAGCAAGAACGATCAAAAACATGGAAGGATTATTGAAGATTGGCTAGAGGCCAATCCGGCGAAACGGGCGCAAAACTTTTCATCTTATATTTCCGTTTTCTTCACTCAGGCGGGTGCTCAGCGCGCTAAATTGATCAATAAGGCTGCAGAAAAGATCAATCCCGCCGCACCCGATAACCTTACTAAAGAAGTGACGAGGTTAAAGGCTGTCTTGTTGAAAATCCGCAGCATAGTGACGGCCCGCGCAACCGCAGCGATTCTGCTTCTCGTTCAGTCATTGCTGCAGGCTTATGAGCAATGTAAACGCGAAAAAGGGCGTCTTGATTATGATGATTTGATTCTGGAGGCCCGGTCTCTACTTGAGGCAGAAGGCGGAGTTTCTTGGGTTATGTTCAANCTCGATGGTGGGATTGATCATATTCTGATCGANGAGGCACAGGATACCAATCCGGATCAGTGGGCGATTATTTTAGCGCTAGCNGANGAGTTTTTTGNCGGTGAAGGGGCTCATGACNCCGAACGAACTTTGTTTGCTGTCGGTGACCCAAAGCAGTCCATCTATAGTTTTCAACGNGCCGACCCCGAAGCCTTTGAGCNCATGAGAAGTTATTTTCGAGCGCGCGCNCANGAAATTGAAAAACCCTGGGAAGACGTTAATCTAGATATTTCCTTTCGGTCGACTGCCTCTGTTTTGCGAATAGTGGACTCAGTCTTTGCGCAGGAAACAGCAAGTCCCGGCGTGGTTGATTCTGATACTCTAATGCATCATGAGGCATTTCGTATTGGTCAAGCGGGTGTTGTGGAACTGTGGCCACCGGTCGTTCCCGAGGAGACAGTAGAATTACTGCCTTGGGCGCCGCCAGTGACGGGGCGCTGGGGCCAAGATCCCCAGACTCAGTTGGCAGATGGCATAGCCTCAAAGATTCGTTACTGGATAGAAAACAACGAGTTTTTAGCCAGTAAAAATCGACCTCTAAGCGCGGGTGATATTATGATTCTGGTGCGCCGCCGAGGCACCTTTGTCGAGAAAATGGTTCGCGCTCTTAAAAGAAATAATATTCCGGTTGCTGGTAAAGATCGGATGGTGTTGAGTGAACAATTGGCAGTGCGCGACCTCATTGCGCTTGGCGAATTTCTGCTTCTACCAGAAGATGAACTAACCCTAGCGACAGTTCTTAAAGGGCCCTTGATCGGATTTTCGGAAGATGATCTTTTTGACCTTTCTTATGATCGAGGTGACGAGAATCTGTGGACGGTTCTGCGCCGCCGCCGGGCGGAAAATTCTCTTTATGAATTTGCTGCCGAAGAACTCACGGGCCTATTGACGCGAGTGGATTTTAAACCACCCTTTGAGTTGTTCGCGGAGATTCTTGGCAGCCGTGGCGGGCGAAAAAAAATACTGTCCAGGCTGGGCGTTGACTCTAATGACCCAATTGACGAATTTTTGACGCTTGCCCTTGATTATGAAAGGAGCCAGGTCCCATCTTTACAAGGTTTCTTGCGCTGGCTCGATACTAACGAAATTGAAGTAAAGCGTGACCTTGAACAGTCAACGCGTGACGAAGTACGCGTGATGACCGTTCATGGTTCAAAAGGTCTGGAAGCGCCAGTAGTATTTCTGCCCGATAGCCTGCAAGTGCCAAGTCAGGTGCCTCGGATACTTTGGAATAAGGATGGCCTATTTTTTTGGCCACCTCGGCGGCGCTATGCGGAGGCCCAATGTGAGGAAGCACTGGCTAGTGCTGCGGAAATTAGGGATCGTGAGTATCGACGGCTTCTCTATGTAGCAATGACCCGGGCTGAAGATCGTCTCTATGTTTGCGGTTGGCATACTCGGCGGCGAGCCTCCAAGGGAAATTGGTATGAGTTAGTTGAATCTGCGATGACCGATGCAAGTGATCCCTTTGACTTTGATTTGACTGGGCTCACGGTGCATGGGTGGAAGGGTACCGGCTGGCGCTTGAGTAATCCCCAGCAAAAAGAATCGGAGTGCTCGCGAGAAGGTATCCGGCGTGCCATCGCGCCAAACACTTTGCCGGATTGGGTGAAAAGGTTACCACCCGCGGAACGGATACCACCCCGGCCTTTGGCGCCGTCGCGCCCCGATGAATTTGAACCTGCAACACGCTCTCCGGTAGGGAGTGACACGGCATTTTTCTTCCGCCGCGGGCTTATTATCCATCGTTTGTTGCAGCTCTTGCCCTTGATCAGTGAGCGGGGGCGTGCCACTGCTGCTGCCCGTTTTCTTGCATGCCCTATTCATAATCTATCCGAAAATGACCAGAAGAACTATGCATCAGAAGTTTTGGCTGTCTTGGCTAACCCTGGTTTTGCAGATCTGTTTGGCCCCGATTCACGAGCAGAGGTGCCGGTGACGGGCCTTTTGGGAAGCCACGTCGTTGCTGGCCAGGTAGACCGGTTAGTGGTTCAGGAGGACCGCGTAATCATTGTTGATTATAAATCAAATCGGCTACCACCGGCTGATATCAGAGATGTCCCAAGGACTTATATGCGACAGATGGCGGCTTATCGGGCAGTATTGCGACCAGTTTTTCTGGAACGACGTATCGATTGTGCTTTGCTTTGGACAGATGTTCCTTATCTTATGGCTCTTCCCGATGAGCTACTAGATATATATTTCGAACATTTGGACGCTTGACGCACACTTCTCCGTTTTCTAGTTTGGAGGTAAGCGCAACGAGCTAATAGCGGAAGCTTGAAAGGAAAATAAATGACTAGCAAACCGATTTCAGATGACTCTTTTGATTCTGATGTATTAAAAGCCGAGGGACCGGTTCTCGTCGATTTCTGGGCTGAATGGTGTGGTCCATGCAAGCAGATTGGCCCGTCATTGGAAGAAATAGCCGCTGAAATGGATGGCAAGCTCACAGTGGCAAAAATCAATATTGACGACAATCCAGAAACCCCTACAAAGTTGGGTGTTAGAGGCATTCCAACGCTTATGATTTTCAAGGATGGGGAGGTGGCGGCCACCAAGGTCGGTGCCCTTCCGAAGAGTAAACTTGTCGAGTGGATTAACGAATCGATTTAGCCTATTCGATCTAAGTGGTTTTTGATTTTGAAGCCCCGTCTTTTGGCGGGGCTTCTTCGTAGGCGAGAACCGCGCCAGCCAAATATAGAGATCCGCAAATCAGAATACGCCCGGTCTTATCTGATGATAGGGCAATCTTATCAATAGCTGTGATAAAATCGGTTGCCTCGGTTGCGACGATTCCGGATTCGCGGGCAGCTTTTGTTATACTGGCAGTGGTTAGGCTAGACTCTTCTCCTGGAATGGCGACGGCCTGTAAGGTTTTCGTATAGTCAGCGAGGGGTTTGAGAAAAGCTCTCGGATCGCGGCTATCGAGAAAACCGAAGATGATATGAAGCGGTTGATCTTGCCATCTCGAAGCGACGGTTGCCAGGGCGTTCGCGGCAGCTGTGTTATGGCCACCATCAAGCCAGAGCGACCAGCCTTTAGGGAGGCGGGCGGCCAAACGGCCTGTGAGTTTTTGTAGCCGTCCTGGCCAGGTGGTCCGTTTTAGTCCTTTGATGATCGCAGCATTCGATATGGATAGTTCTGGGACCAATCTTGCGGCCAAGGCTGCTGTTGCCGCATTGGTAGTCTGGTGGCTTCCCGCCAGAGAGGGCCGGGGCAAGGTGATCTCCAAATCATTCATCTTAAGCAAAAACCCGTCGCCGTAATCTCGGAAATCCCAGTCTTTTCCATGGGTAATGATATTGGCGCCAACTTCCTTTGCGCGTTTAGCAATTACTGCGTGAGCGTCTGGCAGTTGGGGCCCAATAACCCCTGTTACCCCCGACTTTAGTATACCAGCTTTTTCGAAAGCGATATCGGCTATCGTGTGACCCAGCCAGGACATATGATCCATTGAAACAGGGGTAATTATTGTCAAAGCGGGCTTCTCAAAAATGTTGGTTGAGTCGAATCTACCACCGAGACCTGTTTCGATTAGGGTGATATCGGCTCTTTGGCGCGAAAATGCTAGAAACGCGGCGACCGTAGTGATCTCAAATAACGTGATTGCATTGCCTCCATTGGCAGCTTCGCATTCCTTAAGAACGTTTGTTAACGTCTCTTCTTTGATATTCCTACCAGCAATGGAGATTCGTTCCGTGAAACGGATGAGATGAGGTGAGGTGTAGCAATGCGCTGTAAGCCCCGCCAGTTCACATATTGATTTTAGAAAGGCGATCGTCGACCCCTTTCCGTTTGTACCGGCAATATGAACAACTTTTGGGAGTGATTTTTCCGGATTCCCTAGAGTTGCCAATAGCCTCTGGGTCCGACCAAGGGACAGATCGATGGCTTTGGGATGAAGCGCGCTGAGGCGTTCGAGGAGAACGTCACTCCGCAGCGGGGCGCTCTTCTATCATAGTTTGTGCATCATCATGTAGGTTTGGGGTCGCGGTATTTTTTTGCGTTCCCTTTTTAGAGGCAGCTGATATGGAAACAACTTCTGCCGAACCACGATTTTCTAGTAAAAGACCTGAAATACGAATTAACTCGTCGCGAATTTGGCGGCGGTGGACAACTCGGTCAATCATACCATGGTCAAGAAGATATTCCGCCCGCTGAAAACCTTCGGGTAACTTTTCACGGATGGTCTCCTCAATAACCCGCGCACCGGCAAAACCAATAACAGCGCCGGGTTCCGCAATTGCAATATCGCCCAGCATGGCAAAAGAGGCGGTAACCCCGCCAGTCGTGGGATCTGTTAGCACTGTAATATAGGGTAGGCCCGCTTGCTTGACGTCTTCTACAGCGATAACGGTGCGAGGCATCTGCATCAGTGAAAGAATACCCTCCTGCATCCGAGCGCCACCTGATGAAGTAAAACAAATTAATGGAGCTTCCTTTTGAATTGCTAAGCGGGCGGCAATTAGCATTGCTTTGCCGAGGGCGAGCCCCATCGACCCGCCCATAAAGCTAAAATTCATGATGGCGATCACGGCCTCGCGACCACCCATTTTGCCATAGGCAACGATCAAGGCGTCTTCTTCACCGGTAGTGCTGCGGCTTTCCTTAAGTCTATCAGAATAGCGTTTGCGATCTTTAAATTTTAAAGGGTCGGCGGTTAACTTCGGGAGCTCAAGGGTTTGATATTTTCCATCATCAAAGAGCATTTCCAGTCGTTCCTTGGCTGGCAATCGCATATGATGCCCACAATGGTGGCAAACGTGTGATGAGGCCTCTAGCTCGCGATGAAAAATCATTTGTTCGCAGCTCGTGCATTGTTGCCAAAGGTTATCAGGAATCTCTTTTTTTTCGACGAGCGCCCGTATCTTAGGTCGGACGAAATTAGTAAGCCAATTCATAACCGCGCAGTCCGTACACCGTTTGCAAGTTCAGTTACGAAGGTTAACACGGAATTTAGCAAATCAGGAAACTCCTTTGAGTCCCTTTTGGTCTCTATATTATCTGCGATAATTTCAACAATTGCAGAGCCTACGACAGCTGCATCGGCGATTCGCGCCACTTCCGCAGCTTGCTCAGCGGTTTTTATACCGAATCCGATGGCGATTGGGAGGTCGGTAAATTTTTTTATCCGGGTAACGGCGGAGGATATGTTAACTGCTTTAGCTGTTTTTGTGCCGGTAATTCCTGCGATTGAAACATAATAAATAAAGCCTGTTGCTCCGGAAATTAGCGCTGGCAGGCGCTTTTCATCGCTGGTTGGCGTCGTTAGTCGAATAAAATCAATACCGACTTTGTTCGCGGGAATCCGCAGCTCCGTGTCTTCCTCCGGCGGAATGTCCACGATAATTAGGCCGTCGATTCCAGCATTGGCACTGTCTTCCGAAAAACGCTCTACGCCATATTTATAAATTGGATTGAAATAACCCATCAGTATAATCGGCGTTTGATCGTCCTTTGCACGAAAGTTCCTTACCATTTCCAACGTTGCAGACATATCCTGGCCTTCTTTAAGAGCTCTCAAAGATGATGCCTGGATTGCTGGACCGTCAGCCATAGGGTCAGTAAATGGCATCCCCAGTTCAATTATATCTGCGCCGGCATTCGGCAAACCCTCCAAAATTGCACTGGAAATTTTTTTATTTGGGTCACCGGCTGTGATAAATGTTACGAGTCCGGCTCTTCCTTCCTCGGCGAGTTCATCAAATCGCGCTTTAAGTCGACCCGCACTCCGCGTCATAGCGTAACCCCTAATTCTTCAGCAACGGTAAAGACGTCCTTATCCCCGCGTCCACACATATTCATCACTAACACATGATTTTTGGGCAGGGATGGCGCTATTTTTGAGACATGTGCTAAGGCATGGGCGGGCTCGAGGGCGGGGATAATGCCTTCAAGTTGGCTACATAATTGAAATGCTTCTAGTGCTTGATGATCTTTTACTGAGACGTAGTTCACGCGTCCTATATCATGAAGCCATGAATGCTCCGGACCGATTCCAGGATAATCCAGGCCGGCAGAGATCGAATGGGCCTCTGTGATCTGTCCATCATTATCCTGTAAAAGGTACGTCCTGTTACCGTGTAAAACACCTGGCTCACCCGCGCTTAGAGAGGCAGCATGTTTGCCGGTTTCAATACCCTTGCCAGCCGCCTCGACGGCATGAAGTTCAACATTTTCATCATCTAGAAACTCATAAAAAAGGCCAATTGCATTTGATCCACCACCTATACAAGCAACCAGCGAATCCGGCGCGCTTCCTTCGGCCTCCAACATNTGNTGCCGAACTTCTTCGCCAATAANTTTTTGAAAATCCCTNACCATCGTGGGGAANGGATGNGGTCCAGCAACNGTACCAATNATGTAGTATGTATCATCGACGTTTGATACCCAGTCNCGCAGGGCTTCATTCATCGCATCCTTCAGGGTCGCTGAGCCAGATATNACGGGGACNACNTCCGCACCAAGAAGTTTCATACGAAAAACGTTGGGTGCTTGNCGGGCAATATCGGTTTTACCCATGTATANAATACANTTCATACCAAATAACGCACAAACTGTGGCCGTGGCTACACCGTGTTGNCCTGCACCGGTTTCTGCAATGATACGCTCCTTGCCCATACGACGNGCTAGNAGAATTTGNCCTATTGTATTGTTAATTTTATGGGCGCCGGTGTGGTTAAGNTCATCCCGTTTAAAGTAGATTTTGGCGCCACCNAAATGTGCGCTTAAACGCTTTGCGTGGTAAAGAGGGCTAGGGCGGCCTACATAATGTTCGAGATAATGGCTTAGCTCAGCCTGAAATGCAGGATCGGCTTTGGCATTATTATAGGCTTGTTCCACCGACAGGATGAGTGGCATAAGCGTTTCAGCTACATAACGGCCTCCAAAGACACCAAAATGTCCGTCGACATCTGGGCCAGCCTTAAAGCCGTTGGGGATTTCATTGGAACTTATTGTCATACTATGGCCAGGGGCTAAAAAATCCATTTCGTTACGTGACAGTAGTACCGGGTTATACCGTGCGATTACGACAAGGCAAGAACGGTTTCAAGAAATGCGCTAATCATTTTGATGTCTTTTTGCCCAGGCATTGTTTCGACTCCTGAGGAAACATCAACTGACTGCGCACCGCTGATCCTTATTGCCTCACCAACGTTGTTGGCAGTCAGGCCTCCAGATAACATCCAATTTTTTTGCCATGGGCGATTGCCGAATAGAGCCCAATCAAAAGAGATAGCGTTACCTCCCGGCAGGGCGTTTTTCATGTTTTTAGGCACTTTAGCATCAAACAATATTTGATCGGCTACCCCAGTGTACCGTTCAATTTCTGAGAAATCTGCGCTATTTTCGATATGTATGGCTTTCATTACCGGCAAACCCGTCAGGTCTTTGATCTCACTCACACGCTCCGGAGTTTCTTTGCCGTGTAGCTGTAAAATGTCTAGTGAAAGTTGGTCAAGAACGCTATTCAATAAGTCATCTGTAATATTAACAAATAATCCGACCTTTTGAACGGTACCAGGAACAAGTTTAGCGAGATGCGCGGCTTCCGTGACCGTAACCGCGCGGGGTGAGCGCGGGTAAAACACCAAACCGATGTAGGATGCACCACCTTCAATGGCCGCTTTCATAGCGATAGGTGAGTTAATCCCACATATTTTTGCCTGAACAGTCATAATTCTAACGATACCCCTCGGCGATCTCGGCGGAAATACGATCTGCCGCAGCTTTCGGGTCTTTAGCCTGAGTAATAGGCCTGCCGATAACAAGAAAGTCAGCACCTGCCTTGATTGCCTCCAATGGGGGCATTATTCTTTTCTGATCGTTGCTTGAGGCCCAGAGTGGTCGGATGCCGGGGACGGTTAGAAGGCATTTGGGCCCCAGAGCTGCGCGCAATGCTTTAAGCTCTTTGGGAGAAGCAATAAGACCGTTAGCGCCAGATTCGTGAGCAATTTTTCCAAGCTTTAATACTTGATCTTCGACAGGCGTTTTTTGACCAATTTCAATTAAATCTTTTGTATTAAGGGAAGTAAGAACTGTAACTGCCATTATGAGAGGCAAGGTTTCCTCGCTCGTGGCTTCGGCAGCGGCTCGGATCATCGACCGGCCCCCAGAAGCGTGAACGGTTAACATATAACAATTCAATTTCATGACGGCCTTCACCGCGCCAGCGACTGTATTAGGAATGTCGTGAAATTTGAGGTCTAGAAAAATCCGCTGACCTAATTCTGCGATTTCAGCAACACCGTCCGGACCATTTGCAGTAAAAAACTCTTTACCAAGCTTAAAGCCTCCCACAGCGCCTTTAAGAGCCGACGCTAACTCAATTGCCTGGTTGCGATCGGGCGTATCAATAGCGCAGAAGATTCTTTCGGCAGGTGTAGGAGTTCCCATAAGTTTATTGTCTCTGTCGGGTCAAAAATTTATTTTCTTTATTTAAGCGCAGTATGGCAAAGCGGCAAAGATCCCAAATTAGTCTTGGTCCAGGGCGAGGCGGTTGTTCTGTTCACGCTTTATCGCATGTGGTGTGGTGTTAGAGCCAACCTTTTCTTTCGAAACCATTTCGAGGGCCTCCGCTCGTTTCCGATGTTTTTCTGCCTCTAGTCTTAAACGGAAGCGCGAAATGGATGACAGCGCCACCCCAATGATTAGTCCGATGCTAATTGCTCCTAGGATGATAACATATAAGGGTATTTCAGCGGTGAAGGGGAACGGATAAAAATCGACGTTCGTCTCTGTTCTATTTGCTATGGCAAAAATAGCAGCAACGCCGATGATCGTCGCGAGAGCCAGTTGGATGACAAAACGCATAAAGTGTCCTGCTCTCTTAACCCAAAAAGTGAGGCTTTGTTCTTTGGTTCTAAACAAAAAATTAGAAATTCCTAGGGTGTGTTCAGCCGTACCCTTAAGTCTTTCCCGGCCTTGAAAAAGGGAACCGACTTCTGTGTAACGAACACAGTCTCGCCCGTGCGAGGATTTCGGCCTACACGTGAGCCTCTATTTTTGACAGAAAATGCTCCAAAGCCCCGTAATTCAACACGGTCACCCCTTGATAAGGCCATTGATATTTCTTCTAAGACCGTGGAAACGATCCGTTCTATATCGCGTTGGAACAAATGCGGATTTTTATCCGTTAATCTTATAATTAATTCAGATTTGGTCATCACAACCCGCCCCCGGTTTGCCAATAACAGCGCCCACTCCGGCACTGTCTGATAAAGACTCCACTATGATTGAGGGTGCCAGACGGATACTAGGCCGTCAAGAATAAGTCTTTCAGAAATCGACGTTTTTTGTATCAAGGATAGTGCATAGTCGAGCCATCGTTTAACGCTATTTTCGGGCCGGATATCGTGGACTGGTATTGATTTGTCTATCTTGTTTTTACTAGCTAACCAATTTTTAGCTTGCCGCTCACCACCGATCTCGTCGACTAATCCAATTTTGAGTGCCATACGGCCAGTATAAACGCGGCCATCTGCTAGCTCTCGAACTTTTTGAATTTTTATGTTTCGCCTTTTTGCAACCATCTCGACAAACATTGTATACATATCGTCAACTAGAATTTTTGTAGTCTTTCTAACTTTAGGTGTAATTTTTGAAAAGGGAGAAGGCTCTGCCTTTAATGGCCCACTTTTTATGGCCTCAACCTTAATTCCAAGTTTGTGCAGTAAATCGGTTACCTCGGCGGTTTGCATGAGGATGCCAATAGAACCAGTAATAGTCCCTGCATGAGCAATGATGCGATCAGATGCAATAGCTACCATATAGCCCGCGGAGGTTGCCAATTCGTCCATAA